>NZ_QHJH01000152.1 GCF_003947455.1 Streptomyces sp. WAC 04229 | reverse complement strand
GTCTCCGACGGCACCCCTCGGACCCGGTGACACCACCCCCCAGGTCATCCCGTCGACAGGGGGCAACAGTCATGCCGGGCCCGGAGGCCAGCGGCCCTCTTGCAGGACCGCGAAAAAGATAACGGGGGGGGGAGCGGGGGAGAAGGGGACCGCGACGCGGTCGAGGGGACCGCGGCGCGGTCAGTCCCGTCCGCCCTTGTCGACCGGCCACACACCGGTCGAGCGCTCAATGGCCTTGGCGCCCGTACGGTCCACGGCGCTGCGCACCGCCGCGAAGATGGCGCCCTGGATCGCGGCGGCCAGCAGGATCTCGCCCCAGCCGCGGTCCGGGTCCAGCGCGTCGGGAGCGTCGTCCTCGTGCCGGATCAGCTTCCAGGTCTTCTGGAACGCCATCCCGGCCAGTGTGCCGCCCACCCAGCCGAGCGCGAACCCGACGGGCTTGTAGGCGAGCGGGAGCTTCTTCTTCTTGGGCTTCGCCATGCGTATCTCTCCTTGCGTGGGGTGCGTGGTGTCTGCGGAAGGGTCAGGGCCGGCCCGGTACCGGCACCTCCTCGCCGGCCCGGACGGGCCCGGGCGGAGTGCCGTCACCGAACGGCCGCCCGCCCAGCTCCTCCCGGTGGTGGGGCGTGAGCCAGCCGGCGAGGTCCGGGCCCAGGGGCACGATCGCCGTCGGGTTGATGCCGGTGTGCACCTGGTAGTAGTGGCGCTTGATGTGGTCGAAGTCGACGGTGTCCCCGAACCCGGGCGTCTGGAACAGGTCGCGGACGTACCCCCACAGCACCGGGTGCTCCGCCAGCTTCCAGCGGTTGCACTTGAAGTGGCCGTGGTAGACGGCGTCGAACCGGACCAGCGTCGTGAACAGCCGGATGTCGGCCTCGGTGACGGTGTCACCGACCAGGTAGCGCTGCCGCTCCAGTCGGGGCGCCAGCTGCTCCAGCCGCCGGAAGACGCCCGCGCAGGCGGCCTCGTACTCCTCCTGGCCGGTGGCGAAGCCGGCCCGGTACACGCCGTTGTTGACGTCCTCGTAGACGCCGGCCATCACCTCGTCGATCTCGTCGCGCCGCGACTCGGGATACAGGTCGGGCGCGCCCGGCCGGTGCAGCGAAGTCCACTCGGTGGCGAGGTCCAGGGTGATCCGCTGGTAGTCGTTGGTGACCAGCGCCCCGGTGGGCACGTCCACGATCGCGGGAACGCTCACCCCGCCCGGATAGCCGGTCTCCCGCCGGTCGTAGGCCTCGCCCAGGTAGCGGATGCCGAGCACCGGGTCGCGGCCGTCCGGATCCAGCGTGAACCGCCAGCTGCGGTCGTCCTGGATCGGATCGGCCACGGCCAGGGACAGGGCGTCCTCCAGCCCGAGCAGCCGCCGCGAGACCAGGGCCCGGCTCGCCCACGGACAGGCCCGGCTGACCACCAGGCGGTACCGGCCGGACTCCACCGGCCAGCCGTCGCGGCCGTCCGCGGTGATCCGGTCCGCGAAGTGGCTCTTGGACCGCTTGAACGGCTTCCTGCCGTACCCGCTGTTGCCCGGCGTGCCGCCGTCACCGCTCATGGGCCTGCCTCCAGTCTTCCGGGTGCCCTGGTGGACGCGTTCCCCGTTTTCGGCCGTCGGCACTGGTGGGCCACCCACAAGGCGGGGTGTGAGTGCCGCCGCCACGGGCATTCGGCCCTTCGTGAGTGGGACAGCCGCACAGGAGCAGGCAGGCCGGCAGGGCGACGGGGCGGACTGCGAGAAGGGTGACAGGAGCGGTGACGAGAACCGTGACGGGAGGAACGTGAGCGCCGAGACCAAGGACGACCGCAGGACCCGGGTGACCGTGCTGGTCGCCCTCGCGGCCAATCTGGTGATCGCCGTCGCCAAGGCGATCGGCGGATTCCTGGCGGGATCGCCCGCGCTGCTGTCGGAGGCCGCGCACTCGGTGGCGGACAGCATGAACGAGGTCTTCCTGCTCGCCGCCCTGCGCCGCAGCCGCCGCCCCGCCGACCGCAAGCACCCCTTCGGCTACGGCAAGGAGCGCTTCTTCTGGTCGCTCCTCGCCGCCGTCGGCATCTTCGTGATGGGCGGCTGCTTCTCCTTCTACCAGGGCGTCGAGGCCCTGCGCAGCGGCGCCGACGAGGAACTGAGCGGTTACGTGGCCGGACTCGTCGTGCTCGGCATCGCGCTGCTCGCCGAGGGTGCCTCGCTGCTGCGGGCCCTGCACCAGGTGCGGGGCCAGGGCGGCATCGCCACCGGGCTGCGCGACCCGGCCCTGCGCACGGTCGTCGCCGAGGACGGCACCGCGGTGCTCGGGGTGACCCTCGCCATGGCCGGCATGGTCCTGCACATGGTCACCGGCCAGGTGGTCTGGGAGGCCTGCGCCTCGCTCGCGATCGGCGGACTGCTCGTGTACGTCGCCTACCGGCTGGGCCGCGAGGCCCGCGACCAGCTGATCGGCGAGGCCGCCGACCCCGAGGCCAGCGGCCGGATCTGCGCCCTGCTGGAGGCGCAGCCGGAGATCGACAGCGTCGAGGCGCTGTTCACCATGAAGACCGGCCTCGATTCCACCCTGGTGGCCGCGCGCGTCGACCTGATGCCGGGCATGGACAGCGAACGGGTGGAGGAGGTCGCGGTGCGCATCAAGCGCTCGATCGCCCACACCGTGCCCGAGGCGGGGGAGATCTTCCTCGACGTCACCGACCGCCCCGCGCGCGAGGCAGCGGAAAGCCCCGCCGCGACGGGGGAACGCGGCGGGGCCTGACCTCCGGATGCCCGGAACCCGGCGCTCCATGCACGCCGTCGCCGGGAATCGGGTACGCCCGGCTCAGCTTCCGTCGGCCGGCTCCAGGACGAACACGGGGATCTCCCGGTCCGTCTTCTTCTGGTAGTCGGCGTACGGCGGATACGCCGCGACCGCACGCTCCCACCACTCGGCCTTCTCCACGCCGGTGACCTCACGGGCCGTCATGTCGCGCCGCACCGGCCCGTCCTGCAGTTCCACGTGGGGGTCGGCCTTCACGTTGAAGTACCAGACCGGGTGCTTGGGGGCGCCGCCCAGGGAGGCCACCACGGCGTACGTGCCGTCCTGCTCGACCCGCATCAGCGGCGTCTTGCGGATCTTCCCGCTCTTGGCGCCCCGGGTGGTCAGCACGATCACGGGCAGGCCCGTGTTCTGCAGGGTCGTGCCCTTCGTGCCGCCCGAGCTCTCGTACAGCTCGACCTGTTCGCGCACCCACTTCGTCGGGCTGGGTTCGTACTCGCCGTCCAGAGGCATGTGTGCATCCGTTCCGTCGTCGCTCGGTCACTCGGTCGCTCGGTTCGTCGGGCCGACCGGCCCGGTGTACGTCACCGACCGGTGCGGACCCCTTCCATCCATACCGCATCCTGCTCCCGAACCACCGGGCACCGTGCCGCCCGGCCGGATCCGGCGGGCGGTCGGTGCTCGCGGACGGTCCCATCGCGCCACGAACACGGCGCGCCCGGCCCCGCCGGGCCCGAGTGGCGCCCCGCGCCCGGTGGTCCCCGGCCAGTCTGTCCCCCGTCACCGATCTGGCCGAACTTGGCGTCGCCGCATAGATGCCCGAGGCATCTAATGAAGATCTGCACGACGCACTCTTCGTCTGCGAGGTCTTCCATGACGGACACGGACACGACGCACCCCGTCGCCTTCCCGCAGGACCGGACCTGTCCCTACCACCCGCCCGGCGCCTACGACCCGCTGCGCGCCACCCGTCCGCTGGCCCGCGTCACCCTCTTCGACGGCCGCCCCGTCTGGCTCGTCACCGGGCACACCATCGCCCGCCGGCTGCTGGCCGACCAGCGGCTGTCGACCGACCGCACCCGCGACGGCTTCCCCGCCACCTCGGCACGGCTCACCGCGGTACGGGGCCGCAGTCCCGCCCTGCTCGGCGTCGACGACCCGGAACACCGCGCCCAACGCAGAATGGTGCTCCCGGAGTTCACCCTCAAGCGCGCCGCCGCCATGCGCCCGCGCATCCAGGAGATCGTCGACGAACGGCTCGACGCGATGATCGCGCAGGGCCCGCCCGCCGACCTGGTACCGGCCTTCGCGCTGCCGGTGCCCTCGATGGTGATCTGCGCGCTGCTCGGCGTCCCCTACGCCGACCACGACTTCTTCGAGGAGCAGTCCCGCCGGCTGCTGCGCGGCCCCCGGCCCGAGGACACCCTCGAGGCGCGCGACCGACTGGAGTCGTACCTGGGGGAGCTGGTCGACCGCAAGCGGAAGGAGCCCGGCGAGGGTCTGCTGGACGACCTGGTCCGGCAGCAGCTGAGCGAAGGAGCGCTGGACCGTGACCAGTTGATCGCCTTCGCGGTCGTCCTGCTGGTCGCCGGCCACGAGACCACCGCCAACATGATCTCCCTGGGCACCTTCACGCTCCTGCGGAACCCCGGGCGCCTGGCCGAACTGCGCGCGGATCCCGGGCTCCTGCCGGGCGCCGTCGAGGAACTGATGCGGGTGCTCTCGATCGCGGACGGACTGCTCCGGACGGCCGTCGAGGACATCGAGGTGGAGGGTCAGACCATCCGGGCCGGAGACGGCGTCGTCTTCGCCACCTCCGTCATCAACCGGGACGAGACGGTCTACCCCGAGCCGGACGCCCTGGACTGGCACCGTCCGGCCCGCCATCACGTCGCCTTCGGGTTCGGCATCCACCAGTGCCTGGGCCAGAACCTGGCCCGCGCCGAACTGGAGATCGCCCTGCGCAGCCTCTTCGAGCGGCTGCCCGAACTGCGCCTGGCCGCCCCGGCGGAGGAGATCCCCTTCAAGCCCGGCGACACGATCCAGGGGATGCTGGAACTCCCCGTGGCCTGGTAGGAGGGTCCGCACATGCACATCGGCATCGACCAGAACACCTGCATCGGGGCGGGGCAGTGCGCCCTGACCGCCCCGGAGGTCTTCACCCAGGACGACGACGGCTACAGCGCGCTCCGCCCCGGCCGGGAGGACGGGGGCGGCAGCGCCCTGGTGCGGGAGGCCGCCCGCGCGTGCCCCGTCGGCGCCATCACCGTGTCGGAGCGGGTGGGCTGAGACCGTGCCCGCGCGGGCACGGTGGGCTGACACCGTGCCCGCGCGGGCCGGGGATCACATGAAGATCTCGGTCAGGTAGATCTCGTCCACTCCGGTGATCCCCTCGATCCCGTCGGCGCCGGCCGAGGGGTCGACGTCGAACTCGACGTCGTCGTCGCTGAGGCCGGCCATCGCCACGGTAGAGACCTTGACACCGGACGTCGTCTCCCAGCCGATCTCCCACAGCACGTGGACGGCGCCGGGCGCGGTGCAATGGAGGTCGCCGTAGGCCCGGGCGGAGCCGTCCTCGTTGACGCACACGGTGATCGTTCCGTACCCCCAGTCCACCTCCTTGGTCTCGGTGACGCAGCCGGGCGCCGCCGACGCGGTGGCGCCCGGCGCGGTGGCCGCCGAGGCCGCGGGCGCTGCGGCGACGGACATGCCGCCGAGGAACACGGCGGCGAGGAGGACGGAGGCCAGTTTCTTCACGGGATGCCTTTCACCGGACGCGACAGGGTCGCCGAGACGCTAGCCGTGGGCGTTATCGGCGGACTATCGGCGCCGGGGTTCGAGCGCGCGCGAAGACGTACGCTCGCCCTGGTACGGATGATCGGGAAGACAGGAGCAGCAACGATGCAGTACGTGAAGCTCGGTTCGACGGGCCTGGACGTGTCGCGGATCTGCCTGGGCTGCATGACGTACGGAGTCCCGGACCGCGGCACGCACGAGTGGACGCTCGACGAGGAGGCCTCGCGTCCGCTCGTCCGGCGGGCGCTGGAGGCCGGCATCACCTTCTTCGACACCGCCAACGTCTACTCCGACGGCACCAGTGAGGAGATCGTCGGCAAGGCGCTGCGCGACTTCGCCCGCCGCGACGACATCGTGCTCGCGACCAAGGTCAACGGCCGGATGCGGCCCGGACCCAACGGCGCCGGCCTGTCCCGCAAGGCGATCATGACGGAGATCGACCACAGCCTCCGGCGGCTGGGCACCGACTACGTCGACCTCTACCAGATCCACCGCTACGACCCGGACACCCCGGTCGAGGAGACGATGGAGGCCCTGCACGACCTGGTGAAGGCGGGCAAGGTCCGTTACATCGGGGCAAGTTCGATGTACGCCTGGCAGTTCTCCAAGATGCAGTACACCGCCGAGCGGCACGGCTGGACGAGGTTCGTGTCGATGCAGAACCACTACAACCTCGTCTACCGCGAGGAGGAGCGCGAGATGCTGCCCCTCTGCGCGGACCAGGGCGTCGGCGTGCTGCCCTGGAGCCCGCTCGCCCGCGGCCGGCTCACCCGCGACTGGGACACCGCCACCGAGCGCAGCGCCACCGACAACTTCGGCAGCACCCTCTACCAGGAGGGCGACCGGGCCGTGGTCGAGGCGGTCACCCGCATCGCCGGCGAGCGCGGAGTACCGCGCGCCCAGGTCGCCCTCGCCTGGCTGCTGCACCAGGACACGGTGACCGCGCCGATCGTCGGCGCGTCGAAGCCGGGGCACCTCGACGACGCCGTGGCAGCGGTGGAGCTGACGCTCAGTGAGAAGGAGACCGAGGAGCTGGAGCGCCCCTACGCGCCCCACCCGATCGCCGGCCACTGATCCTGGCACGGGCGCCTCAGGGGCCCGTGCCCGCCTCCAGGGCGGTGACGGACACCGACGACTCGTCGCCGCCCACCGGGACCTCGCCGGCCGTCCACTTCACCTCGAGGGGGTCGTGCTCGTCCGGCGGGGTGACGAGCAGGGCCGCCGGGGTCGCCGTGCGGGCGCCGCTGATCTGCGGGCTGGAGAACGACAGCCCGGCCCAGGCGCTCTCGCCCGGCGTCAGCGTGACGGTGCGCGGGGAGGCGGGCGTGCGCTCCGGGTCCGGGCCCAGCTGCTTGCCGGACGCGTCCAGGAAGGCGGCGCCGGGATGGCCGTACAGCGTGCAGGTGCGGTCGGCGGTGTTGGTCAGCACCACCGGGAAGTTCCGCTGCCCGGCGCCCGGGTCGCCGCGGCGCGCAGTTCGGAGGTGTGGCAGCGGCCGTCGGTACGGCCCGAGGCGGAGGCCGATCCCGCGGTGTCGCTCGGCGCGGTGCCGGTCGCGGTACCGGGGTCCGTCGCGGCCCCGGGGCCGGTAGCGGTCGTGCGGGCGGACTCGGCGGGCCGGGGGGTGCCCGACGTGCCGCTCTCGGTGCCGCAGGCGCTCAGCAGGCCGAGAAGCGCGGCCCCGCTCGCGAGCAGGGCCGTCCGGCGCAGCGGCTGGGACGTGTTCGCCATCGCTTTCCACACTCCCGTCAGGTCTCGCGCACGGCGCGCCCCGGCGCGGCGCCGTACGCCCCGTTCCCCACGGGTGTCCCGTCACACCGCCCGGGAAACGGGGAGCCTCATTCCTCGTCGAGCAGCCCCAGCTCCGCCCAGATCGTCTTGCCGTCGGTCGTGTGCCGGCTGCCCCAGCGCTGGGTGAGCTGGGCCACCAGCAGCAGGCCGCGGCCGCCCTCGTCCCAGGTCTTGGCCCGGCGCAGGTGGGGCGCGGTGTGGCTGGTGTCGGAGACCTCGCAGATCAGCGTGGCCGCGTCGTGGATCAGCCGCAGCCGGATGGGCGGGGAGCCGTACCGGATGGCGTTGGTGACCAGCTCGCTCACCACCAGTTCGGCGGTGAAGGACGCCTCCAGCAGGCCCCAGGTGGACAGCTGTTCGAGGACCTGCTTGCGCACCGGGGCGACCAGCGAGGGGTCGGCGGGGATGTCCCAGGTGGCGACCTGTCCGGCGGGCAGCCCCCGGGTGCGGGCCAGCAGCAGCGCCACGTCGTCGGCCGCGCTGCCCGACGGGAGCAGGGTGCGCAGTACGCGGTCGCAGGCGACGTCCAGGGAGTCGGCCGGGGCCGACAGCGCCTCGCGGAGCAGCGACTGGCCGGCGTCGGCGTCCCGGTCCCGGCTCTCGATCAGGCCGTCGGTGTAGAGCGCCAGCACGCTGCCCTCGCGCAGCTCCAGCTCCGCCGACTCGAACGGCAGCCCGCCCACGCCCAGCGGCGGCCCCGAGGGCAGTTCGAGCAGCCGGGGCGGTCCGTCGGGCGGTACCAGGAGGGGCGCCGGATGCCCTGCCCGGGCCAGGGCGCACTGGCGGGAGACCGGGTCGTACACCGCGTACAGGCAGGTGGCGCCGACCTCGCCCGCGCTGTCCTCGCCCGACTCCTCGGAGAGCCGGACCACCAGGTCGTCGAGGTGGGTGAGCAGTTCCTCGGGCGTCAGGTCGATGTCGGCGAGGGTGCGGACGGCGGTGCGCAGCCGGCCCATCGTCGCCGACGCCTGGATGCCGTGGCCGACGACGTCCCCGACGACCACGGCCACCCGCATCCCGGACAGCGGGATGACGTCGAACCAGTCGCCGCCGACCCCCGCGCGGGCGGCCGGCAGGTAGCGGGAGGCCGCCTCCACCGCGGCGGTGGGCGGCAGCCACCGGGGGAGCAGGCTGCGCTGGAGAGTGAGCGTGGCCTCGCGCTCGCGGGAGTAGCGGCGGGCGTTGTCGATGCAGACGGCGGCGCGGGCGGTGACCTCCTCGGCCAGCAGCACGTCGTCGTGGGTGAACGGGTAGGGGCGCCGGAACCGGGTGAAGACCGCCACGCCGAGGGTGGTGCCGCGGGCCTGGAGCGGCACCGACATCAGGGAGTGGACGCCGAACTCCCGCACCCGCCTGAGCCGGACCGGGTCCCAATCCAGCCAGTGTTCGAGGTCGCCGAAGGTCTCCGAGGCCACGATCGCCTGCCCCGAGAGCAGGCACTCGGCCTGCGGCGAACCGGCCGGGTAGACGTCCAGTTCGCCGGTCTCGGCCACCGCCGGCGGGTGGCCCCGGGTGACCGACTGCTGGGCCGTCCTGCGCAGGGCCACCGGCGGTTCGACCACGGTGGCGGGCTCGCCGCCGTTCTCGCGCGGGTCCAGCAGGTCGACGGTGACGAGGTCGGCGAGCGCGGGCACGCACACCTCCGCCAGTTCCTGTGCCGTACGGGTGACGTCGAGGGTGCTGCCGATGCGCACGCTGGCCTCGTTGACCAGTTGCAGCCGCTCCCTCGCGAGGTGCTGCTCGGTGAAGTCGTGGGCGCTCACGCAGACGCCGATCACGCGGCCGTCCGGGGCGGTCAGGGGTGCGATCCGGGCGTTCCACGCGTGGGCGCGGCTCTCGCCGACGGCCCTGAGATGGGTCTGCATGTCGGAGCGGCGGCCGGACTCCAGGACCCGCCGCATGTGCCGTTCGAGTTCGCTGTTCTGCCGACGGCTGCTGATGTCGGTGGCCCGCAGGCCGCGCAGCCGGTGTTGCGGGAGTCCCACCAGCTGTGCCATCGCGTCGTTGACACCGCGCAGCAGGAGCCGGTCGTCGAAGATCATCATGGCGCAGGGAGACTGCGTCAGCGCCGCGCTGACCAGCGGGTCGTCCGCCGGTTCGGGGCCCGCCTCCAGGGCTGCCACGGCGAGCCAGGTGTCCGGCCGGCCGTCCTGCGGTCTGCGGTGGGCGAGCACCCACACCGACACGGTGTGCCCGTCCCGGTGCCGCAGCTCCAGGGTGCCGCTCCACTGGTGGTCGTCGCGCCCGGGAGGGGTGGGCTCGGTGCCGTCGGCCAGCAGCGCGGCGGCGGGGCGTCCGACGACGTCGGCGGCCACGTGGCCGAGCAGCAGACGGGCGCCCTCGTTCCACTCCCGCAGGGTGCCGGAGTCGTCGACTACGACGCGGGCGGTGGCGGCATCGTCGAACGGGTTGACCGGACTCATCGTCGCCACTCCATTGCGCACACCCACGGTGAACAGCGCGTCACCTGCTTCCCAGCCTAGTGCGTCCGGGCCCCGTGCGGACCCGAACCACCGGGCCCACGCGGCTCCATGGCCGCGGGGGTCACCGGACGGTCGGGACGCCGCCGACAGAAAGTGCTTTCCGTGGCCTTGACGAGGGCGTATGCCAGGACGTCAGAATCTGTTTGGTCACGATCAGTTGTGAGTACTTCTGAGCCCCGATGAGGGAGATGCGTCATGACGGTCACGCGCAGATCGGTACTGATCGCCTCCGCGGCCACGCCCGCGGCCGGGGCGGTCCTCGCCGCCCCCACGGCGTCGGCCGCGGACGCGACGGGCGGTGCCCCGGGCCGCCGGACCGTCGCCCTGCGCGACGGCTGGCGCTTCTGGCTCGCCGACCCCGACGGGTCCGCCGAGGGTTCCACCGCCCCCGCCGACCCCGCGTACGACGACGCGGCCTGGCGGGAGGTCGCCGTCCCGCACGACTGGAGCATCGAGCAGACGCCCACCACCGAGCACGGCACCACCAGCGGGACCGGCTTCCTGCCCGGCGGCCTCGGCTGGTACCGGCTCGCCTTCACCCTGCCGTCCGCCCTGTCCGGCAAGCGGATCTCGGTCGAGTTCGACGGCGTCTACATGGACGCCCGCGTCCACTGCAACGGCCGGGAGGCCGGCCGCCACCCCTACGGCTACACCGGATTCGCCCTCGACCTGACCGACCTGGTCCACACCGACGGCCGCACCGAGAACGTCCTCGCGGTGCAGGTGCGCAACCGGCTGCCGAGCAGCCGCTGGTACTCCGGCAGCGGCATCTACCGCGAGGCCCGCCTCGTGGTCACCGAGCCCGTGCACGTACGGCGCTGGGGCACGTACGTCACCACGCCCCGGGTGAGCGCGGAACGCGCCGTCGTCCGGGTGGAGACGGCCGTCGTCAACACCTCAGGCGCCGTGCGCGAGGTCGAGGTCAGGTCGTCGGTCGAGGACGCCGACGGACGCACGGTGGCCCGGGCCGCCTCCACGGTCCGGGTGACCGACGAGGCGGGCGAGATCCACGAACTCGCCGTCCCCCACCCCCGGACCTGGGACTTCGCGGACCCGCACCGGTACACCCTGCACACCGAACTGCGCGTCGCCGGCCGGACCGTCGACACCTGCCGCACCCCCTTCGGCATCCGCACCTGCCGCGTCGACCCCGAGGAGGGCTTCCACCTCAACGGGAGGTACGCCAAGATCAAGGGCGTCGACCTCCACCACGACCTCGGCGCACTGGGCGCCGCCGTCAGCGCCGACGCGATCCGCCGCCAGATGACGATCATGAAGTCGATGGGCGTCAACGCCTTCCGCACCTCCCACAACCCGCCCTCGCCCGAGATGATCGAGGTCTGCGAGGAACTGGGCATCGTGATGCTGGTGGAGGCCTTCGACTGCTGGCGCACCGGCAAGAACCCCTACGACTACGGCCGCTTCTTCGACGAGTGGTGCGAGCGCGACGCCACCGAGATGGTGCTCGCGGCCCGCAACTCGCCCGCCGTCGTCATGTGGTCGATCGGCAACGAGGTCCCCGACTCCACCTCCACCGCCGGCCTCGCCATGGCCGACCGGATCATCGACGCGATCCGGGCCGCCGACGCCACCCGGCCGCTCGTCATCGGCTCCGACAAGTACCGCGCAATGCCGGCCAAGGGCTCCGCGGCCGACCTCATGCTGGCCAAGCTCGACGGACTGGGCCTCAACTACAACACCGCCAAGTCCGTCGACGACCTGCACGCGGCCTACCCGCACCTCTTCCTCTTCGAGTCCGAGTCGTCGTCCGAGACCTCCACGCGCGGCACCTACCAGGAGCCGGAGCGCCTGAACACCGGCGAGAACCACACCCCGGGACGCCGGGCCACCTCGTCCTACGACAACAACCTCGCCTCCTGGACCATGAGCGGCGAGTACGGCCACAAGAAGGACCGGGACCGCAGGTGGTTCGCCGGCCAGTTCCTGTGGTCCGGCATCGACTACATCGGGGAACCCACGCCGTACGACGTCTTCCCGGTCAAGGCGTCCTTCTTCGGCGCGGTCGACACCGCCGGCTTCCCGAAGGACATGTACCACCTGTTCCGCAGCCAGTGGACGGACGAGCCCATGGTCCACCTGCTGCCGGAGACCTGGAACCACCGCGAGGGCGACACCGTGGAGGTCTGGGCGTACGCCACCGTCGACACCGTCGAGCTGTTCCTGAACGGGCGGTCCCTGGGTACCCGCCGGTTCGACACCAAGCGGACCGCCGACGGCCGGACGTACCTGGAGACCACCGAGGCCACCGGTGACGACAAGACCTTCACCGACGGCCCCTACCCGGGCAGCTACACCAGCCCCACCGGCAGCGCCGGCAAGCTCCACCTGACCTGGCGGGTGCCCTTCGAGCCGGGGGAGCTGAAGGCCGTCGCCCGGCGCGGGGGCAGGACGGTCGCCACCGACGTCCTGCGCACCGCCCGGGCGGCACACGCCGTACGCCTCACCCCGGACCGCGAGACCGTCGCCGCCGACGGGCGGTCCCTGGTCTTCGTGACCGCCGAGGTGGTCGACCGGCACGGCGTGCTGGTGCCCGGCGCCGAGCACCTGATCACCTTCGACGTCGAGGGCGGCTCACTGGCCGGACTCGACAACGGCCGCCAGGAGAGCGCCGAGCGCTACCAGGCCAGTACCCGCACCGCCTTCCACGGCAAGGCGCTCGCCATCGTGCGCTCGGGCACCCGGCCCGGCGTGCTGCGGGTGTCCGCCCGCGCACCCGGCCTGCGCACGGGCACGGCGACCGTGCGCGCCCGGCGGGCGCCGGACCCGGCGACCACACCCGCGCCCGAGTTCCGCCCCGAGCACCCCGCGCCCGTGGACCACCCGCACGCGGACGCGAGCTACTCCGGCCGTCCCGACACCCTCCCCGCCGCCATGATCGACGGCGACCCCGCGACCGGCTGGTCCAACGGCTTCCGCAAGGCGGCCACCGCCCTGCTGCCCGCCTTCGACGGCGCCCGCCCCGAGGACTGGATCTCGCTCGCCCACGGCCGCACCCGACGCTACGGCCGGATCGAGGTCTCCTTCACCGTCGACGACGCGCACAGCCTGCCCGCGGCCGTCGGGGTCGCCGTCTGGGACGGCGGCGCCTGGCGGGCGGCCGGGGGCACCGAGACCGACTGGGCCACGTCGTCCGACGCGCCCACCGTGGTCACCTTCGACGCGGTGCGGGGCTCGGCTGTCCGTCTCACGCTGACCAGCCGGCACCCGGGAGAGGCGCGGGGGGCCATCCGCGTCAGCCGCCTGGAGGCGCCCGCCGTCTGAGCCGTCACGCGCGGGTCCGGACGGGAAACCAGTCCCGTCCGGACCGTTGACGGCATGTCATGTCTGCCACAAGCATGGCCTGCGACCGCATTTGGGAGCGCTCCCATCACGGGAGCGCCACCTCCCCCGAGGAGCCCGGACGTGAAAAGACGCAGAACCGCGCTCATCTCCCTGACGGCCCTGCTGGCGGCGGCCGTCACGGCGCTGCCCGCCGCACCGGCCGGGGCCGACGAGACCGAGCAGGTCAGCAACGGCACCTTCGACAACGGCACCGCATCCTGGTGGGCCGGCAGCAACGTCACGGCGGCGGTGTCCGACGGCCGCCTGTGCGCCGACGCACCCGGCGGCACCAGCAACCGCTGGGACGCCGCGATCGGCCAGAACGACATCACCCTGGTCGCGGGGGAGTCGTACCGGTTCTCCTTCACCGCGACCGGCACCCCCGCCGACCACGTGGTCCGCGCGATCGTCGGCCTGTCGGTCGCCCCGTACGACACGTACTACGAGGTCAGCCCGCAGCTCAGCGTCTCCGGCGACACCTACGCGTACACCTTCACCTCGCCCGTCGACACCACCCAGGGCCAGGTCGGCTTCCAGCTCGGCGGCACGCCGGATGCCTGGCGGTTCTGCGTGGACGACGTGTCCCTGCTGGGCGGCGTGGAGCCCGAGCCGCACGTCCCCGACACCGGACCGCGGGTCCGCGTCAACCAGGTCGGCTACCTGCCCTCGGGACCGAAGAACGCCACCCTCGTCACCGACGCGACCGCCGCCCTGCCCTGGCAGCTCAAGGACGCCGGCGGCCGGGTCGTCGCCCACGGCCGCAGCACGCCGCGCGGCGTGGACGCCTCCTCCGGGCAGAACGTCCACTCGATCGACTTCGGCCGGTACAAGAAGCGCGGCGAGGGCTACACGCTGACCGCCGACGGCGAGACCAGCCGCCCGTTCGACATCGGCACGGCCGCCTACGAGCGGCTGCGCACCGACTCCGCGAAGTACTACTACACGCAGCGCAGCGGCGTCGCCATCAGCGACGAACTCCGCCCGGGCTACGGCCGCCCCGCCGGGCACGTGGGCGTGGCACCCAACCGGGGCGACACCGAGGTGCCCTGCCAACCCGGCGTGTGCGACTACAGCCTCGACGTCTCCGGCGGCTGGTACGACGCCGGCGACCACGGCAAGTACGTCGTCAACGGCGGCATCTCCACCTGGGAGCTGCTGAGCACCCACGAGCGCTCGCTGCACGCCCGGACCGGCGAGCCCTCGAAGCTCGGTGACGGCACCCTCGACATCCCCGAGAGCGGCAACCGGGTGCCGGACGTCCTCGACGAGGCCCGCTGGGAACTGGAGTTCCTGCTGAAGATGCAGGTACCCGAGGGGCAGCCGCTGGCCGGCATGGCCCATCACAAGATCCACGACGAGCAGTGGACCGGGCTTCCGCTGCTGCCGAGCGACGACCCGCAGAAGCGCGAACTCCACCCGCCGACCACCGCGGCGACCCTGAACCTGGCGGCGACGGCCGCTCAGGCGGCCCGCCTGTACCGCTCCTACGACCGGGACTTCGCCGCGAAGGCGCTGAACGCCGCCCGCACCGCCTGGGCTGCGGCGCTGGCCCACCCGGACGTGCTCGCCGACGAGAGCGACGGCATCGGCGGCGGCGCCTACCCCGACAGCCGGGTCGACGACGAGTTCTACTGGGCCGCGGCCGAGCTGTACCTGACCACGGGGGAGCGGGACTTCGAGGAGTACGTGCTGAACTCCCCGGTCCACACCGCCGACATCTTCGGCCCGATCGGCTTCGACTGGGCGCGCACGGCGGCCGCCGCCCGGCTGGACCTGGCGACCGTCCCGAACCGGCTCCCCGGCCGCGACGAGGTGCGCCGCTCCGTCGTCCGCGGCGCCGACGGCTACCTGGCGACCCTGGGGGCGCACCCGTACGGCATGCCCTACGCGCCCGACGGAAACCTGTACGACTGGGGCTCAAGCCACCAGGTCCTGAACAACGCCGTCGTCCTCGCCACCGCCTACGACATCACCGGCGGCTCCAAGTACCGTGACGGCGCCGTCCAGAGCATGGACTACATCCTGGGCCGCAACGCGCTGAACATGTCGTACGTCACCGGCTACGGCGAGGTCAACGCGCACAACCAGCACAGCCGCTGGTACGCCCACCAGCTCGACCCCGCACTGCCCAACCCGCCCGACGGCACCCTCTCCGGCGGGCCGAACTCGAGCATTCAGGACCCCTACGCGCAGAGCAAGCTCCAGGGCTGTGTCGGCCAGTTCTGCTTCATCGACGACATCCAGTCCTGGTCGACCAACGAGCACACCATCAACTGGAACGCGGCGTTGGCCCGGATGGCCTCCTTCGTGGCGGACCAGGGCTGACCGCCTGCGGCCCTCGCGGTACCGTCCCCTTATGGCTCTGACCTGGGTCTATTTACGGGTCAGTACCGGAGCGGTACCGTGGGGGCATGCCAGCTCTGAACGTGGAGTTCAGCGACCGCGAGCTCGAGGACCTGCGGCAGATCGCCAAGGAGCGCGGTACGTCGATGAAGGCGCTCGTGCGGGACGCGGCCGCCGCCGACATAGCCCGGCACCGGGCACTGCAGGAGGGGGCGGAGGCGTTCCGCCGGTTCTTCTCGGCCCACGCCGACGAATTCGCGGCCGCCTTCCCCGACGACGAACCACCGGCCGTCCGGGGCGAGGGGCGGGCCGCCTGACTTATGGCCCCGGTCCTGCACATCGACGTGCCGTGGCTGCTCCAGCGCCACGAGGAAGTGCTGCCGGAGCAGCCCACGGTCAACGACTTCTCCGCACTGGTGGCCGCCGTCGCCCGGCACCGCGTGGACCCGCCCCGCCTCGGGGTGGACTCCGACCCGGCCTGGCGGGCCGCCGCGCTGCTGCACACCCTCGCCGTACTCAAACCGCTGCCCTCGGCCAACGCGCGCTTCGCCTGCGCGACCGCCGTGGCCTACATGTTCGCCGCCGGCACCGGCATCGACCCGCCCTACGGCGCCCTGGTCGACCTCGCGCGCGACCTGATGTCCGGCAAGGCCGACGTCTACGGCGCGGCGGACCGGCTGCGCTCCTGGCAGATCTGACCCGGGGGTCGCACGCGCGCGCGGAGAATACGGAAAGTCGTTGCACGTTTCATGAGTTGCGACGGAATCTGACCTTCTTTCAAAGGCGGGCCGATGTTGCCCGCTCGCCTTGTTGACCATGAGTGGTTTGTGCGAGAGTGAAGCACCCGTGCGGGGGGTAAAGGCCGGGTCTCGCACGCGCTTTGAAGGACCAGGTTCGATTTCGCCGTGGCGAATTCACGCTCCCCACACCGCGCCCAAGAGGTACACACCAATCCGGGGTCCCTTTTCGGCGATAGGAACGTCTGAGTCACAGCGCGTGGGAAGGAACATCTCAGTGCCCACCCCCCACCCGTGGCGCTAGGGCGGGGCCCAAGCCTCCCAACCGAGCGAGCAATTCCCACTGACGTCTGCTGACCGAACACGTAAGACACCGTTCTTCACGAGGTGC
>NZ_QHJH01000151.1 GCF_003947455.1 Streptomyces sp. WAC 04229 | reverse complement strand
CGACGGCGGCCCGAGCCGCCCCCGCCCGGGCCGCCGTCGTCGGAGCCGCCGTCGGTGCACGCGGTCAGCGCCAGCGTGCCCACCAGTCCGAGGATCACGGCCGCGGCGCGCACGGACCGTCGCGCCCGCCCGTGCGGGCGCGGCTCGTGCGAGCGCCCCGCGCGGGGCAGCGGCAGAAGGTCATCCGTACGCGTCGCGCTCGCCGTACTCTCCGCAGTCACCAACGTCACGGGAAGCTCCAAGCTGTAGCCGGACGGCCGGGCCGGCCCAGGGCATCGCAACCCCGGGACGACCTGAGGACAGCCGCAAGTTACCAGGACGCCTTGCGGACCCCCGGAAGATGTCCGGCGTGCGCCTGCTCGCGCAGGTTCACCCGGGACAGCCCGAACGTGCGGAGGTAACCGCGCGGGCGTCCGTCGACCTGGTCGCGGTTGCGCACCCGCGTGGGGCTCGCGTCGCGCGGCTGCCCGCGCAGTTCCCGCTGGGCCGCGAGCCGTTCGGCCCCGGTCGAGGACGGGCGCCGGACGATCTCCTTCAGTTCGGCCCGGCGCGCCGCGTACCGCGCGACGGTCGCCCGCCGCTGCTCGTTCTTCGCGATCTTGCTCTTCTTCGCCATCAGACCTTCACTCCCCGGGCGCGGATGCGGGCCACGGCCGCCTCCACGCCGATCGCGTCGACCGTCCTGATCCCCTTCGTGCTCAGCCGCAGCCGTACGTGCCTGCGCTCGCTCGGCAGCCAGTACCGCTTGCTCTGGACGTTGGGGTCGAAGCGGCGCGAGGTGCGCCGGTGGGAGTGGGAGACGCGGTTGCCGAAGCCGGGTTCGGCGCCGGTCAGCATGCAGTGGGCGGACACGGGTGACGTACCTCTCCTTCAGAGGGGGCGGACGTAACTGTTAATGGAATTCATTTTCAGTAAGATACCAGCATGGCACGCAACGAACTCCGTCCGGTCGTCAAGCTCCGGTCCACCGCCGGCACCGGCTTCACCTACGTCACCCGCAAGAACCGCCGCAACGACCCGGACCGGCTGACCCTGCGCAAGTACGACCCGGTGGCCGGCCGGCACGTCGACTTCCGAGAGGAGCGCTGACCCGTCATGCGCGAGGGAATCCACCCCGAATACCGCCCGGTCGTCTTCCGCGACCGCGCGGCGAACCACGCCTTCCTCACCCGCTCGACGATGACCAGCGAGCGCACCGTCGAGTGGGAGGACGGCCGGACCTACCCGGTCGTCGACGTCGAGACCTCGAACGTCAGCCACCCCTTCTACACGGGTACCGCCCGCGTCCTGGACACCGCCGGACGCGTGGAGCGCTTCGCACGCCGGTACGGGAAGGGCGGGGCATGAGCGGCCCGGACCGCCCGGCGCTGCCGGTGGTGATCGTCGGCGGGCTGCACGCCGAGGCCCGCCGGGCGACCGTGGCGCGGCTGCTGGCCGACGTGCCCGGCAGCGTCGTCCTCCACCACGACCTGGCGACGGCCGCCGCGGGCACGGTCGTACGGACCGTGCGGGACGCCACCGGCATCCTCTCCGCCGGCGAGGCGCCCCTCGTCAACGACTGCGCCTGCTGCGCCCTGCGCGAGGACCTCGTCCCCGAGCTGGTCCGGCTGGCGGACGCCGGGGGCACCCCGCTGGCGGTGGTCGAGCTGTGGGACTCCGTGGAGCCCAAGGCCATGGCGGAGGTGGTGACGGCCGGCGGCTTCACCGTCACCGGCGTGATCACCGCCGTGGACCCGGCGCTGGTGCTGCCGTACCTGGGCAACGGCGACGACCTCGCCGAGGGCGGCCTCGCCGCCGCGGCCACCGACCAGCGCACCGTCGCCGACACCTTCGCGCGCCAGCTGGAGTACGCCCCGGTCCTCGCCCTGGCCGACTCGTTCCCCGGCTCGCCGGAGGCCGACGACGAGGACCGCGAGCTGCTGGCCCAGCTCCATCCGACGGCCCGCCGGGTGCCGGTCGGGGCCGGTGGTGGCCAGGGCGGTGGCCATGGAGACGGCGACGGCGGCGTCCCCGGTGACGCCCCCGCCGGCGCCCCCGGAAGGCGTCCCGCCGCCCCGTCCTCCGAGCTGGCCCGCGCCGCCCTCGCCGGGTTCGACGTGGAGGCCGCGGCCGCCGCCCAGCACCCGGCCTGTGCCCTGCTGCCCGCCGAGGCCGACGCGCACGGCGTCACCACGCTGGTCTGGCACCGCCGCCGCCCCTTCCACCCGGGCCGGCTGTACGCGGCGCTGGAGGACCTGACGTGTGCCGCCGCCCGCAGCCGGGGCCGGTTCTGGCTGGCCGACAAGGCGGACACGCTGCTGCACTGGGACGCCGCGGGCGGGGCGCTGTGCGTGGAGGGGGCGGGACCGTGGCTCGCCTCGCTGCCCGACGCCGCCTGGGACCTGGTCCCGCCGGTGCGCCGTGCCGCCGCCGCGCTGGACTGGCACCCCGAGCACGGCGACCGCTGCCAGCACCTGGTCTTCACCTCTCCCGGCCTCGACCGCGACGGCCTGGAGCGGCTCCTGGAGTCCTGCCTGCTGACCGACGCCGAGTACGCCGCCGGGCGGGCCGCCTGGGAGCGGCTGCCGTCCGGCTTCGACACCCTCCTGGAGGTCTGACCCATGTCCCGGATCCCGCGCAAGAGCGACCGCAAGCCCGCCGGGAAGCGGCCCAACCCGCTGGACCAGGCGGGAGTGACGTACATCGACTACAAGGACACCGACCTGTTGCGGAGGTTCGTCTCCGACCGCGGCAAGATCCGCAGCCGCCGCGTCACCCGCGTGACGACCCAGCAGCAGCGGCGGCTGGCCAGGGCGATCAAGAACGCGCGGGAGATGGCCCTGCTTCCGTACGCACCGCGCTGACCAGCGCCGCACCCCTCCCGTCCGGCGTCGCGCCGGGGCTCAGCCCAGCCGGGCGGAGCCCCGGCGCTGTTGCATGTTGTTGCGTGTTCTAGGAATTCGGGGGCAAACGGGGAACGTCTTCTCCGCAGTGGGCGTCCATCAGAGCAAGGGCTTTCGGGTAAAGCGGCCGTCAAGGCTGTAACCGCGGGAACACCGCGCGTGCACGTGCATTTGCTCATGCATCAGCACGTGAACGGGGTTATGATCCGGATCAGTTGACCACTGCATCAATGGCCACATCAGCCAGTGCACCACCGGGGAGCGACCTGTGGACCACGACGTGTACGACGTTGACCGCGTGTCCGGCGTGTACAACGGCATGGCCGCCACGCAGCTGCACGACGCAGCCTGGCAGAAAAGCCGGCACAGCAACTCGCAGGGGTCGTGCGTGGAGTTCGCGCGGCTTCCCGACGGCGCCGTCGCGGTGCGCAACTCCCGCTTTCCCGACGGGCCCGCGCTCGTCTACACGCGGGCCGAGATCGAGGCCATGCTGCTCGGCGTCAAGGACGGCGAGTTCGACCACCTGGTCACGAGCTGACCCGAGGCGGCACGTGGCACCTCCGGGGTGACACGCGTAGAACCGCGAGGCGTCGAGGCGTCGCGGCACAGCGTCATCCGTAGACCGGGTCCGTCCCCTCGCAGGGCCCGGGGAGCCGGAACAGCGCCCAGACGACCTTGCCGTTGAGCGTCCCGGCGAGCGGGTGCCAGCCCCAGCTGTCGCTGAAGGAGTCCACGAGGAAGAGGCCGCGGCCCGACTCGGCCGAGAAGTCGTCGGTCTCGCGGGCCACCGGACTGTCGTGGCTGGGGTCGCGCACCGCGCACACCAGCCGCTCGGTCCAGCGCATCAGGTGCAGCCGGACGGGGCCGTTGTGCTCCGCGTGCCGGGGGGTGTCCGCCGGAAGCGCGTGACGCAGGGCGTTGGTGACGAGTTCGGAGACCACCAGGCAGACGTCGTCGAAGCGCTCGCCGGCGCCCCAGCCGTCCAGTGTCCTGCGCGTGAATCTCCGGGCCTCGCGCACCGCTTCGAAGCGCGGCGGGAGGGCGCAGGAGGCGGCGTTGGACACGGCCGCGGGGTCGAGTGGCGGAAGGCCCTGCCGTAACGGCTCGAGCATGGTCGATCCATTCGTCCCCATGCGAGGCACTCCCGGGAATTCGCGGTCGTAGCGATGCGGCGCGGTGGTGCGGGACCATGGTTTCGGATGAGTACCGCAGATGCAAGGGCAGATGCACGTGCACGTGACCGAAATGGACCTGCCCGTACCGCTTGTTGGGCAATTTTTCCGTCATTTTCGCCTCCCCTTCATCTCTGGCGACGACCGGTTTCGGATCACCGCTTGCATGATCCTGTGCGTTTCCTTTGGCTCGATTCCGTTTCCGTAACCGGACGAGTACTGCTCGGAGTGTTTTAGTGGCAGACTTCGGCCCCTGAAGACGGTTGGGGAGGCTGGCGAACGTGAGCGCGGGAGAGCCCGGATCGGTGGTGCGGCGCATGCTGCTCGGATCACAACTCAGGCGGCTGCGTGAGACGCGGGGGATCACGCGGGAGGCGGCGGGCTACTCGATCCGCGCCTCCGAATCGAAGATCAGCCGGATGGAGCTGGGCCGGGTGAGCTTCAAGACGAGGGACGTCGAGGACCTGCTGACGCTGTACGGCATCACGGACGAGCAGGAGCGCAACTCCCTTCTCTCGCTGGCCAAGGAGGCCAACGTCGCGGGCTGGTGGCACAGCTACTCCGACGTGCTGCCCAGCTGGTTCCCCACCTATGTGGGCCTGGAGGGCGCCGCCTCGCTGATCCGGGTGTACGAGGTGCAGTTCGTGCACGGCCTGCTGCAGACCGAGGAATACGCCCGCGCGGTGGTCCGGCGCGGCATGAAGGGCGCCGGCGCGGCGGACGTCGAACGGCGGGTCGCGCTGCGCCTGGAGCGGCAGAAATACCTCGTCGCGGAGAACGCGCCCGAATTCCACATCGTCCTGGACGAGGCCGCCCTGCGCCGTCCCTACGGCGACCGCGAGGTGATGCGCGGACAGCTCCAGCACCTGATCGAGATGTCCGAACGCCCCAATGTGCGCCTCCAGATCATGCCGTTCGGCTTCGGCGGACACTCCGGCGAGAGTGGCGCGTTCACGCTCCTCAGCTTCCCCGAGTCCGACCTGTCGGACGTCGTCTACCTGGAGCAGCTCACCAGCGCGCTCTACCTCGACAAGCACGAGGACGTCACCCAGTACGAGACGGCGCTCAAGGAACTCCAGCAGGACAGTCCGGGGCCGGACGAGAGCCGGGACCTTCTCCGGGGGCTCCTCCAACTCTCCTGAAACATAAGTACGATGACGCCCATTCAGGCGGCCCGCTCCGGCTGCGGCAGCTCAGGGGATTGAGGGATCACATGTCGTCGTACTTCACCGACCTCGCCCAGCAGTACATCGACGGCGAATGGCGCCCGGGCACCGGATCCTGGGACATCATCGACTTCAACCCGTACGACAACGAGAAGCTGGCCTCGGTCACCATAGCCACGGCCGATGAGGTCGACGCCGCCTACCGGGCCGCCGAGCGCGCCCAGAAGCAGTGGGCCGCGACGAACCCGTACGCGCGCCGCGCGGTGTTCGAGAAGGCGCTGCGCCTGGTGGAGGAGCGCGAGGAGGAGATCAGCGAGGCGATCGTCGCCGAGCTGGGCGGCACGCGTCTGAAGGCCGCCTTCGAACTGCACCTCGCCAAGGAGTTCCTGCGCGAGGCGGTCCACCTGGCGCTGCGCCCCGAGGGCCGGATCATCCCGTCCCCGGTCGACGGCAAGGAGAACCGCGTCTACCGGGTGCCGGTCGGCGTCGTGGGCGTCATCAGCCCCTTCAACTTCCCCTTCCTGCTCTCGCTGAAGTCGGTCGCCCCGGCCCTCGCGCTGGGCAACGGCGTCGTCCTCAAGCCGCACCAGAACACGCCGATCGTCGGCGGCACCCTGGTCGCGAAGCTCTTCGAGGACGCGGGGCTCCCCGGCGGCCTGCTGAACGTCGTCGTCACCGACATCGCGGAGATCGGGGACGCCTTCATCGAGCACCCGGTCCCCAAGGTCATCTCCTTCACCGGCTCGGACAAGGTCGGCCGCCACGTGGCCACGGTCTGCGCCGCGCACTTCAAGCGCTCGGTCCTCGAACTCGGCGGCAACAGCGCCCTGGTGGTCCTCGACGACGCGGACGTCGACTACGCGGTCGACGCCGCCGTCTTCAGCCGGTACGTGCACCAGGGCCAGGTCTGCATGGCGGCCAACCGCGTGCTGGTCGACCGCGCGGTGGCCGACGAGTTCACCGAGAAGTTCGTCGCCAAGGTGCGCACGCTCAAGACCGGCGACCCGCGCGACCCGTCGACCGTCATCGGCCCGGTGATCAACTCCTCGCAGGCGGACGCGGTCTCCGGCGTGGTCGAGCAGGCGCTCGCCGAGGGCGCCACCGCCCTGGTGCACGGCACCGTCACGGACAACCTGGTCGAGCCGTCGGTCCTGACCGGCCTGCCCGCCGACTCGGCGCTGCTGCGGCAGGAGGTCTTCGGCCCGGTCGCCTTCCTCGTCCCCTTCGACGGCGAGGAGGAGGCCGTACGCCTGGTCAACGACACCCCGTACGGGCTGAGCGGCGCCGTGCACACGGCGGACGTCGAGCGGGGCGTGAACTTCGCCAAGCGGATCGACACCGGCATGTTCCACGTGAACGACGGCACCGTGCACGACGAGCCGATCGTGCCCTTCGGCGGCGAGAAGCACTCGGGCATCGGCCGCCTCAACGGCGACACGATGCTGGACGCCTTCACCACCCAGAAGTGGATCTCGGTGCAGCACGGCCGCAGCGGGTTCCCGTTCTGACGTCCCCGGTGGCCGGGCCCTAATCTGGACCCCATGTCAGCGATCCGTCTCCTCGTGCTCGGCGCCGTGCGTCAGCACGGGCGGGCCCACGGCTACCAGGTGCGCAACGACCTGGAGTACTGGGGCGCGCACGAGTGGTCCAACGCCAAGCCCGGCTCGATCTACCACGCCTTGAAGCAGATGGCGAAGCAGGGGCTGCTGCTCGCGCACGAGATCGCGCCGTCCACGGCGGGCGGGCCGCCGCGTGTGGAGTACGAGGTCACCGAGCAGGGCACCGAGGAGTACCTCACCCTGCTGCGGGCCTACCTCACCGCCTACGACCAGCGGCCGGACGTGCTCACCGCGGCGCTCGGCTTCATGGTCGACCTCCCGCGCGAGGAGGCCCTCGCGCTGCTGGCGGAACGGGTGCGGAAGATCGAGGAATGGCGGGGCGCCGTCACCGAGTACTACACGCCCGAGGAGGGCCCGGGGCAGCTCGGGCACATCGGCGAGATCATGAATTTCTGGGTCCACTCGGCCGACACCGGCGCCGAGTGGACCCGGGGGCTCATCGAACGCGTCCGGGGCGGCGCGTACACCTTCGCCGGCGAGGGCGACCCGTTCGTCGGGGTGCTGGCGGAGGGCGAGGAGAACCCGTTCGCGGCGGGGCGGCCGCACCACGGAGACGCCGGAGACGTCGGCTAATCAAGTTTGACCAATCTCGCGAGGCGCGTTACTTTGGCGAAGTAGTCAAATTTGGCTAGCGAGGGGAGTGGCAGTGGCCGACGCGGCGATCACCGTCGAAGGGGCACGCAAGAAGTACGGCAGGAAGGACGCGCTGGACGGACTCGACCTCACCGTCCCGCGCGGCACGGTGCACGGCGTGCTGGGACCGAACGGCGCGGGCAAGACGACGCTGGTCCGCATCCTGTCCACCCTGCTGCGGCCCGACGCGGGCCGGATCGAGGTGGCGGGGCACGACGTCGCCACCCAGGCGTACGCCGTACGGCTGCGCATCGGCCTGCTCGGCCAGCACGCGGCCCTCGACGAGGAGCTGGGCGGCCGGCAGAACCTGGAGATGTTCGGCCGCCTCCACCACCTGGGCGCCCGGCGGGCACGCGCGCGTGCCGGCGAACTGCTCGCGCGCTTCGAGCTGACCGACACCGGACGCAAGCCCGTCAGCGCCTACAGCGGCGGCATGCGGCGCCGCCTGGACCTCGCCGCGTCCCTGATCACCGAGCCGGAGGTGCTCTTCCTGGACGAGCCGACCACCGGACTCGACCCGCGCGGCCGGGCCGAGGTCTGGGACTCGGTCCGCTCGCTGGTCGGCGGCGGTACGACGGTCCTGCTCACCACCCAGTACCTGGAGGAGGCCGACCAGCTCGCCGACCGCATCTCCGTCGTTGACGCCGGCCGGGTCGTCGCCGACGGCACGGCCGACGAGCTGAAGGCCGCCATCGGCGGCGACCGTGTCGACGTCGTCCTGCGCGACGCCGGCCAACTGGGCGCCGCCGTCGCCCTGCTGCCCCTCACCGGCGTCCGCGTCGACCCCGACCGCCGACTGCTCAGCGCCCCGGTCACCGACCGCATGACGGCCCTCTCCGGCGTCGTACGGGCGTTGGAGGAGGCCGGCCTGGAGGCCGAGGACGTGGCGCTGCGCCGTCCCACCCTGGACGAGGTGTTCCTGCACCTGACCGACCGCACCAAGGAGGCCGTGTGAGCACGAGCACCGTCCCGCACCCCAACCCCGTGACCTACGCCCTGACCGACTCCTGGACCATGACCCGCCGGGAACTGGCCCGCTGGGCGCGGCAGCCGGTGACCATGGTCGTCAACCTGGTCTTCCCGGTCATGCTTCTGCTGATGTTCGGCTACCTGGTCGGCGGCGGCCGGGGCGTGAGCGGCGAGTACGTGGACTACCTGGTCCCCGGGATGCTGGCGCTCACCATGGCGTTCGGCCTGGAGGGAACCATGATCGCCGTCACCCAGGACCTCAACAAGGGCGTCGTCGACCGCTTCCGCTCCCTGCCGATGACCAACGGCGCGGTCCTGGTGGGCCGTTCCGCCGCCGACATGCTCCAGTCGGCCCTCGGACTCACGGTTCTGATCGTGGTCGGCCACGCGCTCGGCTGGCGGACCCACGGCGGCCCCGGCGCCTTCCTGGGCGCCGTCGGCCTGCTCCTGCTCTTCCGCTTCGCCATGCTGTGGATCGGCATCTTCCTTGCCCTGGTGGCCGGCAAGCCGGAGCTGGTGCAGGCGGTGCAGATCCTGGTCTGGCCGGTGGGCTTCCTCTCCAACGCCTTCGCCACGCCCGACTCCATGCCCGGCTGGCTGGGCACGGTCGTCCAGTGGAACCCCATGTCCCAGACGGCCACCGCCGTACGCGACCTGTTCGGCGGCCCCGGCGGCGAGTCCGGCCACGTGTGGGCGGCGATCGCCTGGCCCCTGGCCCTGCTCGTGGTGTTCTTCCCGCTGGCGGTGCGGAGGTTCGCGCGGCTCAGCCGGTGAACGGCACGCGGACGCGGCCTAGTGGTGGAAGCCGGTGGCCGCCCCCCTGTCCCGGTTCAGGGGATGCGACTGCCGGCGCAGCTCCGGCAGCAGCCGCTCCAGATCGGCGAGGAGCAGGTCCGCCATGTCGGTGGAGAAGCCGTTGCGGCACACCACCCGCAGCACGGACAGGTCCTCGCGGTGCGGCGGGAAGGTGTACGCCGGCACCAGCCAGCCGCCCTCCCGCAGCCGCCGCGACACGTCGAAGACGTCGTACGCCGTCACGTCGTCGGCGGTCGTGAAGGCGAACACCGGCAACTGGTCGCCGCGTGTCAGCAGCCGGAAGTCGCCGAGCGCCTCGATCCGTTCGGCGAGTCCGCGGGCGGTGTCCCGCGCGGTCTGCTGCACCGCCTGGTAACCCTCCCGGCCCAGCCGCAGGAAGGTGTAGTACTGCGCCACCACCTGCGCGCCGGGCCGGGAGAAGTTCAGCGCGAAGGTCGGCATGTCGCCGCCCAGGTAGTTGACCCGGAAGACCAGCTCCTCGGGGAGCGCGGCCGAGTCCCGCCACAGCGCCCAGCCGACACCCGGGTACACCAGCCCGTACTTGTGCCCCGAGGTGTTGATCGAGGCGACCCTCGGCAGCCGGAAGTCCCACACCAGGTCCTCGTCCAGGAAGGGCGCGACCATGGCGCCGGACGCCCCGTCGACGTGCACCGGCACATCGAGGCCGGTGCGCTCCTGGAGTGCGTCCAGGGCGGCGCACAGGCCGGCGACCGGCTCGTAGGAACCGTCGAAGGTGGAGCCCAGGATGCCGACGACACCGATCGTGTTCTCGTCGCACAGCTCGGCGGCGGCCTGCGGGTCCAGGTGGAAGCGGTCGCCCTCCATGGGCACCTGCCGGGCCTCCACCTCCCAGAAGTTGCAGAACTTGTCCCAGCAGACCTGGACGTTCACGCCCATCACCAGATTGGGCCGCGCCCCCGGATACCGGTCGGCGTTGCGCAGCGCCCAGCGCCGCTTCAGCGCCATCCCCGCGAGCATGCACGCCTCGCTCGACCCGGTCGTCGAGCAGCCCACGGTCGTCGACGGGTCGGGTGCGTGCCACAGGTCGGCGAGCATCGCCACGCAGCGCCGCTCCAGCTCGGCTGTGCGCGGGTACTCGTCCTTGTCGATCATGTTCTTGTCCCGGCACTCGCTCATCAGCACCCCGGCCTGCGGCTCCATCCAGGTGGTGACGAAGGTGGCCAGGTTCAGGCGCGCGTTGCCGTCCAGCATCAGCTCGTCGTGGACCAGCCGGTACGCGCTCTCCGGCGGCAGCGGGGTGTCGGGGAGGCGGTGCGTGGGCGGTGCCTCGGTCATACCGCCGGTCGGGTTCGCCTGACCGTGGAACGGGTTCACGGCGAGCCGGCGCCGGGCGCGGCCGTCGTCCTGCGGCGGGTGGGGCCCGTGATGCAGTGGCATGCAACCGACGGTAGGTCCGGCCCGGGAACCCCGCACCCGGACTTGCACCTCACGTCACGTGAGGCGGCAGCGTGGACGGCGTCAGAGAAGGGAGCGGAAGTGAGCTACTCCGTGGGACAGGTCGCGGGCTTCGCCGCGGTGACGGTGCGCACCCTGCACCACTACGACGACATCGGCCTGCTCGTACCCAGCGAGCGCAGCCACGCGGGCCACCGGCGCTACAGCGACGCCGACCTCGACCGGCTGCAGCAGATCCTGTTCTACCGGGAGCTCGGCTTCCCGCTCGACGAGGTCGCCGCCCTCCTCGACGACCCGGCCGCGGACCCGCGGACGCACCTGCGCCGCCAGCACGAGCTGCTGACCGCCCGGATCGAGAAGCTGGAGAAGATGGCGGCGGCCGTGGAGCAGGCCATGGAGGCACGCAGCATGGGAATCAACCTCACGCCGGAGGAGAAGTTCGAGGTCTTCGGCGACTTCGACCCGGACCAGTACGAGGAGGAGGTCAAGGAACGCTGGGGCCACACCGACGCCTACCGCCAGTCGAAGGAGAAGACCGCCTCGTACACCAAGGAGGACTGGCAGCGCCTCCAGGACGAGGCCGACGACCTCACCCGGCGCTTCGTCGCCCTGATGGACGCCGGTGAGCCCGCCGACTCCGAGGCGGCCATGGACGTGGCCGAGGACCACCGGCAGGGGATCGCCCGCAACCACTACGACTGCGGGTACGAGATGCACACCTGCCTGGGCGAGATGTACGTCTCGGACGAACGGTTCACGCGGAACATCGACACCGCCAGGGAGGGCCTCGCCGCCTACATGCGCGACGCGATCCTCGCGAACGCCGTCCGCCACACCCCCTGAGCGGTGGTCGTGGCCCGGGTCTCACTCCCGGGCCACGACCACCGCCGTCCCGTACGCGCACACCTCGGTGCCGACGTCCGCGGCCGTCGTCACGTCGAAGCGGAACGCCAGCACCGCGTTGGCCCCCCGCGTGCGTGCCTGCTCGACCAGCCGCTCCATCGCCTCGTTGCGGGTCTCGACCAGCGTCTTGGTGAGTCCGCGCAGCTCCCCGCCGACCATCGACTTCAGTCCGGCCCCGATCTGGCTCCCCAGGTGCCGGGAGCGCACGGTCAGCCCGAAGACCTCGCCCAGCACCTCCTGGACCCGGTGGCCCGGCAGGTCGTTCGTGGTCACGACGAGCACATCGGACTGGGGACTCTGTCCGCCGCCGTATTCTTCAATACCCATGGTTCTCCGGTTTCCCCGGCAGGGCGGCAGTGCACCCCGAGGACCCCGGTGGAACCTGGGACACCGCGGCTGCGTTGTACGTTTGGGCAGCCAGGTCCAGCCCGCCCCCCCCAGCAGCAGGAGCCACATCCCGTGACCACCCTTGCGCTCGGCCCCGAGTGGCTCAGCCCGGACTACCTGATCGAGACCTTCGCTCTGCCCGGCATCCTGCTCATCGTCTTCGCCGAGTCCGGACTCTTCGCGTTCCTGCCCGGTGACTCGCTGCTGTTCACCGCGGGCCTCTTCGTCGCCCAGGGCGAGTACATCAGCCAGCCGCTGTGGCTGGTGTGCGCCCTGATCGTGCTGGCCGCCGTCATCGGCGACCAGGTGGGCTACATGATCGGCAAGTTCCTCGGCCCCAAGCTCTTCAACCGCCCCAACTCCAAGCTCTTCAAGAAGGAGAACCTGGAGAAAGCGCACGAGTTCATGGAGAAGTACGGCCCCAAGGCGATCGTCCTGGCCCGCTTCGTGCCGATCGTCCGCACCTTCGCGCCCATCGTGGCGGGCGCCGGCCGCATGAAGTACCGCACGTTCCTCACGTACAACGTCATCGGCGGCGTGGCCTGGGGCACCGGCGTCACCCTCGCGGGCTACTGGCTCGGCCAGATCGAGTTCATCCGCACCAACGTCGAGCCGATCCTCGTCCTGATCGTCGTCGTCTCGGTCGTCCCGATCGCCATCGAGTACCTGCGCGAACGCAAGAAGAAGAAGCGCGCCGCGGCGACCGCACCGGCGGCTCCCCAGCAGCCCCAGCAGCACCAGTACCCGGTGATGGACGACGCCACGACCCAGCTCCGCCGCGTGGACCCGTACGAGCAGCCCCAGCAGTACCAGCAGCCGTACGCCCAGCAGTACCCGCAGAACTACGGGCGTCAGCCCGGCCAGGACCCCTATAACCAGGGTTACTGAAGCGCGCCCAGGGGCGCGGGGAACTGCGCGAGCAACCACGACGCACCCGCGGTCGCCGTCGCACGGAACCCCCGCCCCCATGGGGCGCCCCAACGCACCCGCCGCTAGAAACCCCGGGTTCGTTTGGCCGCCCGCCTGCCGGCGGCACTCGCCGCGCCCGGCACCTTCAGGAACAGCCGCGAGATCTCCCCGCCGAGGTTCACCCCGATCGCGATGGCCATCGCCAGTGCCACCGCCTTGGACAGCGACAGCAGCCCGTTGTCGACCTCGCTCTGGGCGATCGCCAGCAGCCCGAAGTACGTCGCGGAACCGGGCAGCAGCGGCCCGATCGCCGCGGTCGTGTACGGCAGCGCCGACGCGAACCGGTACCGGGACATCAGCTGCCCGAAGAGACCCACCAGCCCCGCCGCGGCGGCCGTGGAGGCCACCGGCGAGATGTCCCCGGCGTAGTGCATGGCGCCGTACACACACCACGCGACGCCGCCGTTCAGGGTCACCGCGAGCACGGTGGATCGTTCCTGCTGGAGCAGGATCGCGAAGGCCAGCGACAGCAGCATCGAGGCGAAGATCTGCACGAACGGGTCGTCGCCCGTGCCCAGCTCGGCGTCCGGGTTGAGGTTGGCCCCCAGCTGGACGCCGAAGTACAGCACCACCAGCACCCCGGCGACGATGCTGACGAAGAAGTACATGACCTCCAGCAGGCGCGCCGCTGCGGTGATGTAGAAGCCGGTCAGACCGTCCTGCACACCGGCGACCAGCGCCCGCCCCGGCAGCAGCGCGAACAGCCCACCGGTGATCACCGCGGACGCCTTCACGTCGACGTGGGTCAGCGTCAGCGCGATGCCGATCGCGGCCGGCGGCATCGCGGCCACCGCGAACTGGTAGAACTCCGGCAGCCCGCGCCCCGCGCACAGCCAGGCCAGCCGGTCACCGAGGATCGCGCCGACCATCGCCGCGAAGAACACGATCGCGTCACCGCCGACGAGCAGTGAGGCCCCGCCCGCGAGCAGACCGCTCGCCGTGCTCAGCACCCAGGTCGGGTACGGGTGCCGGTTGCGCCGGATCTCCGCGAGGCGCCGGTAGGCCTCCTCCAGGGAGATGCTGGTCTCGGGGTCCGAGAGGTCGTCCACCAGCTGGAACACGGCCGCGAGCCGGGTGTAGTCGGTGCCGCGGCGGCGTACCGTCCGCGACGCCGTCACCGGGTCCTCGACCAGGGACGGCTGGTGGGAGATCGACAGCAGGGTGAAGGTGACGTTCGGCTCGCAGCGGTCCAGGCCGTAGGACCGGCAGACGGCGAACATCGCCGCCTCCACGTCCTCGGCGCCCTCACCGCCGGCCAGCAGCAGCTCCCCGATACGCAGCGTCAGGTCGAGCACGCGCGGCACGGCGGGGCCGGTCTCGTCGTCGTGCTTCTGCGAGGGCTCGGGCGCGGGCCGCTCGGCCACCGGCATGCGCAGCATGGCCCGCATCCGGTCCTGCCAGGGCACGTCCGCCAGGTTCACCGCCGGGAATCCGCTCGCCGGGGTGAACGCGGTCGGCGCGGTCCACGCGTGGTACGTGCTCGGCGTCGTGAACGCCGACCCCTCGGCGTCCGCGGGCGTGGCCGTGGGCACCTCCAGGCCGTCCGGCAGGGAGAACTCCGAGGTCGTCTCGGACTCCGTGCCGGTGTGCCGCGGGACGGCCAGTCCCTGCGGGATCTCGAACTCGGACGTCGTCGACGACTCGTCGTCGATCGACGCAGCGATCCCGCCCGGCTGCCGGAAGGCGCTGTGGGCCTCGTCCGACTGCGGCTTGCGGTCCTCCGCCTCGGTCACCTGCGCAACGCTCCCTGGTACGAACTCACCCTCCTGTTGATCTCAGTATGCGCACTCGCACGCGAACGGGCCGCACGCGGGTTGCGTGCGGCCCGTTGCGGGAGGGAAGCCGCTCAGTGGCCGCCCTGCTCCTTGAAGCGCTTGTAGGACCGCTCGATCTCGATCTCGGCGTCGGTCCGGCCCACCCAGTTGGCGCCCTCGACGGACTTGCCGGGCTCCAGGTCCTTGTAGACCTCGAAGAAGTGCTGGATCTCCAGGCGGTCGAACTCCGACACGTGGTGGATGTCCCGCAGGTGCTCCACGCGCGGGTCGGTCGACGGCACGCACAGCAGCTTGTCGTCGCCGCCGGCCTCGTCCGTCATCCGGAACATGCCGATCGCGCGGCAGCGGATGAGGCAGCCCGGGAAGGTCGGCTCGTCCAGGATGACCAGCGCGTCCAGCGGGTCGCCGTCCTCGCCGAGGGTGTTCTCCACGAAGCCGTAGTCGGTCGGGTAGGCGGTCGAGGTGAAGAGGCGGCGGTCCAGGCGGATACGACCGGTCTCGTGGTCCACCTCGTACTTGTTCCGCGAACCCTTCGGGATCTCGATCGTGACGTCGAACTCCACCGGACGCTCCTCCATGATCAGTACATAGTTCTGGTGGTTAAGTGTCCCTCACGCCGGTGTGTGATCGCGAAAGGGGCTGGTGATGGTGCCAGAGCTGAGGCCTTGGCGGTCCGCGAGGCCGCACCTGGTGCGGGCCGCGGGCGCCGTACGACCCCGTCTGGCGCGCCTCGGCCGGGCCGCCGGACCGCGGATCGCGCGGTTCACGCGGGCCACGGGACCGCGGCTCGCCCGGATCACGAGGCCGAAGACCTGGCAGTACACCGCCGGTGCCGCCACCGCCGGGCTGGCTCTCGCCGCCGGTGTGGTGACCGCCGCCGGCCCCTGGGACTCCACGGGTCAGCGTACGGCCGAGCGGGACCGGGCCGTCGCGCTGGAGCACACGGGTGGCGCAGATCACGGTCGCGGGTCCGGCGGCTCCGGCACCGCGGCCGGGACGCCCCGTCCCGCGCCCAGCGCCGGGGCCGTGCTGGCCGGCCTCGGTGGCGCCACCACCCCGGGCGGCGTCAAGGCGGCCCCGGGCGGCGAGGCCCTCGCGGATGTCCTCGGGCCGCTCCTGGACGACCCGGCGCTCGGCACCGACCGCGCCGCGTCGGTCGTCGACCTCACCACCGGCAAGCGCCTGTACGGCCTCGACGGCGGCGCGGCCCTCACGCCCGCCTCCACCACCAAGATCGCCACCGCGGTCGCCGCGCTCACCGCCCTCGGCCCCGACCACCGCCTCACCACCCGCACCGCCCTGGAGGCCGACACCGGCGAAGTCGTCCTGGTCGGCGGCGGCGACCCCACGCTCACCGCGCGTGCGGACGCCAAGGGCCTCGCCAGCCTGCGCGCCCTGGCCGACAAGACCGCCGCCGCCCTGAAGAAGCGGGACCTGCGCAAGGTGACGCTGTCGTACGACACGACGCTCTACGCCGGTGACGAAATGCACCCGATCGGGGTCAACGAGAACCTCGCCCGCGTCACCGCCCTGATGGCCGACGAGGCCCGGACGGACGACTCCACCAGCGGACCCGCCGAGCGCGAGGCCGACCCGGCCGCCCACGCGGCCCGCGCCTTCGCCGGTTTCCTGAAGCAGCACGGCATCACCGCGTCGGCCCCCGGCCCCTCCAAGGCCACCGACCGCGCCGACACCCTCGCCGCGGTGTCCTCGCCGCCGCTGTCCGTCCTGGTCGAGCGGATGCTGACGAACAGCGACAACGACCTCGCCGAGGCCCTGGCCCGCCACACCGCCGTGGCCGACGGCAGGCCCGCCGACTTCGACGGGGCGTCCGCCGCCATGAAGGACCGGCTGAAGCGGCTCGGCCTGCCGGTGGGCGGCGCCGCGCTCCGCGACGGCAGCGGCCTGGACCGCACCGACCTGGTCAGCGCCGACCTGCTCACCGCCCTGCTGGCCGAGGCCGCCGACCCGGCCCGCCCCCAGCTCCGCCCGGTCCTCACCGGCCTCCCCGTGGCCGGCTTCACCGGCACCCTGGCCAGTCGTTACTCGGACGGCGCAGCGGGCGTCGTCCGCGCCAAGACGGGCACGCTGACGGGCGTGAACACCCTCGCCGGCACCGTCGTCACCGCCGACGGCCGCCTGCTGGGCTTCGCCTTCATGGCGCACGGGACGTCCGACCCCGCGGCGGCACAGTCGACCCTGGACCGGGCGGCGACGGGCCTGGCCGCCTGCGGCTGCGAG
>NZ_QHJH01000150.1 GCF_003947455.1 Streptomyces sp. WAC 04229 | reverse complement strand
GGAGAGGCGGCGGGCTGAGTGGGGGGTGCGGGTTCCGGGAGGTCCGTCGCCGCGGGTGCCGTGGTGGGCGCGGCCGCGGGGTCGGCGACCGGGGCCGCGGAGGCAACGGCGGCCCGGTGCAGGCAGTCGGGCGCGAGCAGGCACCCGCAGCGGATCCCCTCGGCACCGGTCACGACCCCGTCGGGGGCGTGCAGTTCGAGGTCGGTGTCGTCGTCCAGGGCGATCCGCAGCATGTCGCCCTCCCGGACCACAGGCCGTGCCGTCACCTTCGCGACCCCCGCGTCCAGCCGCTTGCGCAGCCTGGGCGTCAGTGCCGCGACGAGCTGGGCCGTCACCGAGGGGGCGACCCTCGGAAGGTGGGCGTTCATCCGATCTTCTCCCCTACCCAGCCGGCGAGTTCGAGAGGGCTGAGGGCCGCCACCGGCATGCCCGCCGCGACGAGCTGCCCGGCGACCGCGGTGGAGTACCGGGGGCGGCCGGTGTCGTCGAGGCTCGCGCAGCCCAGGACATGGCATCCGCTCCCGGCCAGGGCGCGGACCTCGGCGAGCAGGCCCCCCACGGGACAGCCCTCCTCGAAGTCGCTGATGACCACCACGAGTGTGCGGGACGGCACCGTGACGAGTTCGCGGGCGTGCCGCAGCCCCGCGGCGATGTGGGTGCCGCCGCCCACGTGCACCTCGAGCAGCAGGGACAGCGGGTCGTGGACGTGGTCCGTGAGGTCCATGACCTCCGTGGCGAAGGCCAGGAAATGCGTGGACAGTGTGGGCACTCCGGCCAGTACCGACGCGGTGAGGGCGGCCCATACCGTGGACGCCTCCATCGACCCCGACACGTCCGTCACGAGGATCAGCCGCCAGTCGGCTGCCCTTCTGGCCCGGCTACGGAAGACGGGGTGTTCCGGAACGACCAGCACCTTGCCGTCCGGTCCACGGCGTGCGGAGGCCAGGTTGGCCCGCAGGGTGCGGGGCAGGTCGAGGCCGCCTCCGGGACGGCGGCTGGGCCGCGGCAGGACGGCGCCGTGCAGTGCGGGGCGCAGCCGCGTGGCCAACTGTTTGGTCAACGCTTCCACCAGACGCCGGACGAGGGGGCGCAGCGCGGCCAGCCGTGCCTCGGGCAGACCACCCGCGTGCCGCAGGACCGTGCGCAGCAGGTCGACGGACGGTCGCACACTGTCCGGGTCGAGTTCTGCCAGGACGTCCGGTCGGCCCGCCGCGGCCGCCGCCGCCAGCACCTCCTCGCGGACACCCGGGCCGAACAGCGCCGTCAGCTCCTCCGACCATTCCCGCACGCTCGGGTAGGAGGCTTCCCGGCCGCCACCGCCACCTCCGCCGTGGCGCCCGGGGCCGTTCAGCTCGCCCCGGCTGCCCTCGCCCCGGCCGCTGCCGTACAGCTCGTCGAGCGCGGTGGCCGGTGCGGCGGCCGACGGGGGCAACTGATCGGTGCGGCGGCCGAGTACGAGCCGCCAGCGGTCGACGGGGAGGAGGTGGTGAAGCGCGGGGGCGTAGGTCTCGTCCGTTGAGAGATCCGTTGAGAGATCTGTTGAGGGAGAGGGCGGTGCCGGGTCCGCGGGCCGGGTGGGCGAGGGCAGTAGGCCGAGGCCGTCCAGCGTGGCCCGCGCCGTGAGGTCCGCGCGGGTCCACACGGCAAGGGAGGCGCGGTCCATGCGACCCAGGTCGGCCAAGTGGCCCCGCTGTGCCCGATCGGCCGGACCGCCGATTTCCAGGCGCTCCTCGACGGCCGAGAGAAGCCGGTCGCGGGCGGCAGGGCTCAGCGTGTCGAAGCCGCCGCGCAAGGCCGGCAGCCGGTGCAGGAAGTCCCGGTCGGACAGCCCGGACACCCGGTCGAGCAGCGGCTCCAGTGCCGGCGCCGCAGACTCCAGCAGTGGGCCCGCGGCCGTGAGCAGTCCCGTGAGCCGCGCGGTGAGCGCGGAACGGGACTCGCGGTCGGTCGCCGTGTCGACCCAGGCGGCGACGCGGCGGCCGAGGACGTCCGGGTCCTCGTGCCCCAGGAGGACCCGGACCGCCCCGGCGGCGCCACGCATCAGGGGCGATCCCTCCCGCGCGAGCCGGGCCAGGGCGTCGGTCAGGCGTACACCGCCGAGGACGTCGGCCCGGTGCGCGAGTTCCAGCAGCGCGTGCGCGTCCGCCGGGTCCTCGGCACCGGCGAGACCGTCCACCTGGCGCACCGCGGCCGCGGTGAGAACGTCGGCCACGGCATCGGCCCGGACCGCACGGTCCTCGTCGAGGCCGAGCCCCGCGACGTGCCCCGCGCGCAAACGGTCCAGCAGGCCCAGCCCGGTGAGGAGTTCGGGCAGCGTGGCCGAGGCGGGCAGCACGTCGGCGGCCTCCGCAAGACGGGCGTCCGTCAGCTCGGGCAGACCGCACTCCGCCGCCTGCCGAAGTCCGTCCAGCGTCTGCGCCGCCATGGGACCGCCCTCGTCGCGCTCCGTCCGCCGGCGCTCGCGCAGGACACCTTCGGCGGCCTGGGCGGGCGTGACACCGTGCACACCGACCGCGGACAGCACGGCCTCGGTCGCCGGGGTCCAGCGCACCTCCCACCGCGTCGTCAACGCCTCGGCGCCGCCCGCACCGACGACGCCCCTCAGGTCGCCGTACGGCACCCCGCAGACCGTCAGGCGCCGCAGCAGCAGGTCGCGGTCACGGTCGAGGTCGGAGCGCAGGGGATCCAGTCGCAGCTCCTTGGCTGTCGCATTCGGTCCACTCGTCCCACCGGTCCCCCCAGGAACCGTCCCACTGGGCCTCGGGCCGGGCAGTCCCAGTCTCGACAGCTCGGTCTCGACCGCCGGAGCGAGTCCGCTACGCGGCGCGCCCGGCGCGGGACGACCGCCGCGGTCGCCGACGAGGACGCGCTCCATGGCCCGGGCGACGGACCGCCCCCTGCCGTACGGCTCGCCCTGCGCGAGCACCGTCTGGATCGCCTCGACCAGTTCGCCCCGGCCTGCCGCGGGCAGCCCCCGCAACCGGGCCAGGTCCGAGGCCAACCTCGTGATCTCGCGCGCGTCCGCGGGTCCCGACGGATGCCCGAGGCCGCGCAGCTCCGCACACACCCGTACCGCCGTGCGCGTCAGCGCCCGCTCCAGCGCGTCCGGGTCGCCCGCCGCCCGCACCACCAGATGCTGCCACTCGGGGTCCCGGATGCCTGCCGGGTACCCGGACCGTTCGTCCAGGAGGGCGTAGGTGTACGGGATCAGGGAGGTGGTCCACTCGGACGGCTCGGCCTCGCCGGGAGCACCCGGCACGGCACCGGCCGCACCGGCCGCCGCGGCTGCACTGGCCGCCTCGGCCGTATGGTCCGGGGACAGCAGCGCCGGGGCGTGGAAGGCGCCGACAACCACGGCGGCCCGCGCGCCGTCGACGGTGGCGGCGGCCAGACGGGACCGCATCCAGCCCTCCCGCCGCAGATCCAGTTCGGGCACCCCTCCCGAGGACACGGCCTCCTCGCGCAGTGCCCATCCCGTGAGGAGCGCGGCGCGGCGCAGCGCCTCCGGCTGGGATCCCGGAGCGGTGGCCTCGACGAGACGGTCCCACAGGTCCTCACCGGGGCGGCCGGTGAGCCGGGCCCGGAGGGCAGTGGTGAGCCCGGAGCAGGCGGCCTCCGGTGCCGTGGGCGAGGCAGGCGCACCCGGCCGCCTCCCCGCACGCCACGCGCGGTCGGCCAACGGCAGGTCGCACGCGACGACCGGGACACCGCGGCGGGTGGCCCAGCGCACGGCGGCCAGTTCGGGGGAGAAGTCGGCGAACGGATAGAAGGCCGGCCCCCCGCCCTCCCGCGGACCGGCGGCGGCGAGGGCCACCGGCGCCCGTGTGTCCTCGTGTCCCAGCCACGGCAGCCACTCCTGCATCTCGGCGGGCAGCTCGACCAGGAGCACGTCCGGCGCGGCCGCGTCCAGCAGCGCGGGCATGACCGCGGCCAGCGACGGCGCGTGGTGCCGTACGCCGATGAGGTAGGGCGCGGCCGGGTCGGTGAGCGCGGCCACCGCTTCGTCCGGGGGCGGCGAGGGAGAGAGCGGAGAGGGCGGAGCAGAGAGCGGGGTGGGCGGGGAGACGGACACGGCTGTCAGCCCTCCAGAACCGTGCGCAGGTCCCACAGGGTGCGCCAGGTGGCCGAACCCTGCTCCGCGCGGCGCCGGACCGGACCGTCCCAGTAGCCGCGCAGCCGGGCCGCGTCGGCCGGGTCGTCCTTGCGGACCACGCCGAGGAGGTGCCCCGGGAGCAACCCGAGTACGTCCCGGTCCCCGGGGAAGTAGGCCGCCGCCAGCCCGAGGGCGCCCGCGACGGACACGGCCTCGGCGGTGCTCATCACGGTGGACGGCCGCTCGACCTCCCAGCCCTCCGCCGAACGGCCCTCACGCAGGTCACGGAAGGCGACGACGAGCGCCTCCAGGACGGCCTCGTCCACCTGGAACGGCGCCCCGGCACGCTCGACCGATGCCCGCGCCTGACTGCGGACCAGTGCCGTCTCGGCGTCGAGGTCCGGAATGGGGCCGACCGTCTCGAAGTTGAACCGGCGTTTGAGGGCCGCCGACATCTCGGAGACTCCCTTGTCGCGCAGGTTGGCGGTGGCGATCAGGTTGAAACCGGGCGCGGCGTGCGCCAGGGCGTCGTCCGTGCCGGAGAGCTCGGGGACGGCGATGCGCCGTTCGGAGAGCAGGGAGACCAGGGCGTCCTGCACCTCCGGCAGGCAGCGGGTCACCTCCTCGACGCGGGCGATGCCGCCCCGGGCCATGGCGGTCAGGACGGGGGAGGGGACGAGGGCCGTGCGGCTGGGGCCCTGGGCCAGCAGCAAGGCGTAGTTCCAGCCGTACTTGAGCTGGTCCTCGGTCGTACCCGCCGTGCCCTGCACGACCAGCCCGCTCGTGCCGCAGACGGCCGCCGACAGCAACTCGGACAGCATGGACTTGGCGGTACCGGGCTCGCCCACCAGCAGCAGTCCGCGCTCCCCGGCGAGCGTGACGACGCACCGCTCCACCAGCGCCCGGTCGCCGACGAACTTGCCCTCCACCACCATCCGGCGGGGTACGCCCACGGGTGCCCGGGCGTCGTCGGGCAGCCGCAGGGCACGGCCGTCGCTGCCCATGACGAAGGTGACCACGGCCTGGGGCGTGAGCCGCCAGGCGGGAGGGCGCGGGCCGTCGTCGTAGGCGGCGAGGAAGGCCAGCTCGGTGGCGTACCGGTCCTCGGGCGGGACGATCTGGCGGGTGGTGTCGGGGGTGAGGGTGGCGGTCATCGAGGGATCTTCCGGTGGGCTCGGACAGAGGGCGTGGAGCGGTCGCGTGGCGGGCGAGGGCACGCCGCCTCTGCGGGTGCGGGTGCGGGTGCGGGTGCGGACGTGGAGGCGAGTGCGGGTGCCTGGCTGGGCGGGTGCACGGTCGTCATCGGCGGCGGCCCTTCCGCGTGGCGCGGGTGGTGAGTTCCTCGTAGGCGGGGGCGTCCTGGGCCCGCACCCGGTCCCAGGCACGGGCGAACAACTCGGGCACCGGGAACGGCGGAACGGCGCGCAGCCCTTCGCGGACCGGGTAGAGACTCTCCTTCCACGTCTCCACCGGCAGGGCGGGCGCCTTGAGGTCGCGCCAGCCGCACGGCAGGAAGAGGGAACGGCCGGCCCGGGAACGCTTGGCCTCGACCACCAGCTTTGTGGCCGCGAGTTCGGCCCGGGCCTTCTTCAACCGGGCGGGCCGCCACCCGGTCCACCGGGCGCAGTTGCGGTCCGTCGGGTCGGGCAGCGCGAGCAGTTGCAGGTACAGCGCCGCCGCGTCCTCGCTCAGGCCGTGCTCCGACGCGACCTCCGCGACGAGTGCGGGAACGCTGACCGTGGGGTCCTGCGCGGGTCCGACGGGCCCCGCGGGGTCCTGACCGGCGGCCAGGGCCCGGGCCAGTTCCTCGTCCAGGACGGACCGCAGGGCCCGCATGCCGGAACCGCGCGCGGCACCCACCAGCCCCTCCAGCAGCCCGAACACGGCGTCGTCCGGCCCGGTGAGGCCCGCGGGACGCACCAGCACGGTCTCGTTGTCGCCGTGCCAGGGGCGCAGGACGAGAGCCTCACCGACCCGGACCGCCCCGTCCGCGTCGGCGCCCCCGGAGGTGGGCAGACCGTAGGCCTTCCGCAGCTCGGCGGCGGTGGTTCCGCCCTTCTCCGTCCACTCGACGCCCAGGTCGAGCAGCAGTGCCGGGTCGGCGAGGCGGCGGCGCAGCGCGGCCAGGCCCTCCGGCAGAGCCGCGCGCAGGGGATGGCCGTAGGGCAGGGCGTAGGCGAGCGAGGTGAGGGTGGCGACCGCGCCGGTCAGAGCGTGGCGTCCGGGCACCGCGGCGGGGTCCTCCGCGACGAGCCGGCCGTCGTTGTCGGGACGCTGGACCGTGGTACGGCTGAGCCACGCGGTGCGTGCCGGGTTGAGCACCGCCTCCGCGGACCCGGTCGGCAGGCCGTCGAGCGCGGGAGCCAGGTCCTCGGGCACACGGACGAGAGAACCGAGGCGCGCGGCCCACGTCCGGCCCGCGGCACCCGTGTCCGGCCCCGTCGTCCACAGCTCGGCCGGGTCGTCGGGCAGCAGAGCGCCGACGAGCGCGGCCCGCTCCGTGGCGGGGAGCGTGTTCAGCATGGCATTGCCCGCGTCCAGCTGACGGGGCTTGAGTCCCACCGCGGCCAGGGACTCGGCGTCGAGCTGCTCCGGCTGTCCGGCGAGGAGGACCGTGGCCTGGAGCGGTCCCACCCCGGCGTGCGTCGATGTGGCGAGTGCGGTGGGCGCCTCCGGCTGCCAGGGCGCGGCCCCCTTGTCCCGGACCAACCGGGTGACGGCGGCGAGGGTGTCGGCGGGAAGGCCCGGGGTGTGCCGCGTCTCGCGCTCCAGCGTGAAGTGGGCGACGGCCCCGAACACGCCCGTCGGATCGTGGTCGAGAGCCAGCCAGTTGACCCGCTCACGCCCGTAGTCGATGTTCTGGCAGCCGAGGACGACCACGGTCCGGCCGTCCCGGCGCAGCACCTGCCCGGCCCGCTCCCGCTGGCTGCGCTTGTCCTGCGGCTCGCTCAGGACGATCTCCCGCAGTCCCTGCCCGGGTGCGGCGAGCGGCCCTTCGCCCAGGGCCTCGAACAGCAGGAGCAGTGCCTGCCTTTCAGCCGCGGGGACGGTGGGCGCCGTCGCGCGGTAGGCCAGCGGTCGCGCCACTGTCAGCAGGGACGGCCACACCAGGCCGATGCCCGGGATGGTGTGCTCGTCGCTGCGCCAGCCGCCGCCGAGGGCGTCCAGACGGGTGCGGTCGGGCAACCGCCTGCCGTCGGCGGGGCGTCCCGAGAGCACGTGGTTCACGGCGCGGATCTGGCGCAGTGCCGTCCACTGGTGGTCGCCGCCCCAGACCCCCCACATGTGGGCCAGACCGCGGGTGGCCGTGCGCAGGGTGTGGTCGTCGCCGTGCTCGGGGCGGTAGTCCGCGAACATGCCCTCGGTCCGCTTCCGTTCCCGCTTCGGCTGTTCGACGGGCGGTGCCACGAACCGGGCGACCGTGTCGGCGATCTGCAGAGTCGTGCGGACCAGGGCCGCCACACCGGCCAGGATCCGCTGGTCCGTGAGGCCGGGCAGAGACCGGGACACGGCCTGCCGCACGACCTCCTCGGCGGACGGCACGGTGGGCTTGACCGCGGTGGCGCCGCCGTCCGACCCGTCGCCCTCGCCCGCGGCCTTCACCAGCGCCTGCCGGTCGGCGAGTGCGCGCGCCGCCTCGCCCAGTACCTGGGCGGCCTGTTCGTCGGTGCAGGTGCGCAGTATCGCCGACGCGCTCTCGTCCCGGGGGCGCAGCGCGTGCCAGAAGGCGACCGGCGGCACCAGCGGGGTACCGGCGGCGAACTCGCCGCCGCGCTCGTGCGGTGTCACCCGGCCGAGTTCACCTGCCCGCGTACCGTCGTCCTGCGCGAACAGCGTGATCTGGCGTCGCGTCCGGGCGACGACGGGGGCGGCGCCGCCGGGCAGCCGCAGCGCACCGAGCGGGACGAGACGTTCGCCGTGCCGGGCGGCGGTGAGCGTGACGGTGCGGCCGTCGGGCGTCCCCGTGGTCGTACGCGCCTCGTCGGCCTCGTCCTCGGTACGCACCCAACGGCCCAGCACGGCGCCGTCGGTGCCGAACGGACTCTGCTCCAAACCGGGTTGCAGGGGCAGCACCTCGCACCAGTCCTGCAACAGCGTCGCGCCGTCCCGGATGCCGGAGCGCAGGAAGACGGGCAGGGACGCGCGCCCGTGCGAGCCGGTCGCCGGGTCGTACTCCAGCCACACGTGCTGCCGCCCGTGGCGGCCCTGGCGCCAGTACAAGGTGCCGTCCCCGATCACCGGACGGGTGGTGGGCAGGACGGTGTCGCCGGCGTGCAGGGTGCGACCGCCGGTGGCGCGGCCCCCGTCGGGCAGCGGGACGGACGGGGCGACCGCGTCGTCGTTGCGCCACCACTGCGAGATCCGCTCACCGGTGAGTGTGACCACCTCGGACGGCCGGTTGGACCAGTAGCCGCGCTGTTTGCCGTCGTGCCACCACACCACCAGCAGCTCGCCGTCGCTGTAGCGGAACTGCGGTCGCTGCCAGCGGTCCAGGTCGGCCGGGAGGCGCAAGTCGTGTTCCAGGAGAACGGCGTCCGGGCCCACGACGACCGCCTTGTGTCCGCGGCTGAGAATCAGGCAGGGCCACGCCTCGTTGACGATGAGCGTATTGTCGCGGCCCTTGCTCTGGCGGGTCTCGGTGTCGAGGATCCGCAGGGCTTCTTCGAGGGCGGGCCAGCCGAGTTCGTCGAGGATGCCGGCCCGCAGGGTGCGGGCGAGCAGCGGGGCCGCCTCGAAGGCGGCGGCTCGGGCGACGGCTGCCGGGTTGACCCGGGGCGCGACCGGCCGGAAGGGGCTCAGCCGGTGCAGTGCCTCGCGGGCGCCGGGCAGTCCCCTCGCGTCGGCCAGTTGGCCGACCGCGCCGTCCAGCCACTCCCGCAGTACGTCGCGGAGTACGGGGTGGCCGGCGAGGTGCTCCAGTACCGAGCCCGACTGCCGGCTGTGGCTCGTGGCACCGACGGCCCTCAGCAGGAGGGGCCGCAGCCGGGGGTCCGCCGCGAGGGCCGCCAGATCGCGTCGTTCGGGATCGGTGTCGCGCACCCAGCGGTCCAGCCCGAGGTGGACCTCGGTGCCGGGATCCGGCAGCGCGAGGGGGATGTCCAACGCCACGCACAGGTCCAGCAGGCCGATGTCGGCACCCACCTGCCGACGGCCGGTGAAGAGGTCGACGGCCCGCCCGTCGGCCCTTAGCCGGGCCGCCATCCGGGAGACGAGAGCGAGCGTGGCGGGGGAGCTGCCGCACGTCGTGGCACCGTGCTTGCGGTGGGCGGCCCAACGGCCGAGCCAGTCCGCGGCGTCGACGGCGACCGTCGTGTCTTCTCCGGTGAGCAGCCGGTCGGCGCCGCACTCGGTCAGCAGCGCCAGCCAGAACTCGTCGCTCTTGGCACTGCGATCGAGCCCGGCCGGCATGATCTCCAGCAGCCGCTCACGGACGGCCGGCCGCCGCTCGGCCAGGACGGTCAGGGTCGCCCGGTAGGCGGTCCAGAAGGAGGCGGGCGCCCGGACTGCGGCGGGGGAGGCGACCAGGTCGGCGACGAGATCGCCCTCCGTCTCCACCCGGGGCAGTCCGGCCGCCTTGATCAGCACACGCGCGTCCTGCGGGAGGGACGCGTACGGCGGCATGCCGGCCGCACAGCGCTCCACCGCCAACTGCCGGAACTGGGCCCACGCCTCGCCGGCGTCCAGCCGGTCGGCGAGATCCTTCACATGCTGCTTCAGCGCCTTGACCGTCAGTGCCCCGGCGAAGGCGAACTCCAGGAAGACCGCCCGCTGCCGGTCCTCGTCGACGGTGAGCGCGTGCACCCGCTCGGCGTCACGGGCCTTGCCGAAGAAAGCCGCGGCGTAGGTGGTGTTGTCGTACTGGAGGAAGATCCGCGCTGCCTGCTCGTAGAAGGTGGGCAGGAAGTGCGGCACGGCACGGCCGAGCCGTTCGCCGAGCTGCTCGAAGCCCTCCTTGGCGGTGCCGGGGCGGGACTTGGCCTGGCGCGCGAGCCGCTCGACGTCCTTGACCAGGGCGAGCGCGTGGTGGCCGTTGGCCGGGTCGTTCACCAGCGCCCAGGCGGGGAAGCCCAGGGTCTGCCGCCTGATCTGCCCGACCTCCTCGGTCTCCGCATCCCGCACGAGTCCGAGGAAGTCCAGGGCGAGGTCCTCCGCCTCACCGAGGGTGCCGGGCACGAGCCGGACGACACTGCGGTCGCCGAGCGCGGCATGGCTGTAGGTGCGCACGGTGAGGGTGTCGGCGTCCTCCCGTGCCGTACTGCCCGGCGGCAGGAGGGCCCCGGCGTCGAGCAGGGCGGCGACGGTGGCGTCGTCGTGGGCGGTGCTCCCACCTGCGGCGGTGCCCCCGCGTGCGGTGGTGCGGGCGTCGGCCGCCCCGGTGGCGTTCACGGTGCTCACGCGGCGCGCTCCTCGTCCTCGATGTCGCGGCCCGCGTACAGCGCGGCGGCCATGCGCATGCCCTCCGACCATGCCACCGGCCCGATCCGGCCCAGCCTCAGCTCCCGTCCCGCGGCGTCGGCCCAGGTCAGCGGACCCGTCTCGGTCTCCTCGTAACTGTCGTAGTCGCCGACCCACACCCGGGCCTCCACGCTCCGGCCGTCCTCCCAGGCGGAGCAGACGGCGTACCCGCCGCGCACGCGGTGGCCGAGCTGGGTGACCCGCCCGTGCAGGAAGCGCAGTTCCTTGAACGTGCCGCCCGCGTACTCCTCGACGGACGTGGCTTCGGCGTCCAGCGCCGCGGGGCGGTGCCACACCTCGCGGAAGAGCTGCTGGGCCCGCTGCTCGACGCCGAGTTCGACGGCGAACTCCCGCAGATCCTCCAGATCTTCGAGGAGCACGGGGTGCGGCAGGTGGACGAGGGAGGGAGAGATGCGCACCGTGTCCCCGTCGAGGTCGACGAGGCCGAGACCGCGCTCGGGGTCGGCGTCCCGCAGGAAGCCCGCGACCTCGCCGTCGGCGCCGGTGACGACGAGATCGCGCAGCGCGGACCGCCAGGCGGGGTCGGCCCACACCCGGGTGAGAACGTCGAGGGGGACGGGCAGTGACCGCACCATCCACCGCTCGACGTCGGTGAGGCACTGGCGTTCGTGCCGCTCCAGCCACTCGACGAGCTGCCGCAGCCCGACCACGGCCGGATCGTCCGCGAGCTTCGCCGGGACCGACTTCAGCCGTCGCCCCGCCGCGTTGCGGCAGACCACCTTCCCGTCGTCCAGGGCGACCTCGTAGTCCCCGGCCGTCACCCACCCCATGAGTGCCTCCCCGCACCGCAGTGATCAACTGCTGAAAACTGTAGGCGAGACCACTGACAGCGCCCTCGGCGCAAGGGACGGCCAAAGCGGAGAGACCCCTGAGTCGCCCTCAGTCGTCCAGACGGACCGGCATCAGCAGCGAGAACGTGTCCTCGTCGTCGGTCCGCCGGATCGCGAGCGGCGCCGTCGGTGCGCCGAACTCCAGGACCAGCCGGTCCCGCCCCGCGGCGGCGAGCGCGTCCAGCAGGAACCCGCGGTCGACGGCGACGACGTCCCGGCTCTCGTCCCCCTCCCCGCACACGGCCACGGTGCCGTCGTCCGTCACGTCGAGCACACTCGTCTCCTGCGCGGTCCCGCCCTCTTCGCGCACCTCGCCGGCGCGGACGGGCCCGTCCGTCAGAGCCGTCCGGAAGGCGGCCACGTCGACGACTGCCCGCAGTCCGGCCGGCAGTCGCACCAGGCGCCGGTAGTCGGGGAAGTCGTACGCGAGGCGCGGCCCGGCCGCCTGCCGGTCACCGGCCTCCAGCGTCACACGGTCGCCCTCCACCCGTAGGTGGACGGGCCCGTCGCCGCCCAGCAGGGCGCGCATGGCGTCCGCGAGCGGGGCGGGCACGATGACCTGGTCACGTGGCCCGCCGTGGCCGGCGGCGGTCGTACGCGCGACGGCCATCCGGTACCGGTCGGTGGCCACGACGTGCAGCGTGTCGCCCTCCACGTCGAACAGGACCCCGCCGAGCATCGGCAGCTCGGGGTCGGCGCCGACGGCGAAACGGACCGCGTCGAGCGCGGCGGCCAGCCCGTCGGCGGGCACGGACAGCCGGACGGCGTCGGTACGGGGCGAAGCGGTCATGGGACTCTCCCTCTGGTCGAGCAGGACTCGGAGTGCGGAGAACTCGCTGCGGGCATCGGCCAGCCCCTGTTCGAGCCGGCGCAGGTGCGCCTGGAGGAGACCGCGCACGAGGTCCGTGTCCGAGCCGGACCAGCCGGCCAGCACCAGCCGGATGTCCGCCAACGGCATCCCGGCCCGCCGCAGCCGTGCCAGCAGCCGGGCCTCGTCCAGCTGCCCGGGCGCGTACCAGCGGTAGCCGCTCACCGGATCCACCCAGGCGGGCACCAGTACACCGGCACGGTCGTAGAACCGCAGGGCGCTCACGCCCAGTCCGCTGTCGCGGGCCATCTCCCCAATGCTGCGCATCTCGCTCTCCACGTCCGGAACCCTGGGCCCTTGACCAGGTCGAGGGTCAATCCGACCCGGATGCACCGGAGCCCCCGCAGGACGCGCCCTCGCGTCTGCCATTCTTGCGCCGTGCAGAAGCCCAGCGCCGTCACGCCCGACGCCCCCGCGCCGATACGCACCCCGCTCCTCACCCAGGAGTGGCTCGACCTCGCCTTCGTCCACTGGGCCGTGGATCCCGCCGACGTGGCGGGACTCATGCCGCGCGGCACCGTCCCCGACACGCACGACGGGCTCACGTACGTCGGGCTGGTCGCCTTCCGGATGCACAGGGTCGGCTGGTTCCGGCTGCCCGGCATTCCGTACCTCGGTTCGTTCCCGGAGACCAACGTCCGCCTGTACAGCGTGGACGCGCATGGCCGCCGTGGCGTGGTCTTCCGGTCGATGGACGCCTCGCGGCTGATCCCGGTGGTGATGGGGCGCGTCGGTTTCCGGCTGCCCTACCTGTGGTCCCGCATGAGCGTCCGCACCGCCGGCGAGACCGTGACCTACACCAGCTCCCGCCGCTGGCCCGGCCCGCGCGGCGCCCACAGCCGCATCACCGTACGGCCCGGCGAACGCATCCACGAGCCGACCGCCCTGGAGCACTTCCTCACCGCCCGCTGGGGCATGCACAACATGTTCTTCGGCGGGGCGGCGTACCTGCCCAACCACCACCCCCGCTGGCCTCTGCACCGGGCCCGGCTCGTCACGTGTGACGAGGACCTGGTCGCGGGCGCCGGCATCGAGGCCCCCACCGGCGCCCCGGTGAGCGTCCTCTACTCGCCCGGCGTCCCCGCCCGCCTCGGCCGCCCCGCCCTCGCGGCGAAATCCTGACTCCCACCGATTCCTATGTCGACGCGGGCGGGCCCGGGGAGCGGAGCACCAGCAGGGTGATCTCGCTGGGGGCGAAGACGCGGAACGGCGGGCCCCAGAATCCGGTGCCGCGGCTGGTGTAGAGGAGCGTGCGGGAGCCGTGCTCGCTGAGGCCGGCGAGGGCGGGCTGGTCGAGGCGGACGAGGTGGTGGAAGGGCCAGATCTGGCCGCCGTGGGTGTGGCCGGAGAGCTGGAGGTCGATGCCGGCGGCCGCCGCGCGGTCGACGAACTTGGGCTGGTGTGCCAGGAGCAGGACGGGCAGGTCGGGGTCGGCGCCGTCCAGGGCCCCGGCGAGGTGGGCGCGGTGGCCCGCCAGGCCGGAGGACTCGGCGGTGACGTCGTCCACGCCCGCGACCACGAGGGTGTCGCCTCCGCGTTCGAGCAGCACATGGCGGTTGCGCAGCGGCTCCCAGCCCAGCTCGTCCATCAGGTCGACCCAGCCCTGGGCCTCGCTGTAGTACTCGTGGTTGCCGGTGACGTAGACCCGGGCCCGGGTGGCCCGGACGGTCCCGAGCGGGGCGGCCTGGGCGCGGCGTCGTTCGGCCGTGCCGTCCGCGATGTCGCCGGTGTGGCAGACCAGGTCGGCCTCCAGGGTGTTCACCGTCTCGCACACCCGTGCCGACCAGCGGGCGCGATCGAGGGGACCGTAGTGGGTGTCGGTGATGAGGGCGACGCGCGTGCCGTCCAACCCGGCTCCCAGCCGGGGGAGTTGCACGTCGAGCCGGCGCACGCGTGGCACGCGGCGTGCCTCGGCGTACCCCCAGGCGAGCAGGACGGCTGTCACGCCGAGGACGGTCCATGTGACGATGCGGGCCCGGTCCTGCCCGTCGCCGACGCCGGCCACGGTCAGGGCGAGCCGAAGGAGGACGCCGAGCAGGACGGACCACGTGAACAGAACCCAGCCGGCGCCCAGCAGGGTGTCTCCGACGATCGCCGCCCGGTCCTGCTGACGTCGGCCGTGGCCGCGCGCCATCGCGAGCGGCATCCCGACGAGGCCGAGCACGAACAGCGCGCTGGCGACCAACGTGACGGACAGCGGCCAGTGCTGCCCGGCGTACAGGAGCACCCAGCAGGGCACGGCCCACAGGAGTACGGGGGCGACCAGGGGGAGGTAGCGCATCAGACGGTGCAGTCGGCTCTGCCGCGCAGTTCGCGCCTCGCTGTCGGCGGGTCGGGTGTCGCTGGTGTCGGTCACGCTGCCCCTCTCTGACCAAGGCGGCCGTCTCGCGCACTGTATCCGGTCGCCCTCGGGCAGTCCGGACCGGCAGTGAGGGGGCACCGCACGTCGGGAACCCGCCCCCGGCTCTGGAGAAAGCCGGGTTTCCGAGGGCTGTAGGAACAGAGGAGGTTCTTCGTCTGCTGGTGGTACACGGCCTGATCCGCCGCTGAATCGAGGAAACGAGTGGAGTCGCCCAAGAAGAAGCCAAGTTGGTCCGCTCATGCCCGGATCTTGGTGGCGGGGGCCGCGCTGGGCGTCGATGCCGGGGGTGTTTCTTGGATCACCACATGGTTCCGCACCGGCAGGTCCTGGCCGTCGTCCGTCGGCTGAGCGGTGCGGCGCGGGAGGCGGCGGAGGGTGTGCCCGTGCTAACGTTGCGCTTTTGCTGTGTCGCTGTTCGGTGCTCCGTTGGGTATCTCTGATCGGCGGCCGCTTCCTTGCCGCGCCTTCCTCGGTACGGTCCTTTCGGAGGAAGGCTCTCTGTGAGCGAATCAGTACGTGCCGGTGCTCGGCAGCAGGACTGTGTGTCCGAGGCGTCGGGCGTAACTGCGGCGATGCCCGCCGTTGCCTCCTTCGCACGGCTGGGACTGCCGACCGAGGTTCTGCAGGTGCTCGACGAGCATGGTGTCACCGTGCCCTTCCCAGTCCAGGCGGCGGCGCTGCCGAATGCGCTCGCGGGACGGGACGTCCTGGGCCGGGGCCGCACAGGATCCGGCAAGACGCTCGCCTTCGGCCTGGGGATGCTCGCCCGGACGGCCGGGCGGCGCGCGCAGCCCAAGGAGCCGCTGGCGCTCGTTCTGGTGCCCACCAGGGAGCTGGCGCAGCAGGTCGGTGAGGCGCTCACCCCGTACGCCGAGGCGCTGCGGCTGCGGCTCGCGACCGTGGTGGGCGGTGTGTCCATCGGACGGCAGGCCGCTGTGCTGAGGGACGGCGCCGAGATCGTCGTCGCCACGCCCGGTCGGCTGCACGACCTCATCGAGCGCAAGGGCTGCCGCCTGGGACGGGTGGGCATCACGGTCCTGGACGAGGCCGACCAGATGTGTGACATGGGGTTCCTGCCGCAGGTCACAGAGATCCTGGACCAGGTGCGTCCCGATGGGCAGCGCATGCTGTTCTCAGCCACCCTCGACCGCGACGTCGATCAGCTGGTGCAGCGCTATCTGCGCGAGCCCGCCGTCCACTCCGTGGACCCCTCCTCGAGCGCGGTCTCCTCGATCGAGCACCACGTCTTCGTCGTGCACGGCCCGGACCGGTACGCCGTGGCCACCGAGATCGCCGCCCGGGACGGGCGCGTCCTGATGTTCCTGGACACCAAGCACGGCGTCGACCAGCTCACGCGGCATCTGCGCGCCAGCGGCGTGGCCGCCGCCGCCCTGCACAGCGGGAAGTCCCAGCCGCAGCGCACCCGGACCCTGGCCCAGTTCAAGATCGGGCAGATCACCGCGCTGGTGGCGACGAACGTCGCCGCACGCGGCCTGCACGTCGACGACCTCGACCTCGTGGTCAACGTCGACCCGGCCACCGACCCGAAGGACTATCTGCACCGTGCCGGACGCACGGCTCGGGCCGGTCGCTTCGGCACCGTCGTGACACTCGTACTGTCGGGGCAGCGCCGCGAGACGAGCCAGGTCATGGCGTACGCCGACGTCGCTCCCAAGGTCACCAAAGTGCGGTCAGGCGAGGCGGAACTGAGCCGGATCACCGGCGCAAGGGCTCCCTCCGGAGAGCCTCTCGACGGCGGGTCGGCTGTATCGCGCCCCAAGAACCACAACGCCCCGTTCCGCGGCCTGGGGAGCGCCAAGGACGCGAAGAGCGGCTCCGGTGGCAGGTCGTCCCGGAAAAGCAGCGATGCCCGCAAGCTCGCGGAGGCCCGCAAGGCAGCCCGGGTGCGGCGCGGCGGCTGAGTCCGGCTTCCCGGAGGACGAGAGGTGTGTTCGTCTTCGCTGCTGGACGGACCTGCGGGACGGACCTGCGGGACGGGATACCGGCCGGGGTGCGCCGACCGTGCTAGTGATCTGGTCTTGAGTTCACGTCTCGCCACGTGAGTCGTGGTTCGTTTCAGATTTCGGCTCGGGCGGTGACAGCGGCTGGAGGCTGCGGTCTGCTGGAGGAATGGGGGACAGCAGGCTGCAACCGCTGGTGTTATCCGAGGACGAGCGGCTGGTGTTGCAGGGGTGGGCCAAACGCCGGACGACCGCGCAGGGTCTGGCCAAGCGGGCACGGATCGTGCTGGCCTGCGCGGACGGACTCAGCAACACCGCGGTGGCCGCCCGGCTGGACACCGATCGTGGGACCGTTGCCCGGTGGCGG
>NZ_QHJH01000014.1 GCF_003947455.1 Streptomyces sp. WAC 04229 | reverse complement strand
GCCCCGGCTCGCCCCACTCCCCCGCCATGCCGCTACCGCCCGAAGACTTCGAAGGTCACCGCCGGCTTTCCGCCGAACCGCTCCCCCGCGGACCGGGCGAAGCCGGTGAGGAAGCCACGCACGTACGTCTCCGGGTCCTCCTCGGTCAGCACCTCGATGTACGTCCGGTGTTCGAGCAGCGAGCGCACCGCGCGCTCCAGTCCCGGCGTGGCGTCCACGGCGTGCGTGGGGGAGGCGGAACCGGCGACCGCGACCCAGCGCACGCCGTCCCAGGGTTCGAGGCCCCGCTCGGTCAGCTCGGGGAAGATCCACCGGTTGCCCGCGTCGGACGCCGCGTCCAGCGTGGCGCGGCCGACGGCGACGTGGTCCGGGGTGTTCCAGGCGACGCCGCCCCAGGTGTCCCGGTGGTTGAGGGTGATGACCAGCTCGGGCCGGTACCGGCGGATCGCGGCGGCGATGTCGCGGCGCAGCGGAACTCCGTACTCGATGACACCGTCCCGGTGGTCGAGGAACTCCACCTCGCTCACGCCGACGACCGCGGCGCTCGCCCGCTGCTCCCGTTCGCGCAGCGGGGCGCACTCGGCGGGCGGCATGGTGTCGATGCCGGCCTCCCCCCGGGTGGCGAGCAGGTAGGTGACCTCCCGGCCCTCGTCGGTCCAGCCGGCGATCGCCGCCGAGCAGCCGTACTCCAGGTCGTCCGGGTGGGCGACGACGGCGAGGGCGCGGGTCCAGTCGCCGGGCATGGGCTCCAGTTGCGTGATCGTCGGCTCCGTCATGCCCGCACACTAACCCGCGCCGCGGGCCTCCCACCCGGATATTCGGCCGCGCTCCGGTCAGGCCTCGTCGCGGGCCAGCGCGAGCAGCCGGTCCAGGACGCGGGGGCCGCCGGCCCGGACGCCGTCGTGCTCGAACTCGTCGGTCACCCAGGTGCGCAGTCCGCGGATCGCGCGGGCGGTGGTCAGCGCGTGGGCGGTGTCGACGTACATGTCGTCGTGGTAGACGGCCGCGGCGGCGGGTACCTCGTTGGCGGCGAGGCGGGCGCGGTCGTACAGGGGCGTCCAGTCGGTGCGGGCGGCCAGCAGGCCTGCGGTCTCGCGCAGCGGGCGCAGCGCCGGGTCGCAGTCGAACATCCAGGGGTGGACCGACTCGCCGGTGAACATCAGCGGTTCGTCGCCGGCGAGTGCCTTGGCGGCGTCGAAGCGGGGGAACTCGGCGCGGACCCGCTCGGCCGACCAGTCGGTGGGGCGGGCGTCCTGGCCGTAGATGGCCTCGTGGACGAGGGCGTACAGCGGGTGGCCGGCGTACGACAGCAGGCCCTGCACCTGTTCCTGGAAGTCGTCGGAGAGTTCGTGTCCGCCCGGGGTGCGGACGAAGGCGTCCTCCAGGAGGAAGTGCAGGCGGTGGCTGCCCTCGCTGCCGCCGAGCAGGATGCCGAGGGACTGGAAGGCCTCGACGGTCAGCCGGTAGCCGCCCGGCAGGACCACGTCGTGCGTGAGCAGGTGGTCGGCGATGCGGCGGGCGCGTTCGACGTCCTGGGGGTAGCGGGCGTAGTGCGCGGCGACCTTGCGTTCGATACGGGGGTAGGCGGCCCGGTAGATCTCGTCTGCGTGGGCGTCCAGGGAGGGCAGGCCGCCGGTGATCAGGGCGGTGTTCAGGCCCTCGGGGGCGAGCGACAGATAGGCGACGGTGCAGAAGCCGCCGAAGCTCTGGCCGAGGACGGTCCAGGGGGCGCCGCCGGTGACCTGGGGGCGGATGGCCTCGCAGTCGCGGACGATGGCGTCGGCGCGGAAGTGGGTGAGGTAGTCGGCCTGCTCGGCCGGGCCGCCGCGCAGCGGGAGGGTCTGGCGGTTGGCGGGCGTGGAGGCGCCGGTGCCGCGCTGGTCGAGGAGCAGGACGCGGAACTCCTTGAGAGCTCGGCCGAGCCAGGCGGGACGGCCGATGAAACGGTTCGCCCCGAAGCCGGGACCGCCCTGGAGGTAGACCAGCCACGGAAGGTCCTGGTGCGCCTTGTCGCTCGCGACGGCCTCGCGCGCGTACAGCTCGATCGTCTCCCCGGAGGGGTCGCGGTGGTCGAGGGGCACGGTGAAACGGCGGTCGGTGAGGACGACACCTGGCTGGCGGTAGCTGACGCTCAACGGGGCTCCCGGGACGACGGATGTGACGGCCGGATTTCTCGGCCGTGTCCCAGTTCAGCACACGGTCTTGCGGCGGCGGACCCCCGGGATCATGAAATCGTTCCGGGCGGCCGGTCAGCGGGCGGCGAGGCTGGAGCGCCGCACCACCAGTTCGGGCTGGAGCACCACCCTGCGGTGCGGGTGGGTCCGGTCGGTGCCGTCCAGCTCCGTCTCCTCCAGGAGCAGCTCGGCCGCCATCGCGCCCATGGTGACGGCGGGCTGGCGCACGGAGGTGAGCGGGACGGCCGCCGCGGCGGCGAACTCGATGTCGTCGTAGCCGACGATCGCGAGGTCGTCGGGGACGCTCACCCCGGCCGCGTACAGGGCCTGGAGGACGCCCAGGGCGAGCAGGTCGTTGGCGCAGAAGACGGCGGTCGGCCGGTCGGCGAGCCCGAGCAGGCGGGCGCCGGCGTCGCGCCCGGCGGAGACGTCGAGGCGTTCGGTGGGCAGTTCGCGCAGCGCGTCGGGGCCGAGGCCGGCCTCGGCGAGCGCGGCGAGCGCGCCGGTGCGGCGGTCGCGCACCTGGTTGAGTCCCGGCGGACCGCTGACGTAGGCGATGGAGCGGTGTCCGGCGTCCACCAGGTGGCGCACGGCCAGCGCGCCGCCGGCGACGTCGTCGACGGAGACCGAGCACTCGGTGGTGCCCTCGGCGACCCGGTCGACGAGCACGAAGGGGATGTTGTGGCGCCGGAAGCCCGCGATGTTGCGGCCGGTGGCGTCGGCGGGGGTGAGCAGGACGCCCCGGACCCGCTGCTCGGCGAAGAGCGAGAGGTACTCGGCCTCCTCGCCGGGGCTCTGGGCGCTGTTGCAGACCATCACGCCGAGCCCGGCGTCGCGCGCGGCCCGCTCGGCGCCGCGCGCGACGTCGACGAAGAAGGGGTTGCCCATGTCGAGGACGAGCAGCCCCATGATCCGGCTGCGGCCCGCGCGCAGCTGGCGCGCGGACTCGCTGCGGACGTAGCCGAGCCGGTCGATCGCGGACAGCACCCGCGCGCGGGTCTCGGTCGCGACGGTGTCGGGCCGGTTGATGACGTTGGAGACCGTGCCCACGGAAACTCCGGCGGCGCGGGCGACGTCCTTGATACCCACGGAATGGGCCATCGGGCAGGGACCTCCGAGGTCGGGCCGGGTACGGGTGGGCGGCCGCAGGGCCTTCACACTACCTGCGCCGCCCCGGGAAGAGTCTGTTCAGGCGAGGTGGAACACCTCGGTCAGGGGCTTCATCGCCTCGTCGGGACGCGTCCCGTCCAGGGACTCGAACAGCGGCCCCATCTCCGCCTGCCACCGGGCGTTCACCTCGGTGGCCTCCATGCCGGCCCGGGCGGCGGCGAAGTCCTCGGTCTCCAGGTAGCCGACGAGCAGGCCGTCCTCGCGCAGGAAGAGCGAGTAGTTGTGCCAGCCGGTGGCGGAGAGCGCCTCGCACATCTCCGGCCACACGGCTGCGTGGCGTTCGCGGTACTCCGCGATGCGGTCCCGGCGGACCTTGAGCAGGAAACAGACACGTCGCATGAAGTACCGCTCCCGTACGCGAGGTGGAGGCTAGAAGTCGTACTGGTCGACGTTCTCGGCGGTGAAGACGGTCGGCTTGCCGAGGTTGATCACGCCGTCCTTGCCGATGGTGTACTCGCCCATGGCGCCGGCCTCGAAGGTCTCGCCCTCCTTGCCGGTGATCTGCCCGGAGGACAGGGCGACGGCGGTGCGCGCGGCCAGTTCGCCGAGCTTGGCCGGGTCCCACAGCTCGAACGCCTCGACGGTGCCGTTCTTGACGTACTTGCGCATGTCGTTGGGCGTGCCGAGGCCGGTCAGCCTGACCTTGCCCTTGTACTTGGAGCCGGACAGGTACTGGGCGGCGGCCTTGATGCCGACGGTGGTCGGGGAGATGATCCCCTTCAGGTTGGGGTGCTCCTGGAGCAGGCCCTGGGTCTGCTGGAAGGACTTCTGCGCGTCGTCGTCACCGTAGGCGACCGTGACCAGCTTGACGTCCTTGTACTTCGGGTCCTTCAGCTCGTCCTTCATGATGTCGATCCAGGCGTTCTGGTTCGTCGCGGTCTGCGCGGCGGAGAGGATCGCGATCTCGCCCTTGTTGCCGATCTGCTCGGCGAGCAGCTGCACCTGGGTGCGGCCGAGGTCGTCGGCGGAGGCCTGCGAGATGAAGGCGTTGCGGCACTCGGGGTTGGTGTCCGAGTCGTAGGTGACGACCTTGATGTCGTTCTTCATGGCCTGCTTGAGCGCGGTGCACAGGGCCCCCGGGTCCTGCGCGGAGACGGCCATGGCGTCGACCTGCTGCTGGGTGAGCGTGTTGACGTAGGAGACCTGCCCGGCGGTGTCGGTGCCGCTGGAGGTGCCGACCTCCTTGTAGCTGGAGCCGAGTTCCTTCAGCGCCTTCTCACCGCCCTTGTCGGCGACGGTGAAGTAGGGGTTGTTGACCTGCTTGGGCAGGAAGCCGACGGTCAGCCCCTTCTTCGTCTCGGCGTTCGGGTCGGCCTTCCCGGCGGTGGCGGCCTTGCCGCCCTCGGCCTTGACGTCCTCCTTGGTGGTGCCACCGCAGGCGGTGGCGGCGAGGCCGAGAGAGGTGACGGCGGCGAGAACTACGCAGCTACGGCGGAGGGAGGACTTGCGCATGGTGTGATTCCTTCTGACGGAGGGTGAGCGGAGCGCGCCCCTCAGGGGCGCGGGACTGTTTCGATATGCGGCTCCGCCGCGTGGCCGCGACCAGCCACATGCGGCCCGCAGCCGTCGTACATCGCTAGGAGGTCAACCTCTGCGCCCTCGCGACCGAGACCTGCCGAGCGACCCGAGGTCCCAGCACGGACAACACGAGCAGCACACCGGTCACGACGATCTGCGACTGCGCCGAGACATCTTGGAGACTCATCACGTTCTGCAAGGCCCCGAGCAGGAACACCCCGGCGATCGCGCCGCCCAGCGTGCCCTTCCCGCCGTCGAAGTCGATGCCGCCCAGCAACACGGCGGCGACGACGGACAGTTCGAGCCCCGTGGCGTTGTCGTACCGCGCGCTCGCGTAGTGCAGCGCCCAGAAGACCCCGGTCAGCGCGGACATCAGCCCGGTCAGCGTGAAGAGGATCAGCTTCTGCCGCCGGACCCGGATCCCGGCGAACCGCGCGGCCTCCTCGCTGGCGCCGACCGCGAACAGCGCCCGGCCGAACGGCATGGCGTGCAGGGCGACCACGGCGACGGCCAGCAGCACGAGGAACGGCAGGAAGGCGTACGGGACGAACGTGTCGCCGATCCGGCCGGCCGCGAAGTCCAGGTACTGCGAGGGGAAGTCCGTGACCGCGTCGGAGCCGAGCACGATCTGCGCGATGCCCCGGTAGGCCGCCAGGGTGCCGATCGTCACGGCGAGGGAGGGCAGGCCGAGCCGGGTGACCAGCAGCCCGTTGACCAGGCCGCAGACGACGCCGAGCAGCAGGCAGATCGGGATGATCGCCTCGATGGTCATGCCCTGGTTCCACAGGGCGCCCATCACCGCGCCGGAGAGACCGGCGGTCGAGGCGACCGACAGGTCGATCTCGCCGGAGACGACGAGCAGGGTCATCGGCAGGGCGATGAGCGCGATCGGCAGGGTGTTGCCGATGAGGAAGGACAGGTTGAGGGCGTTGCCGAAGCCGTCGACGAAGCCGAAGGAGAACAGCAGGACCACGATGAGCAGGGCACCCACGGCGGTGTCCCAGCGGATCGCTCGCGCGAAAGAGCCGTCAGCCATGGCGTGCGTTCCTCTTCTTCAGGGCGTTGGCCACGCGCAGCGCGACGATCCGGTCGACGGCGATGGCGAGGATGAGCAGGATGCCGTTGATGGCCAGCACCCACACGGAGCTGACCCCGAGCGCGGGCAGCACGCTGTTGATCGAGGTCAGCAGCAGCGCGCCGAGGGCCGCGCCGTAGACGCTGCCGGAGCCGCCGGTGAAGACGACGCCGCCGACCACCACCGCGCTGACGACGGTCAGTTCGTAGCCGTTGCCGGTGCCGGAGTCGACGTTGCCGAAGCGCGCCAGGTAGAGGGCGCCGGCCAGTCCGGCGAGGGCACCGCAGAAGGTGTACGCGGCGAGGATCCGCTTGCGCACGGGGATGCCGGCCAGCCGGGCCGCCTCCGGATTGGAACCGAGCGCGTACAGCTCGCGTCCGCCGCCGAAGTGCTTGAGGTAGTAGGCCGTGGCGACCAGCACGGCGAGCGCGATCAGCGCCAGCCACGGCACGGCCCAGACGCCCCCGGAGCCGAAGTCGACGAAGCCGCCGGGCAGGTCGGCCGCGGTGATCTGGCGGGAGCCGACCCAGATGGAGTCGATGCCGCGGATGATGTAGAGGGTGCCGAGGGTGACGACCAGCGCCGGGACCTGGCCGAGGCTGACGAGCAGGCCGTTGAGGAGGCCGAAGCCGACGCCCATCAGGACCGCGAGGACCACGGCGACGAACGGGTTGCCGCCGCCCTGGAGGTACGTACCGGCGGCGAAGGCGCTGATGCCGAGGGTGGAGCCGACCGACAGGTCGACGTTGCGGGTGATGACGACCAGCGACTGGCCGGTGGCGACCAGCACCAGGATGGTCGCGTTGAGCAGCAGGTCCTTGATGCCCTGTTCGGACAGGAACTCGCTGTTCCCGGCCTGGGTGACGCCGATCATCACCAGGAAGACCAGCAGGATCGCCAGTTCGCGCATCTTGAAGATGCGGTCGACCAGCCGGGTGGCGCCGGCCTTGGGGATGTCGGCCACCGGGCTCGGGTCGGGTGCGGTCACCGTCATGCGGCTGCCCTCCCCGTGGCTGCGGCCATCACGGTCTCCTCGGTGGCGTCGGTGCGGGGTATCTCGGCGGTCAGCCGCCCCTCGTGCATCACGAGGACGCGGTCGGCCATGCCGAGGACCTCGGGCAGGTCGGAGGAGATCATCAGTACGGCCACGCCGTCGGCGGCCAGTTCGCTCAGCAGCCGGTGCACCTCGGCCTTGGTGCCGACGTCGATGCCGCGGGTCGGCTCGTCGACGATCAGCACCTTGGGTCCGGTGGCCAGCCACTTGGCCAGGACGACCTTCTGCTGGTTGCCGCCGGACAGGGTCGAGACGGTGTCGGCGATGCGGGCGTACTTGACCTGGAGCCTGACGGCCCAGTCGAGGGAGCGGCTGCGTTCGGCGCCGCGGTCCATGAATCCGGCCCGCACCGTCGTACGGAGCCCGGTGAGGCCGATGTTGCGCTCGATGGACATCCCCATCACCAGGCCCTGGGCGCGCCGGTCCTCCGGGACGAGGGCGAGACCGGCGGCCATGGCGGTGGACGGGGCGCCGTTGACCAGCGGCCTGCCGTCGACCTCCACCGTCCCGGCGTCCCAGCGGTCGACGCCGAAGACGGACCGGGCGACCTCGGTGCGCCCGGCGCCGACCAGTCCGGCGAGCGCGACGATCTCACCGCGGCGCACCTCGAAGGAGACGTCGGTGAACACCCCCTCGCGGGTCAGCCGGCGCACGCTGAGGGCGACCTCGCCGGGCCGGACCTCCTGCTTCGGGTACAGCTCGTCGAGGTCGCGGCCGACCATGCGGCGCACCAGGTCGTCCTCGGTCATGCCGTCCAGCGGCTCGCTGGAGATCCGGGCGCCGTCCCGCAGGGTGGTGACACGGGCGCAGATGCGGAAGATCTCCTCCAGGCGGTGGGAGATGAACAGCACGGCGGCACCCTGCTCGCGCAGACTGCGTACGACGCCGAAGAGGCGGGCGACCTCGCTGCCGGTGAGGGCGGCGGTCGGCTCGTCCATGATCAGGACGCGGGCGTCGAACGAGAGGGCCTTGGCGATCTCCACGATCTGCTGGTCCGCGATGGACAGGCCGCGCGCGGGGCGGTCGGGGTCCAGCTCGACGCCGAGGCGCCGCATCAGGTCCGCGGTGGCGTCGTGGGTCGCCCGGTGGTCGATGCGGCCGAGCGCGCGCCGGGGCTGGCGCCCCATGAAGATGTTCTCGGCGATCGACAGGTCGGGGAAGAGGGTGGGCTCCTGGTAGATCACGGCGATGCCGGCGTCGCGGGCGTCGCCGGGACCGTGGAAGACGACCGGCGCGCCGTCGAGCAGCACCTGGCCGGCGTCCGGCCGGTGCACTCCGGCGAGCGTCTTGATGAGGGTCGACTTCCCGGCGCCGTTCTCGCCGGCGAGGGCGTGCACCTCGCCGGGGAACAGTTCCAGGGAGACGTCCCGCAGCGCGCGGACCGCGCCGAAGGACTTGGAGACGTCCCTGAGCGCCAGAACCGGGGCCGTACCCGTGTCGGACGGGTGGGTCATTGGGGGCTCCTCGACGACGCCGGCGGGACGGCCCTCACGGCGTCGTGAAAGGTTTCAACTCGGTTGCCGGGGACGTTAGGCAGCGAGGCCATGGCACGTCAATGGTTCCGGGTCGAAAAACTTGCGATAGCCGAAGGTCACGGGCGAGTCACGGACGGCAGGGTCGGCCGGAAGGGTTGACACCCCTTCGGGCGGCTCATAACTTCGCGTTCTGAATCGTTTCACAGATGGTCGTGCGCACAGCGGGCCACGACCCGACGTCACAGGAGCCCCGAAGTGACCGAACCAGCCGCGGTGAAGGCAGCGCTCAAGACCCAGGCCGTCGAGACGCCGTCGTGGGCGTACGGGAACTCGGGCACCCGGTTCAAGGTGTTCGCCCAGGCAGGTGTCCCGCGCGACCCGTTCGAGAAACTGGACGACGCGGCCAAGGTGCACGAGTTCACCGGCGTCGCCCCGACCGTGGCCCTGCACATCCCTTGGGACCGGGTCGAGAACTACGCCGCGCTGGCCGAGCACGCCAAGGACCGCGGGGTACGGGTCGGCGCCATCAACTCGAACACCTTCCAGGACGACGACTACAAGCTGGGCAGCATCTGCCACCCCGACGCGGCGGTACGCAGGAAGGCCGTCGACCACCTGCTGGAGTGCGTCGACATCATGGACGCCACCGGTTCCCGGGACCTGAAGCTGTGGTTCGCCGACGGCACGAACTATCCGGGGCAGGACGACATCCGGTCCCGGCAGGACCGGCTCGCCGAAGGACTGGCCGAGGTGTACGAGCGGCTCGGCGAGGGACAGCGGATGCTGCTGGAGTACAAGCTCTTCGAGCCGGCGTTCTACACGACGGACGTGCCGGACTGGGGCACGGCGTACGCGCACTGCCTGAAGCTGGGCGAGAAGGCACAGGTCGTGGTCGACACGGGGCACCACGCGCCGGGCACGAACATCGAGTTCATCGTGGCGACGCTGCTGCGGGAGGGGAAACTCGGCGGGTTCGACTTCAACTCGCGCTTCTACGCGGACGACGACCTGATGGTCGGCGCGGCCGATCCGTTCCAGCTGTTCCGGATCATGTACGAGGTGGTGCGTGGGGGCGGGTTCTCGTCGGACGTGGCGTTCATGCTCGACCAGTGCCACAACATCGAGGCGAAGATCCCGGCGATCATCCGGTCGGTGACGAACGTGCAGGAGGCCACGGCGAAGGCGCTGCTGGTCGATGCGGGAGCGCTGGCCGCCGCGCAGGCTGCCGGGGACGTGCTGGAGGCCAACGCCGTGCTGATGGACGCGTACAACACGGACGTGCGTCCGCTGCTTCGTGAGGTGCGGGGGGAGATGGGTCTCGACCCCGAGCCCATGAAGGCGTACCGCGCCTGCGGGTGGGCCGAGAAGGTCGTCGCCGAGCGGGTGGGTGGGCAGCAGGCGGGGTGGGGGGCGTAGGCGTCTGCCGGGCTCGTGTTGTTCGCGGGCTGCGGGTTGTCCGTGGTTGATCGCGCAGTTCCCCGCGCCCCTTACGGGGCGCTTCTCCCTCCCTCTCTCGTAAGGACTGGAAGACATGGCTGTCCACCCCGAAGCCGAAGCACTCCTCGCCCGTTCGCATCGGCTCGGTGCTGACCCCCGCAACACCAACTACGCCGGTGGTAACGCCTCCGCGAAGGGTGTCGAGACCGATCCCGTCACCGGAGGCGATGTCGAGCTGATGTGGGTCAAGGGGTCCGGCGGGGATCTCGGGACGCTCACCGAGGGCGGGCTCGCGGTGTTGCGGCTGGACCGGATGCGGGCGCTCAAGGACGTCTACCCGGGCGTCGGGCGTGAGGACGAGATGGTCGCCGCGTTCGACTACTGCCTGCACGGCAAGGGCGGCGCGGCGCCCTCCATCGACACGGCGATGCACGGGCTCGTCGAGGCCGCGCACGTGGACCACCTCCACCCCGACTCCGGGATCGCGCTGGCCTGCGCGGCCGACGGCGAGAAGCTGACCGCCGAGTGCTTCGGCGACACCGTGGTGTGGGTGCCGTGGCGGCGGCCCGGGTTCCAGCTGGGGCTGGACATCGCGGCGGTCAAGGAGGCCAATCCCGGGGCGATCGGGTGCGTGCTCGGCGGGCACGGCATCACCGCCTGGGGCGACACCTCCGAGGAGTGCGAGCGCAATTCGCTGCACATCATCCGCACCGCGGAGCGGTTCCTCGAGGAGCGCGGGAAGGCCGAGCCGTTCGGGCCGGTGATCGAGGGCTACGAGGCGTTGGCCGAGGGCGACCGGCGGGAGCGGGCGGCGGCGCTGGCGCCGTACGTGCGCTCCCTCGCCTCCCGGGACCGGCCGCAGGTCGGCCACTTCACCGACGCGGACGTGGTGCTCGACTTCCTCGCGCGTGCCGAACACCCGCGGCTCGCCGCCCTCGGCACCTCCTGCCCCGACCACTTCCTGCGCACCAAGGTCCGCCCGCTGGTCCTGGACCTGCCCCCGAGCGCCCCGCTGGACGAGACGGTGGCGCGGCTGAAGGAGCTGCACGCCGCCTACCGCGAGGAGTACGCCGCCTACTACCACCGGCACGCCGAACCCGGTTCCCCCGCGATGCGCGGCGCCGACCCGGCGATCGTTCTGGTGCCGGGCGTCGGCATGTTCAGCTTCGGCAAGGACAAGCAGACCGCCCGGGTGGCCGGCGAGTTCTACGTCAACGCGATCAACGTGATGCGCGGCGCGGAGGCCGTGTCGGCCTACGCGCCGATCGAGGAGTCGGAGAAGTTCCGCATCGAGTACTGGGCGCTGGAGGAGGCCAAGCTCCAGCGGATGCCGAGGCCCAAGCCGCTGGCGACGCGGGTCGCGCTGGTCACCGGCGCGGGCAGCGGGATCGGGAAGGCGATCGCGCGACGGCTGGCAGACGAGGGTGCCTGCGTGGTGGTGGCCGACCTGAACGCGGGGAACGCGGCCAAGGTGGCCGAGGAGCTGGGCGGGTCGGACCGGGCCGTCGCGGTGACCGTCGACGTCACCTCCGAGGAGCAGATCGCCGACGCCTTCAGGGCCGCGGTGCTCGCCTTCGGCGGCGTCGACCTGGTGGTCAACAACGCGGGGATCTCCATCTCCAAGCCACTGCTGGAGACCTCCGCCGAGGACTGGGACCTCCAGCACGACATCATGGCCCGCGGCTCCTTCCTGGTCTCGCGCGAGGCGGCACGGGTGATGACCGCGCAGGAACTCGGCGGCGACATCGTCTACATCGCCTCGAAGAACGCGGTCTTCGCCGGGCCGAACAACATCGCCTACTCCGCGACCAAGGCCGACCAGGCCCACCAGGTGCGCCTGCTCGCCGCCGAGCTGGGCGAGCACGGCATCCGGGTCAACGGCGTCAACCCGGACGGCGTGGTGCGCGGTTCCGGCATCTTCGCGGGCGGCTGGGGCGCCCAGCGGGCCGCCGTGTACGGAGTGCCCGAGGAGAAGCTGGGCGAGTTCTACGCGCAGCGCACCCTGCTCAAGCGCGAGGTGCTGCCCGAGCACGTCGCGAACGCCGTGTTCGCGCTGACCGGCGGCGACCTGACCCACACCACCGGCCTGCACGTCCCGGTGGACGCCGGCGTGGCCGCCGCGTTCCTGCGATGAGCGCTGCGAGGGACGCCGGCACGAAGGCGTACGCCGCGGTCGACCTCGGCGCGTCCAGCGGGCGCGTCATGGTCGGCCGCGTCGGCCCCGACCGGCTGGAGCTGACCGAGGCGCACCGCTTCCCCAACCGTCCGGTCCGCACGCCCGAAGGGCTGCACTGGGACATCCTGGGGCTGTACGCGGGCGTGCTGGACGGCCTGCGCGCGGCGGGGCCGGTGGACTCGGTGGGCGTCGACAGCTGGGCCGTCGACCACGGCCTGCTCGACGCGGACGGGGCGCTCCTCGGCAACCCGGTGCACTACCGCGACCCCCGCACCGAGGGCGTCGCGCAGCGGGTGTGGGAGACGCTGCCCGCCCCGGAGCTGTACGCGGCGACCGGGTTGCAGTACGCGCCCTTCAACACCCTGTACCAGCTCGTCGCCGCCCGCGACACGGCCCGGTTCGCGGCCGCCCGGCGGCTGTTGCTGGTGCCGGACCTGCTGACCTACTGGCTGACCGGGGAGCAGGGCACGGAGCTGACCAACGCCTCCACCACCCAGCTGATCGACCCCCGCACCCGGGACTGGTCGCGGAAGGTGGCGGACCGTGCGGGCATCGACCTCGGCCTGTTCGCGCCGCTGCGGCGGCCGGGTGACGCGGCGGGCCTGCTGCGGCCCGAGGTGCTGGAGCAGACGGGGCTCACCGGGCCCGTGCCGGTGACGGCGGTCGGCTCGCACGACACCGCGTCCGCGGTGGCCGCCGTACCGGCCGCGGACGAGCGGTTCGCCTACATCTGCACCGGCACCTGGTCGCTGGCGGGTCTGGAGCTGACCGCCCCGGTCCTGACCGAGGAGAGCCGAGCCGCCAACTTCACCAACGAGCTGGGGCTGGACGGCACGGTCCGCTACCTGCGCAACATCATGGGGCTGTGGCTGCTCCAGGAGTGCGTACGGGCGTGGGGCGAGCCCGATCTGGGCGGACTGCTGCGCGCGGCCGCACGGGTGCCCGCGCTGCGGTCGGTGGTGGACGCTGGCGACCCCGCGTTCCTCGCGCCGGGGCGGATGCCGGAGCGGATCGCCGAGGCGTGCCGCGCCTTCGGACAGCCGGTGCCCGTCTCGCCCCCCGAGGTGACCCGCTGCATCCTCGACTCGCTGGCACTGGCCCACCGCAGGGCGGTCGAGGACGCCCAGCGGCTCGCCGGGCACCCGGTGGACGTCGTGCACGTCGTCGGCGGGGGCACCCGCAACGCGCTGCTGTGCCAACTGACGGCCGACGCCTGCGGACTGCCCGTGGTGGCGGGGCCGACGGAGGCCGCCGCACTCGGCAACGTCCTGGTGCAGGCGCGCACCCACGGCCTGGTGGACGGTCTCACCGGAACACGGCGGCTGCTGGCCCGCACACAGTCACTGACCCGGTACGAGCCGCGCGGTGGCACGGCACGCTGGCGGGCGGCCGAGGCCCGACTCGCCGACCGGTGAACCGGGACTCCCCCGGTGCCGCCGTGCGGACTAACCTGCACCCATCATTCATCCGATGATCGAACACGAGGAGTCGCGATGCGTGTCGCCCTGTTCCTGACCTGCGTCAACGACACGCTCTATCCGGACACCGGCCGTGCCGTGCTGAGGCTGCTCACCAGACTGGGCGTCGACGTCGACTTCCCGATGGCGCAGACCTGTTGCGGACAGGCGCACTACAACACCGGTTACCGGCACGACGCCGAGCCGCTGGCCCGGCGCTTCGCCGACGTCTTTGCGGAGTACGACGCGGTCGTGACGCCGTCGGGTTCGTGCGGCGCGATGGTGCGGGAGCTGTATCCGCGCATGGGCGAGCGGGCGCGGGCGGAGGGGCGCGGGGAGACGCTCGCGGCGACGCTGGCGCCGGTGGTGCCGAAGACGTACGAGCTGACGGAGTTCCTCGTGGACGTGCTCGGGGTGACGGACGTCGGGGCGTACTACCCGCACACGGTGACCTACCACCCGACCTGCCACGGACTGCGGAGCCTGGGCCTGGGCGACCGGCCCCGGCGGCTCCTGGAGGCGGTGAAGGGCCTGGACCTGCTGGAGTTGCCGGGGGCCGAGGAGTGCTGCGGGTTCGGCGGTACCTTCGCCGTGAAGAACTCCGACGTGTCGGCGGCGATGGGCGCGGACAAGGTGCGCAACGCCGAGTCGACGGGCGCCGACGTGCTGTGCGCCGCGGACAACTCCTGCCTGATGCACATCGGCGGGACGATGACGCGGCTGCGCACGGGCATGCGCCCGGTGCACATCGCGGAGATCCTGGCGAGCACGGAGGAGGCGGCGGCCGTATGAGCGGGACGTATCTGGGGATGCCGGCCTTTCCCGAGGCGGCGCGGGAGGCCGTGGGCAACACCACGCTGCGCGGCAACCTGCGCCACGCCACGCACACCATCCGGGACAAGCGGGCCCGCGCGGTCGCGGAACTGGACGACTGGGCGGAGCTGCGTGAGGCCGGGAAGCGCGTCAAGGACCACACCCTGCGCCATCTCGACCGGTATCTGGTGCAGCTGGAGGAGGCGGTCACGGCCGCGGGCGGGACGGTGCACTGGGCCGCCGACGCGGACGAGGCCAACGAGATCGTCGTCCGGCTGGTCGAGGAGACCGGTGAGAGCGAGGTCGTCAAGGTCAAGTCGATGGCGACGCAGGAGATCGGTCTCAACGAGGCGCTGGAGGCCCGGGGCATCCGCGCCTACGAGACCGATCTGGCCGAGCTGATCGTGCAGTTGGGCAAGGACCGGCCCTCGCACATCCTGGTGCCGGCCATCCATCGCAACCGGGGCGAGATCCGGGACATCTTCCGCTCCGAGATGAGCGAGTGGGGCCGCCCGGCGCCCGAGGGCCTGACCGACACACCGGCCGAACTCGCGGAGGCGGCACGGCTCCACCTGCGGGAGAAGTTCCTGCGGGCCAAGGTCGGCATCTCCGGCGCCAACTTCATGGTCGCCGAGACCGGCACGCTGGTGGTCGTGGAGTCCGAGGGCAACGGACGGATGTGCCTGACCCTGCCGGAGACGCTGATCTCGGTCGTCGGCATCGAGAAGACCGTGCCGACCTGGCGGGACCTGGAGGTCTTCCTCCAGACCCTCCCCCGTTCCTCGACCGCCGAGCGCATGAACCCGTACACGTCCATGTGGACGGGCACCGGGGACGGCCGGGCCGGGGAAGGGGACGGCCCGCGCGCCTTCCACCTGGTCCTGCTGGACAACGGCCGCACCGACACCCTCGCCGACGAGGTCGGCCGCCAGGCGCTGCGCTGCATCCGCTGTTCGGCCTGCCTGAACGTGTGCCCGGTGTACGAGCGGGCCGGCGGCCACGCCTACGGCTCGGTCTACCCGGGCCCGATCGGCGCCATCCTCAGTCCCCAACTGCGGGGCACGGGCAGCGAGATCGACGCCTCCCTGCCGTACGCGTCCTCGCTGTGCGGTGCCTGCTACGAGGTGTGCCCGGTCGCCATCGACATCCCCGAGGTGCTGGTGCATCTGCGGGAGCGGGTGGTGCAGGGCGGGCCCGCGGTGCGGGAGGGCAACCGGGTCGTGCTGAAACCGGCGAGGGGCCACGCCGCCGAACGGGCGGCGATGCGGGCGGCGCGGTGGGCCTTCACCCGTCCGGGGGCGCTGCGGACCGGGCAGCGGCTGGCCTCGCGCAGCCGCCGTCTGCATCCGCGCACCCTGCCGGGCCCCGGACGGGCGTGGAGCGGCAGCCGGGACCTGCCCCCGGTGCCCCCGGAGCCGTTCCGGGACTGGTGGCAGCGCACGCACGGCGGAAAGGACGAGGCGAAGTGAGCAGCAGGGAACGCATCCTGGGCCGGGTGCGGCGCGCCCTCGCGGACGCGCCGTCCGACGAGGCGCCCGTCGCACGGGACTACCTGCGCGAGCACGGGCGGCGGACCACCGGGCAGACGGTGGAGCTGCTCGCCGAGAACCTCGCGGACTACCGGGCGATCGTGCACCGGTGCGCGGACGGTGAGCTGCCCGCGCTGCTGGCCGGTCTGCTGTCGGCGCGCGGCTCGCGGAGCGTGGTGGTGCCGCCGGGGCTGGAGCCGGGCTGGCTGGCGGAGGCGGGGGCGAACCCGGTCCCGGACGAGGCCGCGAGTACGGCGCCGGCTCTGGACGGGGTGGACAGCGTGGTCACCGGCTGCGCGGTCGCCGTCGCCGAGACCGGCACGATCGTGCTGGACGGCTCGCCCGACCAGGGGCGCCGGCGGATCACCCTCGTGCCCGACCACCACATCTGCGTCGTGCGCGTGCCCGACCAGGTGGTCTCCTCCGTCCCGCAGGCCCTCGAACGCCTCGACCCGGCCCGTCCGCTGACGTGGATCTCCGGTCCGTCGGCGACCAGCGACATCGAGCTGGACCGGGTCGAGGGGGTGCACGGTCCGCGCACCCTGGAGGTGGTGCTGGTGGACGGTCAGCCGAGCGGGAACGTCACCTCGTAGCGCCCGGAGGGCAGCCGGTAGGAGACGGTGCCGTCCTCGGCGCCCAGGTACTCCACCCCGTCGACCCGGGCCAGCGGGGTCCGGCCCGCGCGGACGCCGTCCGGGTCGGCCGTGGGAAGGCGCAGGGTGGCGGTGGAGTTGGCGGGGACGGCGGCCCGGTGGTGGACCGTGCGTCCGCGTACGGTCCACTCGCTGCGGATCTCGCCGTACGGCGACAGGTGCGAGCCGGTGACGTGCTTGATGCGGCCGGTGGGGTCGAGGTGCGGGCGCAGCCGGAAGTGCCGGAAGCCCGGGTGGTCCGGGTCGCGGGCGATGCCGGCCATGGACTCGTACATCCACTCCATGACGGCGCCGTAGGAGTAGTGGTTGAAGGAGTTCATCTCGACCGGTCCGAAGCCGTCCTCCTTCGAGTACGAGTTCCAGCGCTCCCAGATGGTGGTGGCGCCGTTGTCGACGGAGTACAGCCAGGACGGCATCGCGTTCTGGTGGAGCAGCGCGTACGCCAGGTCGGCGCGGCCCTCGTCGGTGAGGACGGGGGCGAGGAGGTTCACGCCGAGGAAGCCGACGGAGAGGGTGTTCTCGGCGTACTGGACGCGGGTGCTGCCGGGGTGGGCCTCCTTGTGGGCGGCGTCGTTGCCGATGTTCTCCGCGAGCAGGCCGACGAGGGCCCGGCGCTGTGCCTCGGTGTCGTAGAAGCCGAGTTTGAGGACCCAGAGCAGGGCGGTCTGGCTGTCGTCCTCGGGGTCGGGGCCGTTGATCGGTTTGCCGCCGCGGCTGGAGCGGACGGTGACCTCGCCGTCCGCCGTGTCCAGGTAGGCGGCCATGAAGGCGCGGCGGATACCGGCGAAGAGGCGGTCGTAGGTGTCGGCCTCGCCGGCGCGGCCGGTGGCGCGGGCCATGTGGGCCATCAGGCGGACGCTGTAGCCGTAGTAGACGTCGCTCATGAGCTGGGTGCCGGTGCTCTGCGGGGCCAGCCAGTCGGCGAACAGGGCGCCCTGGCCGGTGTGGCCGTCGGCGCTGCGGCCGCGGATCCAGTCGACGTAGCGGGTCATCGCCTCCCAGCTGCGGTCGACGACGGTGCGGTCGCCGGTCATCTGCCACACCGTCCACGGGACGACCACTCCGCAGTCGGCCCAGCCGCTGACCGGTTGCGCGGCGTTGTAGCGGTTGCCCGGTGAGACGGCGGTGAACTGGGCGCCGTCGACGCCGTAGATCCGCTGGGAGTCGATCAGGTTGTCCTGGAAGTGGCTCAGGAAGGTGACGGCGTCGGCGTTGTAGAGGCCGGTGGCGGCGAAGACCTGGGTGTCGCCGGTCCAGCCGAGGCGTTCGTCGCGCTGCGGGCAGTCGGTGGGCACCCAGAAGTAGTTGCCGCGCTGCCCCCACCGGACGTTGCTGATCAGCTGGTTGACCTTGGCGTCGTCGGTGGTGACCGTGCCGGTGTCGTGGACGGCGGAGGTGGCGACCCGGCCGGTCAGCGCGGTGAGCGTGACCTCGGCCGTGGTGGTGACGGAGACGTAGCGGAATCCGTAGAAGGTGAGGGAGTCCTGGTGCGTCTCGCCCTTCGGGTCGCCCTTGAGGACGTAGGTGCTGGTGGCCTTGGCGGAGCGCAGGTTGGCCCGGTAGACGGAGCCCTCGGGGCCGTCGGCGCCCGCGCTGGAGTCGTTGAGCATCTCGCCGAAGGTGAGGACGACCTGGGCGCCGGACGGGCCGCGCAGGCTGTAGCGGGGGACGCCGACCATGTTCTGGCCGAGGTCGAGGACCGCTGTCTCGCCGGGCCGCAGGACGACCTGCGCGCGGGCGGCGCGGCCGGGGTCGGTGACGGTGCGCTCGGGGTCGGCGACGACGCGGCCCCTGCCGTTCGGGCTGCCCTCCTGGCCGGTGACGCCCGTGTGGACCGTGACGGAGCGTGGGCGCAGGTCCCACTCGGGCACGATGCGGGCCGATTCGCCGGGATGGGCGACGACTTGGGCGTCCGGGAACCGGGCGGCGAGGTCGTGTTCGGCGACCTCGGCCCAGCCGGAGGTGTCGTAGCCGCCCGCCGCCCAGCCGGGCAGCTCCCGGCGGGCGTCGTAGGTCTGGCCGTCGTAGATGTCGTCGGCGCGCCAGGGGCCGGTGTCGGTGGCCCGCCAGCCGTCGTCCGGGGCGGTGACGACGCTCTGCGTGGTGCCGTCGGTGTAGCGGATCAGCAGTTTCGCCTTCAGGGCGAGCGGGTTGCCGTCCGCCGAGTAGTACGTGCTGCCCTCGGAGACGCGGCTGTTGTACCAGCCGTTGCCGAGCACCGCGCCGAGGGTGACCCGCGAACGGTCGGCCGCCACCAGGTCGGTGACGTCGTAGGTGAGGTAGTCGACCCGGGCGTCGTAGTTGGTCCAGCCCGGGGTCAGCAGTTCGGCGGTGCGGCCGTCGCCGTGCGGTACCTCGACGCGCCGCCCGTTGACGTACGCGTCGTACACGCCGAGCGCCGAGACGTACAGCCGGGCCTCGGCGACCCGGGCGCGGCGCAGCGGCTCCTGGCGGCGCAGGAGTGGGGCGCCGGCGCTGTTCGGCGCCTTGCCGGCCATGCCGATCCAGCGGGCGCCGTCCCAGTGGGTGACGCCGTCGGTGCCGAGCAGGCCGGTCTCGAAGCGGGCGGCGGGGGCGGTGCGGGCGCGGCCGTGCTCGTCCCAGACCGTCACCGTCCAGTGGTAGCGGGTCGTGGCGCGCAGGCCGGGCCCCGCGTAGGGCACGGCCACCGAGTCGGGCGAGGTGACGCGGCCGCTGTCCCACACGTCCGTGCGGCCGGCGGCGAGGCGGCGCGGGTCGGTGGCCACCAGGATCCGGTACGCGGTCTGCCGGCGGCCCCGGGCGGTGGAGTGCGTGCGCCAGCCGAAGCGCGGGCGGGGGGCGTCGGTGCCGAGCGGGTTCGTGCGGTGTTCCGTGGTCAGGCCGGTCACCGAGGTGCCGCCCCCGTCGGCGGGGGCCTCGACCGGCGCGGCCGTGGCGGGGGACGCGGCGCCCGTCTGGTAGGCCATGACCGCCGGCAGCGCGCCGAGCGTGGTGGCCAGGACCGTTCTGCGCCGCACCGTGGTGCGCTCCTCGTGCTCTCCGTGCACTCCGTCCTCCATGCCGTCATCCCTTTCGGCCGTCGGTATTCCCGGAAGTTGTATCGATTCAGAACGAACGACGGCGAACCTAGTGACGGTTCTGGCAGGTGTCCACGGGTCGAGCCGAAATATTTCGACCGCTGCACTTCAGACGACTTTTGAAACTTTTCAAAACCGGATTGAACCGTTCATCCTCCGACGGGACGTCACCGGTGAGCGGCGGGCCGCGCCCGCGTCTAGCGTGAGGCCATGATCCGGTTCGAGGACGTCACCAAGCGCTATCCGGACGGGACGACGGCCGTGGACGGCCTGAGTCTGGAGGTGGCCGAGGGCGAGCTGGTCACGCTCGTCGGCCCGTCGGGCTGCGGCAAGACGACCACGATGATGATGGTCAACCGGCTGATCGAGCCGACCTCGGGGCGCATCCTCGTGGACGGCGAGGACGTGGCGAGTGTCGATCCGGTGCGACTGCGGCGGCGGATCGGGTACGTCATCCAGCAGGTGGGGCTCTTCCCGCACCGGACGGTGCTGGACAACACGGCGACGGTGCCGGCGCTGGTCGGCTGGAAACGGGCGAAGGCGCGGGAGCGGGCCGCCGAGCTGCTGGACCTGGTCGGCCTGGACCCTGCCCAGTTCGGGCCGCGCTATCCGGACCAGCTCTCCGGCGGGCAGCGGCAGCGGGTCGGCGTGGCGCGGGCGCTGGCCGCCGATCCGCCGGTGCTGCTGATGGACGAACCGTTCGGGGCGGTCGACCCTGTGGTGCGGGCGCAGTTGCAGGACGAGTTCCTGCGGATGCAGGCCGCGGTGCGCAAGACGGTGCTGCTGGTCACGCACGACATCGAGGAGGCGGTGCGGCTGGGCGACCGGATCGCCGTGTACGGGGAGGGACGCATCGAGCAGTACGACACGCCCGGCGCGGTGCTCGGCACTCCCGCGACCCCGTACGTCGCCTCCTTCGTGGGCGCGGACCGCGGCCTGAAGCGGCTGTCCGTGACCGAGATCGAGCCGGGCGACCTGGAACAGCCGCCGGTGGCGCGGCTGGACGAGCCGGCCGGGCGGGCCGCCGCCGGACTGCGGGCGCGGGGAGCGCGGTGGGCCGTCGTCCTGGACGACGAGGGCGAACTGCACGGCTGGGTCGGTGTCGACGACCTCGGCGCGGACGGGACGGTCGGCGCGCACGCCCGCCGGATGAAGGCGTGGGTGCCGGTGGGCGCGCCGCTGAAGCAGGCGTTCGGGGTGATGCTCCAGCACGACGCGGGCTGGGTCGCGGTACTGGACGGGGCCCGCTTCCTCGGCGTCCTGACACCCGCCAAGCTGCACGAGGCGCTGCGCAGGTCGGTCGACGCGGACGCGCTGGGGGTGCCTCGGGACGAGGTGCCGTTCGACTCGGTGGCGGACGCCTGAGTGGGTGCCGCGGGCCGTCAGCCCTTCAGCAGGCCCTTGTCCCGGAGGTAGGAGCGGGCCACGTCCTGAGGCAGCCGGCGCCAGCTGTCCACCTGCTGGTTCAGGTCGGCCAGGTCGGCCGTGGTGAGCACCGCGTTGAGCTTGTCGAGCGCCTTGGTGACGCCCTTGCCGCCCGCCCGGGCCCGGTTGACGACCGGGACGATGTAGTCGGCGTTCTGGAGCTTCTTGTCGTCGGCGAGCAGCACCAGGCCGAAGGCGTCCAGGGTGGCGTCCGTGGTGGTGGTCAGCACGAGTTGGTCCTCGCCGTTCTGCACCGCCCGCTTCGCCTGCGTCGTGCCGACGCCCTTGGGGTCGACGGCCGTGATGTCGATGCCGTACGTCTCGCGCAGTCCCGGCGCGCAGTACGGCCGCTCCACGCACTCGTCGCCCGCCGCGAGCCGCACCTCCAGTCCCGAGTCCCCGAGGTCGCCGAGGGTCTTCAGACCGTGCCGGCGGGCGTAGGACCGGCTCACCGCGAAGGCGTTCTGGTCCACCGCCCGGCCGGGGTCCAGGACGGTGAGTCCGCGGGGTGCGGCCAGCCCGCGCAGCGCCCGCATCGTGGTGTCCAGGTCGGGCGAGCCGACCGGGGGCGCGTCGGCGCCGCGGCTCTTGGCGTTCAGCCAGTCGGCGAAGGTGGCGGCGTACTCGGGGACGACGTCGATCTGCCCGGACTCCAGGGCGGGTTCGTAGAGTTCGCGGTTGGCGACCGTGATCAGCGACGCCTCGTACCCGGCGTCGCCCAGCAGCAGGGCGTACATCTGGGCCAGCAGGTCGCTCTCGGTGAATCCGGCGGAGCCGACGGTCAGCCGTCGGCTGTCGCCGGGCGGCGCGGTGACCGACCCGCGGTCCTCCAGGGACGGGCCGGTGGCGCAGCCGGTGAGGATCAGGAGGACCGTGAGGGCCGGCCCGCGTCGGGCCCCGGTCGCCCGGGTCATCCCGCGCCTCTCGCCCACCGCGGGGACAGCCGCTCGGCGAGTTCGAAGAGGCCCTCGACGACCAGCGCGAAGGCGGCGACGAGGACGGCACCGGCCACGACCTGCGGCGTGCTGGCGAGGTTGAACCCCGCAGTGATGATCCTGCCCAGCCCTCCCCCGCCCGCGAGGGCGGCGATGGTGGCGGTCGCGACGAGCTGGACGGCGGCGATGCGTACCCCGTTCATCACCATGGGGAGCGAAAGCGGCAGTTCCACGCGGAACAGCATCTGTCGCCCCGTCATCCCCATGCCGCGTGCCGCCTGGACCACGCCCCGGTCGACCTCGCGCATGCCGACGTAGGCGTTGGTGAGCAGCGGCGGTACGGCGAACAGCACGAGGGCGACGACCGTCGGGCCCTCGCCCCAGCGGCCCACGGGGGTGAGGAGCAGCAGGACCAGCACGGCGAAGGTGGGGACGGCCCGGCCGACGTTGGAGATGTTGACGGCCAGGGCGCCGCCCCTGCCGAGGTGGCCGAGGACCAGGGCGACCGGCAGGGCGATCAGGCAACTGACGACCAGGCAGACGACGGTGAGGACGAGGTGCTGCACGAGACGGTGCGTGATGCCGTTCTCGCCCGGCCAGTGCGCGGGGTCGGTGAGCCAGTCCCAGGCCGCCGTCAGTGTGGTCATCCGCGGGCCGCCCTGGTCCAGGGGGTCATCAGCCGCTGGGCGCCGAGCAGCAGCAGGTCGGCGGCGACGGCGATCAGCACGCACAGCACGGAGGCGGTCAGCACCTGTGCCTTGAAGTAGGTGTTCATCCCCGAGTAGATGAGGTTGCCGAGACCGCCGAAGCCGACGATCGCCCCCACCGTCAGCAGCGACACCGCGGAGACGGTCGCGATCCGCAGGCCGGCCATCGCGGCGGGCAGGGCCAGCGGCAGTTCGACGGCCAGCAGCAGCCGGACCGGGCCGTAGCCCATGCCGCGCGCCGCCTGCCGGATCTCCTCGGGCACCGCCCGCAGCCCGGCCAGGATGTTGCGGACCAGCAGCGTCAGCGAGTACAGCACCAGCCCGGCGACGACGAGGCTCGCCGACAGCCCGTACACCGGCAGAAGCAGGGAGAACATGGCCAGGGACGGGATCGTGTACAGGATCGTGGTCAGGGCCAGCACGGGCCCGGCCGCCCAGCGGCGGCGGCGCGCCAGCACCGCGAGCGGCAGGGCGACGACGAGCGCGATGAACACCGAGGCGGCGGTCAGCTCCAGGTGCTGGAGCACGGCGTCGAGGAGGATCTCACGGCGGGTGCTCAGATACTCCCCGCAGATCCACTCGTTGCGCGCGAGACAGTCGTCCGGAGGTGCGGTCACCTTCCCATTGCATCGGTCCCGCACGGGGGCAGGCGCGTTGTGGTGGCCCGTACGGGGCGCCGGCCACCGGGCGGTGGTGTCGCTGAGTACACCCCCCGATACGGGTTCTGCGCCCAGTGTGGCCCGGCCCGCCGCTCCGTAGCGTCTTCGACGAGGCACCGCACAGGGCGTGCCACCCGGAAGGTGATGACGATGTTCCGTTCCCGCACCCGCGGCGGCCACGACCAGGGCCCCGCCGCCGAGGCCCTCCGGCTCGTCAAGGTGACCCGGACCTACGGCTCCGAGGAGAACGCCGTGACCGCCCTGGACGGAGTGACCCTGAGTCTGGCCCGCTCCACGTTCACGGCGGTCATGGGACCGTCGGGCTCGGGCAAGTCCACGCTGCTGCAGTGCGCGGCGGGGCTCGACCGGCCGGACAGCGGCATCGTGCGGGTGGACGGCGCGGAGCTGACCGGGGGCACCGAGGCGGAGCTGACCAAGTTCCGGCGCGGCCGGGTCGGGTTCGTGTTCCAGCAGTACAACCTGCTGGACACGCTGACGGTCGCGCAGAACACGGTGCTCCCGCTCAAGCTCGCCGGACGCCGCGTCGACCGCGGCCGGGCCCGCGAGATCCTGACCACCGTCGGCCTCGGGGACCGGCTGGGGCACCGCCCCGCCCAGCTCTCCGGCGGCCAGCGGCAGCGGGTGGCGATCGCCCGCGCCCTGGTCACCGAGCCCAGGGTGATCTTCGCCGACGAGCCGACGGGCGCGCTGGACACGCGCAGCGCCCGGCAGGTGATGCTGCTGCTCCAGGAGGCGGTGCGGGTGCACGCGCGGACCGTGGTCATGGTGACGCACGATCCGGTCGCCGCCTCGTACGCCGACTCGGTGGTGTTCCTCGCCGACGGACGGCTGGCCGGACGGATGGACGCGCCGACCCCGGACGCGGTCGCGGAGCGGCTGGCGCACCTGGGCGACACCGTGACGGCGGGGGTGTGAGCGATGCTGGCACTGGCCCTTCGGTCGATCCGGCAGCGCCCCGGACGGTTCCTCGCGACACTGCTGTCCGCCTTCCTGGGCGCGGCGGTCGTCATGACGTTCAACTCAATGCACGACACCGCCGGGCAGGACGGCGTCGACGCGGTCAGCTCGGAGACGCTGGGCACCGCCGCGGGCGTCGTCGGCGGCTACGGCACCCTGCTGGTGTTCTTCGCTGTGGCGTCCACGCTGACGGTCAACGTGCGCCAGCGCACCGCCGAACTGGAGCTGCTGCGCTGCTCGGGGGCGACCCCGGCGCAGATCAGGCGGATGGTCGTGGGTGAGGCGGTGGCCGTGGCGCTGGCGGGCGCCGTGCTGGCGGTCGGCCCGGCGATGCTCGGCGGGCGGGCGCTGCTGGAGATGTTCCAGGACAGCGGGCAGGTCGCGCACTCCGTCGACTACTCCTTCGGCCCGATCGCGCTGGTGAGCGGCGTGGACATCACGCTGCTCGCCGCCGCGGGCGCCGCCTTCCTGGCGGTGCGGCGGGTGACGCGGGGCAGCAGGGAGCGGGCCGGGGCCAAGCGGTTCCTGGCGTACGCCGCGCTGGTCACCGGCGTCGCGGGTGCCGGCTCCACCTTCCTGTTCTCCGCGGCGGACGAGATGCTGATGGCCCCGCCGGCCTACGGGGCGATCCTGCTGTCGGTCGGGATGGCGCTGCTGTCGCCCGGGCTGCTGCGGGGCGTGCTGGACCGGCTGCCACTGACGGGCCCGAGCGGCTGGCTGGCCGTCCGCAACCTGCGCGAGCGGTCCGAGCACCTCGCCGGGATCCTGGTGTCGCTGATCCTGTTCACCGCGGTGTCGGCGGCGACGCTGACCATGCAGGCGGTGGAGAGCGACGCGGTGGCGGCCTCGGGGCTGGTCAAGTCGGTCGACGCGAAGAACCTGGAGACGCTGAACCTGACGGTGGTCGGCATCATCGCGGTGTTCGTCTGCGTGATGCTGGTGAACTCGCTGTACGCGGCGACGACGTACCGCTCCCGTGAGTTCGGGCAGCAGCGGCTGGCGGGCGCGACGCCCGGGCAGGTGCTGCGGGTGGTGGCCACCGAGGGCGTCGTCCTGACGCTCACCGGGGTGTTCTTCGGCACGGTGGCCGCGCTGGCCGGCGTGGTGCCGTTCACGGTGGTCCGCACCGACGCGGTGATGCCGGACCAGTTCGTCGGCGTCTGGCTCGCGATGGTCTCGGTGTCGGCGGCGGTGACGCTGGGGACGAGCGTGGGGACGGCCCGGCGGGTGCTGCGCACACCGGCGGTGGGGGCGGTGACGCTCGCCGCGTGAGCCGGGCACGGGAAGGGAGGGGCGGCCCGCGGTCGCCCCTCCCTTCGGTCTTCCCGTGACAGCGAAGGTGAACAAGCGCTTAGATAGAGGCTGGTACGTAGCGGCCGCACGCACCGCAACAGAGCTGGAGGCCTCCGGTGTTCACTTCCGTCGACGACGTCTCCGCACGCCTCGCCGAGACCGGCTACCTGGCGTCGCCCGCGGTCGCCACGACCGTCTTCCTCGCCGCCCGGCTCGGCAAGCCGCTGCTGGTGGAGGGCCCCGCGGGGGTCGGCAAGACCGAGCTGGCCAAGGCCGTGGCCCGGGTCTCCGACGCCCGGCTGGTACGGCTCCAGTGCTACGAGGGCGTCGACGAGTCCCGGGCCCTGTACGAGTGGAACCACGCCAAGCAGTTGCTGCGCATCAGCGCGGGCCGCGACGAGAGCTGGGACGAGGCGCGGACCGACATCTTCGGCGAGGAGTTCCTGCTCACCCGGCCGCTGCTGACCGCGATCCGCGGGGACGACGCCAAGGTGCTGCTGATCGACGAGACCGACAAGGCGGACGTCGAGGTCGAGGGCCTGCTCCTGGAGGTGCTGAGCGACTTCCAGGTGACCGTGCCGGAGCTGGGCACCATCACCGCGACCCGCCGCCCCTTCGTCGTCCTCACCTCGAACGCGAGCCGCGAGCTGTCCGAGGCGCTGCGCCGGCGCTGCCTGTTCCTGCACATCGGCTTCCCGGAGGAGGAGCTGGAGCGGCGGATCGTGCGGCTGAAGGTGCCGGGGCTGGACGAGGCCCTGGCCGGTTCACTGGTGCGGGTGGTGGGTGCGCTGCGCGCCATGGAGCTGCGCAAGGTGCCGTCCGTCGCCGAGACCATCGACTGGGCCCGCACCCTGCTGGCTCTCGGCGCGGACACCCTGGACGAGACCGTCGTACGGGACACCCTCGGCGTCGTTCTCAAGCACCAGGAGGACGTCCTGCGGGCCGCCGCCAAACTCGACCTGGACGCGCTGTGACCACGGGCGTGGCCACGGGCGTGGCCGAGCGGCTGACGTCGCTGGTGGCGGCGTTGCGGGCGCACGGTGTGCGGGTGGGCACCGGGGAGAGCGTGGACGCGGCTCGGGCGGTGGAGTCACTCGGTCTCGCCGACCGGGAGCTGCTGCGCGAGGGCCTGGCGGCGACGCTGCTGCACACCGCGGACCAGCGGCGGGTGTTCGACCCGGTCTTCGACGTGTACTTCCCGCGCGGCGTCGGCGGCCCGGGCGCCGGTCCCGCCGACCGGGAGGCACTGCGCGACCGGCTCGCCGCGGCGCTCGCCGACGACGACCGGGCGCTGCTGGCCCGGCTGGCCGGGGAGGCGGTGGACGGGTTCGGCGCCTACGGTTCCTCCGGTGCGGGCGGCGGCCCGGGCACGCCGGGCTCCTCCCCCGGTTCGGACGGCTGGTCCTCGCACCAGACGCTCGACCGGCTCCGTCCGCAGACGCTGCTCGCCCGGGTGAGGGACGACGTGCGGGCGCGGGGTGGTGCCCCGGGGTTCACCGACCGGCTCCTGGAGGACGAGATCCGGCGCCGCATCGAGGTCTTCCGGCGGCTGGTGGCCGCGGAGGCGCGGCGCCGGGTCGCGGAGCGGCGCGGACGCGACGAGATCGCCCGGCGGGCGGTGGCCCCGACGCCGGACCGCGTCGACTTCCTGCTCGCCGGGCAGGCCCAACTGGCCGACCTGCGGCGGACGGTGCGGCCGCTGGCCCGCAAGCTCGCCACCCGGCTGACGGCCCGTCGGCGCCGCGCGTCCCGCGGCAGCATCGACCTGCGGCGCACGCTGCGCGGATCGCTGTCCACGGGCGGCGTGCCGATGAAGCCGGTGCTGCGACGACGCCGTCCGGTACGGCCCGAGCTGGTGCTGCTGTGCGACGTGTCCGGGTCGGTGGCGGGATTCTCGGATTTCACCATGCTGCTGGTGCAGGCACTGCACGACCAGTTCGCCAAGGTGCGGGTGTTCGCCTTCGTCAACCGGATCGACGAGGTGACCGGGCTGCTCGCGCACGGCACCGCGGACCCGGAGGGGCTGGGCGCCCGGATCGCTGCGGAGGCGCGGCTCACCGGGTGGCACGGCAGCAGTGACTACGGCGTCGCGCTGGGCGAGTTCGCGGAGCGGTACGCCGACGCGGTCGGCCCGCGCACGACGGTCTTCGTCCTCGGCGACGCCCGCACCAACATGAGCGATCCGAACCTGCCCGCCCTGCGGCGGATCACCGAGCGCTCGCGACGCAGCTACTGGCTCAACCCCGAACAGCGCTCCCGCTGGGGCACCGGCGACTCGGCGGCCCCGGCGTACGCCGAGCTGATCGAGATGCACGAGTGCCGCAACGTCCGTCAGCTCGGCACGCTGGTCACGCGGTTGCTGCCGGTGTGAGGCGCGGGGGCTGTCCGGGCGATCACGCCGCCGGCCGTCTCCGTGCACCCGGTGCTCCCGTGGACGCCGCCGCGGGCGGCCCGGCCGCGTGTGACGTCAGTCGGTGCCCGCCGCGCCACCGGCCGCCGACGGCCGCTCGTACCTGGTCAGGACCACGCCGCCGGGAAACGTCCGCGTCTCCACCAGGTTCAGGTTCGTCCAGCCGTCCAGTGCGGAGAAGAACGGTGTGCCGCCACCCACCAGGACCGGATGGGTGACGACCGTGTACTCGTCGATCAGCCCGGCCCGCATCGCCGCCCCGGCGAGCGCCGCGCCGCCGACCCTCATCGGCCCGCCGTCCCCGGCCTTGAGCCGGGTGATCTCCGCGACCGCGTCGCCGGTGACCAGGCGCGTGTTCCAGTCGACCGTGTCGAGCGTCGACGAGAACACCACCTTCGGCGTGTCCCGCCAGTTCCGCGCGAACTCGATCTCCGCCGGCGTGGCGCCCGGCTGCTGGTCGCCGGTCGGCCAGTAGGCGCTCATGGTCTCCCAGAGCCTGCGCCCGTACAGCAGCAGGCTGATCGCCCGCTCCTCGTCGAGCCACCACTGGAAGAGCTCGTCGCTCGGCTCGCTCCAGCCGATGTCGTCGCCGGGCGCGGCGACGTAGCCGTCCAGGGACAGGTTCATGCCGTAGAGCAGTCTCCGCACGGCACCGGCCTTCCGTCAGTCGGTCTCGGAAGTTCGGAAGTCTAGACGGGCTGCGGCCCCGGCGGGCGTCATGGAAGGGAGGCGCGGGCGATGGTGCCCGCGGTGAGCGTGGCCAGCATCTCCCGCAGGGCGGTCACGAAGTCCAGCTTGAACGCGGTGAGCGAGGGGTCTGCCTCGTAGGCGGCGAGCATGGCCGGGGAGGGCCGTGCGTGCGTCCACACGGCTCCGACGGCCATGATCATGGCCGCGGTCAACTGCGGTGCGCCGTCGCCCAGCTCGGGAAGGTGCCGGTGGGCCAAGGCCGAGACGTCGACGACGTTGGCCACGGCCGCGCGCTTGTGGCGGGCGGCCACCTGCGGGGAGACGTTGTGTTCCAGTACGCCCGCCTGCGCGCTCAGCAGGTCGCACAGGACCCGGCGCTGGGCGAGGGAGCCCGCGACGACGGCGGCGAACTGCTCCGCACGCCGGCTCACCGGAGCGTCCTGGTCCACACCGGCGTGCGCCAGGGCGGGCAGGTCGGCCACCCACTGCCGCCAGGCGCGGTCGAGCAGCTCCAGCAGGATCGCCTCGCGCGATTCGAAGTAGCGCAGCACATTGGACTTCGCCAACCCGACGCGGCGGCTCAGCTCGTTCAGGCTGATCTCGCCGATGGGCATCTCCTCGAGCATGGCGGCGGCGGTGTCGAGGATGGCCCGGCGGCGCACCTCACGCTGCTCCTCACTGCGCGCGCGCTGGAAGTTCGTCATGCCCCCAGATTACAGACTCCCGGTCTTTTGACATCAGACCGGCGGTCTCCTACGTTGGAGCCAGCCGAACAGACCGCCGGTCTGAAAGGGGTCGTCGCCGGAGTCGCCTTCGCCGAGGACATCCCCGGCATGCCCGGCAGGCTCGGTGTCTCGCCCCAGCCGAGCGACGCATGACCGAGCGCACATCCAACGCATCCGAGGAGCGTGACGACGATGAAGCACTGGACTCCGGACGACATCCCCGATCAGACCGGCCGCACCGCGCTGATCACCGGCGGGAACAGCGGGATCGGACTCGAGACCGCCCGCGCGCTCGCCCGGCACGGGGCCCGCGTCATCCTGGCCGGCCGCAGCAAGACCAAGCTGGACAGGGCCGCGGACGCCGTGCGCGCCACGGCCCCCGGGGCCCGGACGGACACCCTCGTGCTCGACCTCTCCGACCTCTCCTCCGTCCGCGACGCGGCCACCCGCATCGCCGAGACCGAGACGGTCGACCTGCTCTTCAACAACGCCGGCGTGATGAACCTGCCCGAGCGGCGCACCACCCAAGACGGCCTCGAGATGACGGTCGGCACCAACCACCTCGGCCACTTCGCCTTCGACGCCCAGGTCTGGCCCGCCGTGCGCCGCTCGTCCGCACCGCGCGTGGTCACCGTCAGCGCCACCGCGGCGCGGTGGCCGATGGGCAGGCTGGACGACCTGATGAGCGAAAAGAGCTACCGCCCCATGGGCGCCTACGCCAAGTCCAAGCGCGCCAACATCGTCTACGCCCTCGAACTCGCGCGCCGCACCGCGAGCGGCCCCGTCGAGGCGCTCGTCGTCCACCCGGGGTCGGCGATGACCGGACTGCAGCAGCACGGCAACGGCCCTCTGAGCCGCGTGATCACCCCGATCGCCGCACGCCTGCTGATGGGCTCGGCCGAGGGCGCGGCCTGGCCCTCGCTGTACGCGGCGACCAGCCCTCACATCCCGCCGGGCAGGTTCGTCGGCCCCGCCGGACGGGACCAGACCTCCGGCACCCCCAAGCCCGCCAAGCTCCCCACCGGCGCCGACGACCCCGCGGAGGGCAGGCGCCTGTGGGCGGCGAGCGAGCAGCTCACAGGCGTCCCCTTCGACCTGTGAGCCCTGGGCCGCCCCCAGGGGGCCACCCGGATCCGCTCAGTCCGCCTTGGCGTACTCCTTCGCCATGGCACCGGCGAAGTCGTACACGACGCACTGTCCGTCGCCGACGACCCAGGCGTCGTGGCCCGGTGAGCAGACGAACACGTCGCCCGGACCCACCTCGCTCTCGGTGCCGTCGTCCATGTGGATGTGCATGCGTCCCTCCACCACGTAGCAGTTGTGATGGATCATGCAGCTGTCGGTGCCCGCGATCGGGGCCACCGACTCCGACCAGCGCCACCCCGGCTCGAAGGTGGCGACGGCGAAGTCGAGTCCCTCCATGTGCACGGCCTCGATGTGGCCACGCGGGAAATCGCGGCGCTCGTCGGGCTTGTCGAGCGTCTTTGCCTGCAACATGACGCTCCTCCTTGTCCTGGCCGTCCCTGGGCCCACCACTCCATCGTCCGCCTGTCAAGTCGGCGGCGCCATCCGGGGGACGGATGCGGTCAGCAGGGCGCGCCGCAGAGTTCGGCGAAACGTGCGGCGTCCACGTTGCCGCCGGAGAGGATCACGCCGACCCGGCGGGGCAGGCCGTCGATCCGGCCGTTCAGCAGGGCGGCCAGCGGGGTGGCGCCGCTCGGTTCGAGGACGGTCTTCAGCCGCTCGAAGGCGAACCGCATCGCGTCCCGGATCTCGTCGTCGGAGACCAGCACGACACCGTCGAGCAGCCGCCGGTTGACGGAGAACGTCAGCTCGCCCGGGGTGGGCAGGGCCTGGCCGTCGGCGATGGTGCGCGGGACCGGCACGGTGACGCGCCGGCCGGCCGCCAGTGAGCGCCGGGTGTCGTCACCGGCCTCGGGCTCGACGCCGATCACCCGGGTGGCGGGGTGCAATCCCTTGACGGCGGTGGCGCTCCCGGCGATGAGCCCGCCGCCGCCGACGGGTGTGATCAGCGCGTCCAGGTCGCCGGTCTCCTCGACGAGTTCGAGGGCGGCGGTGCCCTGTCCGGCGATGACGTCCGGGTGTTCGTACGGCGGGATCAGGGTGAGGCCCCGGTCGGCGGCCAGCGCCTCCGCGATGGCCACGCGGTCTCCGGTGTAGCGGTCGTAGGTGACGATCTCCGCGCCGTATCCCGCGGTGGCCGCGCGCTTGGAGGGCGGCGCGTCCTCGGGCATGACGATCACCGCGGTGGTGCCCAGCTCGCGGGCGGCGAGGGCGACCGCCTGGGCGTGGTTCCCGGAGGAGTAGGCGGCGATGCCCCGGGACAGCTGCTCCGGCGTGAGGCGGGAGGCCGCGTGATAGGCGCCGCGGAACTTGAAGGCGCCGACCCGCTGGTGGTTCTCGCACTTGAGGAAGACCTCGGCGCCGACGAGGGCGTCCAGGGTGCGGGAGCGCAGCACCGGGGTGCGGTGCGCGACGCCCTCGATGCGGGCGGCGGCGGCCCGCACGTCGTCGAGGGTGACCGGCGGGGTGGTGGTCGTCACGGGTGTCCTCCGGCGGGGTCGGCGGCCGGCCCGCTCACGGCGCGGGCCTGGGAGAGGTAGTGGTAGGCGGAGGCCCGGGAGATGCCGAGCCGGGCGGCGACATGCTCGACCGAGCGGCGTACGGCGAACACGCCGCGCCCGTCCAGGTCGCGGAAGAGCTCCAGGCGCTGGGCGCGGTCCAGCGCCGCCCAGCCGGCGCCCCGGCGCAGCGGGTGGGCGTCCACGATCGCCTCGACCACCGCGTCGATGTCGTCACCGAAGGTGGTGGCCGGCGGATCGGCGGGGGTGCCCGCGGTCCCGGCCAGGGAGCCGAGCAGGGCGTGCGCCCGGTCCACGGCGGTGACGTCCAGGTTGACGCACAGGGCGCCGAACACGGCGCCCGTGGAGTCGCGCAGCACCATCGTGGACGACTTCAGCAGGGTGCCGCCGTCCGTGCGCGTGACGTAGTTCAGCTCGTCCCGGGCCTCGTCGCCGCGGGCCAGGACGCGCATGCCGATCTCGCTCATCGCCCCGCCGACCGTCCGTCCGGTCACCGAGCCGGCGACCGCGACCACCGACCGCTCGGGGTCCCGGTAGTCGTGCAGGACCGCCTCGCAGACCGGCCCGAACGTGGCGGCGATCCCCTCGACGACCGGGCGCAGGGCGGCGAGGACCGCGTCGCGCTCGGCGTCCAGCGCCGTTTCGCTCATCAGGGGCTCCTTGCTCGGACTCCAACGAGCTTCAGACTACACGTCCAGCTGCTGGACTGACAGTCCAGTCCCGACCCGCGTCGCGGCGGTCCTGTCATTGCGCCGCCGCCTCTGGCACCCTTCCCGGCACCTCGCACTGTCCGAGTCCCTCGTACGGAGGTCGCTTCCGCCATGCCCAAGGACGCCAGGTCCCCGAAGAAGCTGCGCAGCAACCGCGCGGCACTCACGCACAAGGTCGGGTACGCACTGCGCCACCCCGAGCGGGTCGGCCCCTACGTCCGCCGGGCCGGGCGGGACGCGTGGCTGCGGCTCAGGCACCCCGACCACGTCGGCTACTACCGGGCCGTGATGGCCTCCGACACCCGCCGCGACCCCGAGGCCGCGGTCGGCAGCCGGACCCACGACCGCTGGCTGGCTCTCGGGCAGATGCAGTTCGACTACCTCGTCGAGCACGGACTCCGTCCGGAGCACCGCATGCTCGACATCGGCTGCGGCAACCTGCGCGGCGGCTGGCGCTTCATCGAACACCTCGACGCCGGCCACTACTACGGCATCGACATCTCGCCGGACATCCTGATCGCCGCCAAGAGGACGCTGACCGAGCGCGGACTCCAGGCCAAGCTGCCCCACCTGACCCTCACCGGGGACCTCACGCTGGATTTCCTGCCCGACGGCCACTTCGACGTCGTCCACGCGCACAGCGTCTTCTCGCACTCCCCGCCGGGCGTCATCGACGAGTGCCTGCGCAACGTGGGCCGCGTCCTGACCGACACCGGGTTCTTCGACTTCACCTTCGACCGCACGGAGGGCACCGAACACCAGGTGCTGCGCGAGGACTTCTACTACCGCACGGACACCCTGCTCACGCTGGCCGCCCAGCACAACCTGCACGCGCGGTTCATGGAGGACTGGGAGAAGCGCCCGCACGGCCAGTCGAAGATCAGGGTGAGCCGCTCACCGCTGCCGCTCTAGGGTCCGCCGCGTCGCCTCCGGAGCCGGACACCGCGGGTCCGGCTCCGGCCGCCCGCGCATACCTCCTCCTGTGTGATCACTCCGCAAGCCCTGCCCGTTTCAGGTGTTTTGTCTGCTTAGCATGCGGGGTCCGCCACGCCCCGTACGAGAGGACACCAGATGGCGCCCACGGGCCGTCACAGCGCACTGGCCGAGCACGCGTTCTCCCCGCACGACGCGGTGCTGCGTGCCGCCGCCCGGCACCTCGGCCGCAGGCGCTTCCTCACCGTGACCGCGGCCACCGCTGCACTCGCCTTCGCCACCAACCGGCCGGCCCGCGGCGCGGTCGCGGCCCGCGAGCGCGAGGCCGCCCGGATCACCAAGGACCCCTTCACCCTCGGCGTCGCCTCCGGCGACCCGATGCCGGACTCGGTGCTGCTGTGGACCCGGCTGGCTCCCGAGCCCTTCCTGGAGGACGGGGGGATGGGCACGGAACGGGTCACGGTCGAGTGGGAGGTGGCCTTCGACGAGTACTTCGCGGCGGTCCTGCTGCGCGGCACCGCCGAGGCGCACGCCGAGTACGCCCACAGCGTGCACGTCGACGTGAAGGGCCTCACCCCCGGCACGGTCTACTACTACCGCTTCCGCGCCGGCGCCTGGCTCAGCCCGGCCGGCCGCACCCGCACCGCGCCGCCGGCGGGCAGCGCCACCTCGGGTCTGAAAATCGCGACCGTCGCCTGTCAGGCGTACCAGGACGGCTACTACACGGTGCACCGGCACGTCGCCCAGGACGACGTCGACGTGGTCTTCCACCTCGGCGACTACCTGTACGAGTACGCGGTGAACTCGGCGGGCGGCGAGCGCAACTACACCGACGTCACGCTGCCCGACGTGTTCAACCGCGAGACGATGACCCTCGCGGACTACCGGATGCGGTACGCGCTCTACAAGAGCGACGAGGACCTCCAGGCCGCGCACGCCGCGCATCCGTTCGTCGTGACCTGGGACGACCACGAGACCGAGAACAACTACGCCGGGAGCATCCCCGAGAACGACATCCCGCCGGAGGAGTTCCTGCTGCGGCGGGCCGCCGCCTACCGCGCGTACTGGGAGAACCAGCCGCTGCGCGCCGAGCAGCTGCCGCAGGGACCGGACGCCCGGCTGTACCGCCGGCTGCACTGGGGCACCCTCGCCCAGTTCGACTTCCTCGACACCCGCCAGTACCGCTCCGACCAGGCGTACGACGACCGGCCGCACGCCCCCGGGCCCGAGTCCGACGACCCGGCGCGCACCATGACGGGCGCCGCGCAGGAGCAGTGGCTGCTGGACGGCTGGCAGGGCTCGACCGCGCTGTGGAACGTGATGCCCCAGCAGGTCTGCTTCTCCCAGCGCAAGTTCGACGACACCGCCGACGCCGCGCTCTCGATGGACGCCTGGGACGGCTACCGCGCCTCGCGCGACCGGGTCGTCGCCGGGGCGAAGGCCACCGGGGTCGACAACTGGCTGATCCTCACCGGCGACGTGCACGTGGGCTACGCCCTGGACGTCAAGGAGGACTTCGACGACCCGGCGTCGGCCACCGTCGGCACCGAGATCACCTGCACCTCGGTGGCCAGCGGCCGGGACGGCGTGGAGCAGCCCGCCAACTGGGACCTGTACCTGCGGGCCAACCCGCACATGAAGTTCTACAACGGCAAGCGCGGCTACGTCCGGGTGGAACTGGACCGTCAGGCGGCCCACCTGGACTTCCGGACGGTGTCCGCCGTCACCACGCCCGGCGCCGCGATCACCACGGCCGCGTCCTTCGTCACGGAGGCGGGCGCACCGGGTCTGAAGCCCGCCTGAGCCCCCGGCCCGGCGGACGGGTGGGTGCCGCGCGTACTGCACTTGGCACCCACCGCGTCCCCCATAGCGCGAATGACGGCGGGGGCCGGTGTCACCGCCGGTCTTTCCGGCAAGACCTGTGACTTCGTCGCAGTCGCACCGTGATCCGCGGTCGCGCACCGAACACCGCTGTCTCGCACAGCCCTCGAAGGAGGCACATCGCATGGTCGGCAGACACGCCGCGCGCAGCCGCCGCGCAGCTCTCACCGCGCTCGGCGCCCTGGTCCTGACCGCTCTCCCCTCGGCCGCGTCGGCCGCGCCGCTCCCCGCTCCCGGTGCGCAGCCCACCGCCGTCCGGACGCCCGCCCCGGCGGCGCCGTCGGCGCGGATGCTGCGCGCGATGGAGCGCGACCTCGGGCTGGCGCCCGGGCAGGCGGCGGCACGGCTGGCCAACGAGCAGGAGGCGGGTACGCGCGCGGGCATGCTGCGCAACACGCTGGGCGACCGCTTCGCGGGGGCCTGGGTGAGCGGCGCGACCTCCGCCGAACTGACCGTCGCCACCACGGACGCGGCGGACACCTCCGCCATCGAGGCGGGCGGCGCCAAGGCGGCGGTCGTCGAGCGGGGCCTGGCCGAACTCCGCTCGGTCAAGGAGAAGCTGGACGCGTCCGCCGTCCGGATGCGGACCCGGCAGACGCCGGTCTGGTACGTCGACGTGAGGACCAACCGGGTCGTGGTCCAGGCCACCAGCCGGTCCGCGGCGGACACCTTCGTCGAGAACGCCGGCCTGGCGGGCCGGGACGTGGGCGTCCGGATCTCCCCGAACCAGCCGCGGCTGCTGACGGACCTGGTCGGCGGCGACGCCTACTACATCAACGACCAGGCCCGCTGCTCCATCGGCTTCGGCGTCACCAAGGACGACCAGCAGGGCTTCGCCACGGCCGGGCACTGCGGCGACCCGGGCGCCACCACCACCGGGTTCAACGAGGCCGCCCAGGGCACCTTCGAGGCCTCGACCTTCCCCGGCAAGGACATGGCCTGGGTGAGCGTCAACTCGGACTGGACGGCGACGCCGGACGTGAAGGGCGAGGGCGGCGAGAGGGTGCAGATCGCCGGCTCGGTGGAGGCGCTCGTGGGCGCCTCGGTGTGCCGCTCGGGCTCGACCACGGGGTGGCACTGCGGCACCATCCAGCAGCACGACACGAGTGTCACGTACCCGGAGGGCACCGTGAACGGGCTCACCGAGACGACGGTGTGCGCCGAACCCGGCGACTCGGGCGGCCCCTACGTCTCGGGCTCCCAGGGACAGGGCACCACGTCCGGCGGCTCCGGTGACTGCACCAACGGCGGGACCACCTTCTACCAGCCGATCAACGCGCTGCTGAGCGACTTCGGCCTCACCCTGAAGACCACCTCGGCCGCGGCCGGGACCCCCGCGCCGCCACAGGACAACGCGGCGGCGGACGCGTGGACCTCGGGCCGCGTGTACGAGGCGGGCGCCACGGTGTCCTACGCGGGCGCGCGCTACCGGTGCCTGCAGGGCCACCAGGCGCAGGGCGCGGGCTCGCCGGAGAGCACCCCGGCCCTGTGGCAGCGGGTCTGACGAACCGACGGCCGCCGCGAGGCGGTGCTGGGCGCGGGGCCGCCGCTGAACGCGGCCCCGCGCCTATCGCTGTGTCTGCTGTGTCCGCTGCGTCTGCGCGAGGAAGGCGTAGGCGCCCGCGATGAAGGGGTCCCCGGCGCGGAAGCGTCTGCCGCACACCGCCGCCAGGGCCGTGCCCGTGTCGGGGCGGAAGCCCAGGAACGCCTGCTGGCCCAGGGTGGCCCCGCTGTGGAAGTACATCGGCCCGCCGTCGGTGGGGTGCCGGAACCACGCCACCGTGTGCACGTGCCGGTGCCCCAGGCCCCGCCGCAGCACGGGTACGCGCACGGCGCCCAGCGCTCCGGCGGCCGGTGAACCGGCCGGGTCGAGGTGGGCCTCGAGGAAGGTGAGCAGGTCGTGCGGGGTGGACCGGACGGCCCCGGCCGCCTGGAAGCCGCCCGGGTCGAACGGCGGGACGAGGGTGCGGCCGTCCTTGCCGTGTCCCACGGCGTCGGTGCCGGGGCCCTCGGCACGCAGGGCGGTGCCGCCGAGGCCGAGCGGTTCGAGGACCTGACGGGTGAGCAGGTCTTCCCAGGGGGTCCCCAGGACCGCGGCGACCGCGTGGCCGAGCACGGAGACGCCGTAGTTGGAGTAGTGCCAGCGGGTTCCGGGACGGTGCCTGGGCCGGTGGTGCAGGAAGGTGTCCGTCAGCCGCTCGGCCGGGTAGCGCGCGTAGGGGTTGGTGCGCCAGGCGGGCAGTCCGGTGCGCAGGAAGCCGGCCGGGAGGGCGGGCAGTCCCGCCGTGTGGGTGAGCAGGTGGGCCAGCGTCACGGGGTGCGGGCCGGCCGGGCGGCCCGGGTCCAGGCAGGTGACGGCCGCCTCGCCGCCGGTGAGCGCGCCGCGCCGCACGAGCCGGGTCAGCAGCAGTCCGGTGAACGTCTTGGAGGCCGAGCCGATCTCGTAGCGCAGGTCCTCGCGGGGGACGTCGCGGGGTGGTGCGGTGCCGCCGCCGACCAGGGTGCGCCGACCGTGCCGGGAGACGGCGAAGACGACGTCGGGGGCGTCGCAGGCGGCGACGGCCTCGGCCAGCCGTTCGCGCAGGGCGGCGTCGTCGGCGGGTCCGGGCGGAACCTGCGGGCCCGCCGGGAAGTCGCCCGCGTCCTCGGGGTCGCCCGGCCAGGGCGTGGGACGGTCCGTCACGACGCCGTGTGCGCCAGCTCGCTGAGCGCGCGGGAGGTGGCGAGCAGGGAGGCGAAGGCGGCGACCAGGGTCGGGTGGTAGACCAGGTCGAACAGCGATTCGGGGTCGCCCTCGGGCATCGTGCGTACGGCGGGCATGGCGCCGTCGGGCTGCTGCGCGGCGGCGAAGCCCCGCCAGGCGGCCTCGTCGAGAGTGGGCCGGGGCAGGCAGGCGTCGACCACGAGGAGTTCGCCGAGCAGGTCCCAGCGTTCGAGGTCCAGCCAGTCGTCGATCCACACCGGCAGCCAGGTGGCTAGGTACTCGGCGACGGAGGGCGGCAGCCCGCCGGGGTTCTCGCCCCAGTCGGTCAGGTGGAAGACGGTGTGCGTGATGTCGTACGCGGTGTGGCCCTCGACCGTCCAGGGCTCGGGGGTCCCGGCCAGCCAGGTGGCGGCGACCAGGTCGCCCTCGGGCGGCCGGGCGGCCAGGCCGAAGCGGCGCTGGAAGGCGGACAGGCCCAGGCGCCGGGTCGGCGTCACCGGGAACCGCGCCCAGCTGTCCAGCCGGTGGTTGAGGACCGTGGCCTCCTCCACCTCGGGCTGGCTGTAGCCCAGCTCCCTGAACGGCAGGTACACCTCGAAGGGGACGGGCGAGAAGGGCTCGATCCGCTGGCCGCGCACCAGCATCCGGCCGCCGTCCAGGGTCTCGCGCCAGGTGTGGTCGAGCAGTTGGCGCGCGAGCTGGGCCTGCCGGGAGCCGGCGACGCCCTCGCGGAAGAGCACCTTGCAGATCAGGGCGAGTTCGCCGATCGGCTTGAAGCGCTCCAGGAAGCCGGTCTCGGGGTCCACGTCCTGCTCCAGGCGGAAGCCGTCGCGGTGGACCCAGAGCCACTCCAGCGCGCCGGCGCCGACGCCGTGGATCAGGCGGGTGTCCGTCATCCCGGCACTCCTTGTCCGGCGTGGTCCGTGTCCGGCAGCCGTGCGGTGGTGAGGGCGGCCGCGAACACGGCCATCAAAGTGGAGTGGTAGCAGTCCGTGAAGTCGTAGGGGTCGGTTCCCGCGCGCTCCCCGGCGGCGTCCTGCAGGGCGCCCTCCTCGGGTATCGCGCCGGACGTGTCCTGGGCGGCCGCGACGCGCGGCCAGGCGTCCTCCAGGACGGCCGGCTCCGGCGGGTGCGGCAGGCTGGCGGCGACGGCCAGCAGTTCGCAGCTCAGGTCCCACATCCGGGCCTCCAGGCAGGTGTCGAGCCAGGGCGGCAGCCAGTGCGCCAGGTAGTCGGCGAGATCGGGTGGCACGCCCTGGGCACTGCGTCCCCAGTCGGTGAGGTGGAAGACGACGTGGGTGAGCGCGTAGCCGGCCGCCCGTTCGAAGGTCCACGGCTCGGGCAGGCCGCCCAGCCAGGTCCGGCCCAGCGCCTGCGGGAGCCGCCCGTGCGGGTGGATGCCGCTGTGCCGCTCGGCCTCCAGCACGCCGAGCCGCCGGGTGGGGTACTGCTCGGTCAGCCGCCAGCCGCGGGTACGGGCCACCACCGCGGCGGACGCCTCGTAGCCCGGGTGGCGGAATCCGGCCGAGGCGAAGGCGGCGTACACCTCCAACGGGTAGGTGGCGAACGGCTCCAGCGACTGCATCAGCGGGAACAGCTCGCCCCGGTGGGTCTGCTGCCAGGCGAAGTCCAGCAGGTCGGACACCCGGCCGTGCAGCGGGTCCGACGGCGGGGTGCACAGGGACACGGAGGCGCAGACCCGGGTGAGTTCGCCCAGCGGTTTCCAGGTCCGGTTGACCTGGCCCTCCGCCGCGAGCGCGTCCTCGCCGAGCGCGAAGCGGTCGCGGTGGTCCCACACCCAGTCCAGGGCCGCCTCCTCGACGCCCCGGACGCTCACAGGAGGACTCCGGCGGGCATCAGCCGCGCCGCCTCCAGCTGGAGCGCCACCCTGGGGTCCGAGCCGCCCATCAGGCGTACGAAGTCGAGTCCCGCTTCGAGGCCCAGGCTCTCCGGCACCCCGTCCAGGAGGGTGAGCCAGCGTCCGGCTCCGGCCGCCTGCTGCCAGTCCCGGCGGCGCACCGCCCGGACGAAACCGCGGGCCACGTCCACCGGGCGGCGCCGGGCCAGGCGGGTCACCGCGCACTCCTCGCCGGGCAGCGCGAGCGGCGCGAGGACCGCGAGCTGATGGGTCAGCACCTGCCAGCCGGCCTCGTCGAGCCAGCCGGTGCCGGGTTCCGCACCCGGCTCGCCGGCGGTCGGACCGGGCGGCGTCTGGTCGAGCCGGCGCAGGGCACGGGCCATGGCCCAGTGGCTCCATACGACGGTGGGGGCCGCGTCGGGACGCGGCGGATGGGCCGTGACGGCGTCCTTGAACACCGCGAGTTGCCCGGGGTCGGGCGGAACGCGCAGGAGGGCGGCGGGCAACAGCGTGTCGGCGCCCAGAACGCGCACCGCCGCACGCGCGACGCCCTCACCGGCGCCGCCGGTCGTCAGGGTGCTGCCCGCTCGCACGTGGTCTCCGCTCCGAAGAGCGGAGACCACGTCGGAAGCGAGGTCCAGCACCGCGCCCTGCAGGAGGGCCGACGTGCTCGACTGCTCCATTTCACTGCTCCCGTCGGTCCGTCAACCCTTCTTCGGGCGCGGGGCCGGCGGCGAAAGCAGCAGGCTGCCACCTCCGGACTGGAGGGCGAGCGCGGCGCACTCGCGGCTGTCACGGAAGACTCCGTCAGCCTCGGCGGGGTCGAGTACCGCGTCGATCTCGATGTTCTCGGTGCGGGTGACTTCCTCGAGCACCTTGTCCTTGGAAGGCATTTCACCATCTCCCTCTGGTAGCCAAATGGCCTTCACACCCAAGGGTGTCCGGTGAGTCCCAAAACATGCCTCTCTTCTCAAAATTCTCAGAAGATAACTTCTTCAACAAAAGCGACATACGAGGCGCGCCGGGGCTCTCACGCCCGGCGCAGGCGCCACACGTTGTCCTCGCGGAAGCCCTCGGCACCCTCCGGTGAGACGCTCGGACGGCGGACGGTCTCCGCGGTCACGACGGTCCACTCGCCGTCCGGCAGGGCGAGTTCGGCGAGGACCCCGTCCAGGGTGGGGAAGACCGCGTCGAAGGGCGGCTCGGTCTGCCAGGAGGGCCAGCCGGCGTGCATCACGACCAACAGCGTGCCGCCGTGCGCCACGGCCCGCGCCGCGGCGTCCAGTACCGCCCGCTGGTCGAAGGCGACCGGGGACTGCAGGTACTGCGCGTTGACCAGGTCGAACGCGCCCTCGGGGAAGGAGAGTCCCAGCTCGTGGCGTTCCCAGGCGACCCGGTCGCCCACCCCGGCCTCGGCCGCGTGCCCGGCGGCGCGTTCGAGAGCGGTGCCGGAGATGTCCACGCCGGTGACCCGCCAGCCGCGGGCGGCCAGCCACACGGCGTCAGCGCCCTCACCGCAGCCGAGGTCCAGCGCGGTCCCGGGTGTGAGGCTGCTCGCCTCGCGCACCAGCAGGCCGTTGGGGCGGCCGCTCCAGACCCGGTCGGTGTCGCGGTAGCGGGCCTCCCAGAACTCCGCGGCGGGGGCGGGGAGGGGCAGGTCGGTCATGGTGCCTCCTGGGCGGCGTTCGGACGCGTCTGCGACACGGGGCGCGCCGTGTGCACGCGCCCGTACGCAGGCTGCACCGGCCGCACCGGCGACGCCAAAGGTGTTTGCCGGACCGGCAAATTCCGGCCCTCGCGTGTCAGCGGGTGAGCGCGTCCGCCTCGGCGTCCGACGGGTCGGTGCGCAGCCACACGGTCCGCCGAGGGAAGGGGGTCTCGATGCCCGCGTTGTCCAGCGCGTCCTTGACCCGGCGGCGCAGTTCGCGGGTGACGCCCCACTGCTGGAGCGGCTCGGTCCTGACCGCGAGGCGCACCAGCACGCCCTCGGCGTCCAGGGACTGCACGCCCCACACGGCGGGGTCCTCCAGCAGGACGTCGGCGAACTCCGGTTCCTCGCGCAGCGCGCGGCCGGTGTCCTCCAGCACGCGGTAGACCGTGTCGAGGTTCGCGTCGTGGGCGACGGCGACGTCCAGGACGGCCCGCGCCCACTCCTGACTGTCGTTGCGGACCCGCAGGATCTCGCCGTTGCGGATGTGCCACAGACCGCCGTTGAGGTCGCGCACGTGGGTCAGCCGCAGGCCGACGTGCTCGACCTCGCCGATGGCCTCCCCGAGGTCGACGGAGTCGCCGACGCCGTACTGGTCCTCGACCATGATGAGCAGGCCGGACAGGTAGTCGGCGACGAGGCTCTGCGCGCCGAAACCGATCGCCAGGCCGACCACTCCGGCGCTGGCGAGCAGCGGACCGAGCGCGATGCCGACCTGGTCGAGCACCATGGCCACGCCGACCATGAACAGCACGATGGTCACGACGCTGCTGAGCACCGAGCCGATGGTGCGGGCCCGCTGTTCGCGGCGTTGCCGCGCCCGGGACCGGTCGCGGTGCAGGACGGCGGCACCCCGGCCGGACCTGCGTGGCCTGCTGCGCTCGGCCTCGCCCGCCGGTGGTTCCAGGACCCGCTGGACGACCCGGGTGATGGCCCGCTTGGCCACCGCGCGCAGCACCAGGAGGACCACGACGATGAGCGCGATGCGCAGGGGTATCCCGATGAGCGCCTCGGTGTGGTCGCCGAACCAGTCCGACCAGGAGGCCGCCAACCGCGTGTCCGTGCCCCGGCCGGTGGGTGGGAAGGTGTGCGACATCGGCTCGACTGCTCCGTTCTTCGGGGATGACGTGTCCGCCGTCGGGGCCGCCTACCCACCCGGGGCCCGAACATGACGGCCGGTGAGTCGCGACACACGCACCCTCGTTCCCGTCACTCGCCCCCTATGTCCGACAGTTGCGTCATCTTCACTCGTTACCGGCCCATCACCGGCGTCCGCCGGGGAACCCGCAGGGAGTCGTCCACAGCGGAGGGGGACCCGCGCCGTGGTTTATGTTGCCGTCCTGCTGTTGCCCGGAGTCGGGCTGCTGCTGTTCACCATGACGTATCTGGAGGACCGGCTCTTCGCCGATCCGGTCCCGGCCCGGCACGCCCGGCGCCGCCATCTGAGACTCCTCCCGGGCGGCCGCGGCCAGGACGCCCCCGCCCGCCTCCCCGAGGCGGCCGCGCCGCGCCCCGCGGAACGGGACGCCGCCGCCTGATCCCGGTGCGCGCACCCCGCCGAGCGGCGCCGCGGCGCCTCGGGCGATGCTGTTCCCGACGGGACACACGCGGCTCGGACGAGGAGATCGGATGGACACCGGGGAACGGCACGACGCGGACGAGGAGTTCGTCGGGTTCTGGCGGGAGCGCCGGGTGTGCTTCCTGTCGACGCCGCGCGCGGACGGGAGCCCGCACCTGGTCCCGGTCGGAGTGACGTACGACCACACCACGCGCACGGCCCGGGTCATCACCGGCCGGGGCACCGCCAAGGCCCGCAACGTGCTGCGGGCCGGGTCCGCCGTCGTCGCCGTGGGGCAGGTCGACGGCAGACGCTGGTCCACCCTGGAGGGCGTCGCGACCGTGCGGGAGGACGCCGGGTCGGTCCGCGACGCGGAGGTCCGCTACGCGGCCCGCTACCGGCAGCCCCGGGAGAACCCGGAGCGGGTCGTCATCGAGATCGAGGTGCGGCGCTTCCTCGGCACGGTGCGGCCCGTCGCGGGGGCTCCCGGCGCGTGACGTCCCGCCCGGGTCACTCCGTCCCGGGCGGTGTGCGGTGGCCGAGCCGGCTCGGCCACCAGGCGACGCGGCCGATGTCGCGGGCGAGCGCGGGCACCAGCAGGGAGCGCACCACGAGGGTGTCCAGCAGGACGCCGAAGGCCACGATGAAGGCGATCTGCACCAGGAAGGCCAGCGGGATCACCCCGAGCGCGGCGAAGGTGGCGGCGAGGACGACACCGGCGGAGGTGATCACGCCGCCGGTGGCGGTCAGGCCCCGCAGGATGCCCTCCCGCACCCCGTGCCGCAGCGACTCCTGGCGCACCCGGGACATCAGGAAGATGTTGTAGTCCACGCCCAGGGCGACCAGGAACACGAACCCGTACAGCGGGACGGAGGCGTCCGTGCCGCTGAAACCGAACACGTGGGTGAAGACGAGGGCCGAGATGCCCAGGGTGGCCAGGAAGTTCAGCGCCACCGTGGCCACCAGCAGCACCGGCATCAGCAGCGAGCGCAGCAGGGCGATCAGGATGACCAGGATGATGGCGAGGACCACGGGCACGATGAGCGTGCGGTCGTGTTCGGCGGTGCGCTGGGTGTCGTACTGCTGGGCGGTGTACCCGCCGACCAGGGCGTCCGCGCCGGGCACCTCGTGGACGGCGGACCTGAGCCGGGCCACCGCGCTCTTGGCGGCGTCGCTGTCGGCCGGCGCCTGGAGCGTCGCGTCGATCCGCACCCGGCCGTCGACGACCTTCGGCTCCCCGCCCCCGGGGCGGCCGGAGGCGGTGACCGGGGCGGCGGAGGCGACGCCGCGAGTGTCGCGGGCGGCCGTGAGGACCGGGTCGAGCCGGTCGGCGTCGGCGATGATCACGGCGGGGTTGCCGGAGCCGCCCGGGAAGTGCCGGGCCAGCGTCTGCTGGGCGGAGACCGAGGGCGCGTCGTTGACGAAGATCTCGTCCAGCGGGACGCCCCGGGAGGTCAGGGTCGGCGCGAAGGCGGCGCAGGCGATCAGCGCGGCCAGCGAGACCGCCCAGATGCGGCGCGGGGCCCGGTCCACCCGTTCGGCGACGCGGTGCCACAGGCGGTGCCCGGCTTCGGGGTCGCCGGTCCGGACGGGCTTGGCCGGCCAGTAGGCGGCGCGGCCGAGCAGCACCAGCACGGCGGGCAGGAAGGTGAGCGTGCTCAGCACCGCGCAGACGATGCCGATGGCGCCGACGGGCCCGAGCGCGCGGTTGTTGGTGAGGTCGCTGAGCAGCAGCGCCAGCAGGCCCAGGGCGACGGTCGCCGCGCTGGCGACGACGGCGCCCCAGGAGGCCCGCAGCGCGGCGAGGACGGCGCCGAACCGGTCGGGGTGCCGGGCGAGTTCCTCGCGGAAGCGGGCGGTGAGCAGCAGCGCGTAGTCGGTGGCGGCGCCGATGACCAGGATGGAGAGGATGCCCTGGACCTGCCCGTCCACGCGCACGACGCCGCGGTCGGCGAGGGCGTACACGATCGCGCAGGCCAGGCCGAGGGCGAAGACCGCGCCGAGGATGATGACCAGGGGCAGCAGGACGCTGCGGTAGACGAGCAGCAGGATCACCAGCACGGTGATCAGGGCGACGCCGAGCAGCAGTCCGTCGATGCCGGAGAAGGCGTCGGAGAGGTCGGCCTGGGAGGCGGCCGGTCCCGCGAGCTGCGCCTCGGTGCCGGGCACCTTCCCGACGGCGTCCTGGACGCGTTCCAGGGCGTCGGGCAGCGCCTCGCCGAGGTCGGGCCTCAGCTGGACGACGGCCTGGAGCGCCTCGCCGTCCTCGGAGGGCAGCGCCGGTGACGGGGCCCCCACGACGCCGGGCTCACCCTCCACGGAGGCGACCGACCGGGTGGCCGCCGCGCGGTGCTCGGTGACGGAGCCGCCGTCGTCCGCGGTCCACACGACGATCACCGGGAGCGTCTCGTCCTGCTGGAACGCCTTCTGGGCGTCGACGACCCGGGTGGACTCCGCGCTGCGGGGCAGGAAGGCGGCCTGGTCGTTGGTGGCGACCTCGCCGAGCTTCCCGGCGTACGGGCCGAGTACTCCTCCGATGCCGAGCCAGGCCAGAAGCAGGACGATCGGGACGAGCCAGCGGGCGCGTCGGGTGGGGATGGACATCGGTCTTCAGGTCTCCTGGTCTCCGGCGGCGAGGAAAGTAACTCGATCATAAACAATCTCAATGATTGAACTACTTGGGGCCTCGTGACACACCGGTCTTCTGCCCCGGCAACTCCTCCGGATGCGGTGGACGGCGGTCGGTCAGCCGGCGTCGGACCGTACGAGACCCAGTTCCTGGTTCATCGCCGCCAGGAAACGCACCACGACCGTCAGTTCGTCCTCGTCGAAGCGCGAGCGGGCCGACGCGGCGGCCTCGGCCAGCGGCCTGAAGTACGTCCGGGCCGCCGCCCGCGCGTCCGGCACGTAGTGCAGATGGACGACCCTGCGGTCGGCGCTCTCCCGGACCCGGCGCACGTGCCCCGCGCGCTCCAGCCGGTCCACGCACGCGGTCACCGCGCCCGAGGTGAGCCCGAGGTGCTCGCGCAGCCGGCCCGGGGTCATGGGCTCGGGCGAGTCGAGGATCGCCGCGAGCGCCTGCACGTCGGTGGGGTGCAGGCCTTGGCTGCCGGCGAAACCGTGCACGAGGCGGTTGATCTCGCCGTTCATCCGCCTCAGGTGCGAGGCGAGGACGTGCAGGTCACTCGTCTCGGGACCGGCCCCGGTCCCCCGTTCGTGCGGGTGCTGCCCGCGCTGGTTCGCTGTCGCCACGCGATCAGCGTATAGAAGGGTCAACCTGGGAACCCGCGCATCCATCACCGTGCGCCCGCGGGAAGTGATCACGTGACGACTGTCCCGTGAGAGACGGAGCCCCATGAGTGCAGAACGCGACCGCGCGAGCGGCGAAGGCCCGGGTGAGGGCATGGGAACGAACCTGCGCTGCCTCGTCACCGGCGCCACCGGCTACGTCGGCGGGCGGCTCGTACCGGAGCTGCTGGGCGCCGGCCACCGGGTGCGGTGCCTGGCCCGCTCGCCGCACAAGCTGCGCGACCACCCGTGGGCCGGCGAGGCCGAGGTGGTGCGCGGCGACGTCCTGGACGCCGACTCGGTGTCGCGGGCGATGGAGGGCGTGGACGTCGCCTACTACCTGGTGCACGCGCTGGGCAGCGGCGACGACTTCGAGGAGACGGACCGGCGCGCGGCGCGCACCTTCGCCGAGCGGGCCGAGGCGGCCGGGGTGCGGCGCATCGTCTATCTCGGCGGCCTGACCCCGTCCGACGTGCCGGAACGGGAACTCTCCCCGCACCTGCGCTCCCGTGCCGAGGTCGGCCGCATCCTCCTGGCCTCCGGTGTGCCCACGACCGTGCTGCGCGCCGCGATCGTCATCGGCTCCGGGTCGGCCTCCTTCGAGATGCTGCGCTATCTCACCGAGCGGCTGCCGGTGATGGTCACGCCCAGCTGGGTGCACACCCGCATCCAGCCGATCGCCGTCCGGGACGTGCTGCGCGCGCTCGTCGGCAGCGCGCGGATGCCGGCGGAGGTGTCCCGCGCCTTCGACGTGGGCGGGCCGGACGTCCTGACCTACCGCGAGATGATGGTCCGCTACGCCGAGGTGGCGCGGCTGCCCAAGCGTCTGATCGTCTCGGTGCCGATGCTGTCACCGGGCCTGTCCAGCCACTGGGTCGGCCTGATCACGCCCGTCCCCGCCTCGATCGCCCGCCCGCTCACCGAGTCGCTGCGGCACGAGGTGGTGTGCCGGGAGAACGACATCCTGAAGTACGTGCCCGCGCCGCCGGGGTATCCGCTCGGCTTCGACGGCGCACTGCGGCTGGCCCTGCAACGCGTGCGGGACGCCCAGGTCACCACCCGCTGGTCGTCCGCGTCGGTGCCGGGGGCGCCCAGCGATCCGCTGCCCACCGACCCGGACTGGGCGGGCGGCAGTCTCTACACCGACCACCGCACGCTGACCGTCGACGCCTCGCCCGCCGCGCTGTGGCGGGTCATCGAGGGGATCGGCGGCGACAACGGCTGGTACTCCTTCCCGCTGGCCTGGGCGGTACGGGGCTGGCTCGACCGGCTGGTCGGCGGGGTCGGCCTGCGCCGCGGCCGCCGGGACGCCGCGCGGCTGCGGGCCGGCGACTCGCTCGACTTCTGGCGGGTGGAGGAGATCGTCCCGGGCCGGCTGCTGCGGCTGCGCGCCGAGATGCGGCTGCCGGGCCTGGCCTGGCTGGAGATGTACGCCGACACCGACGACACCGGCCGGACGCGGTACCGGCAGCGGGCGCTGTTCCATCCGCACGGACTGGCCGGGCACGCCTACTGGTGGAGCGTGTGGGCGTTCCATGCCGTGGTGTTCGGCGGCATGGCCCGCAACATCGCCCGGGCCGCCACCCGTGGCCCGGCGGCCCGATGAGACCGCCGCGCGTCGCCCCCGCCCGGTCCGGCGGCCCGACCCCCCTGCGAGGAGCGCCATGACCACGTCGGTCGTCCTGTTCACCCGTGACCTGCGGCTGCACGACCATCCGCCCCTGCGCGCGGCGCTCGACGGGTCCGCGGCCGTGGTACCGCTGTTCGTCCGCGACCGGGCCGTCGACGCGGCCGGCTTCGCCGCGCCCAACCGGCTCGCCTTCCTCGCCGACTGCCTGCGCGACCTGGACGCGGGGCTGCGGGAGCGGGGCGGGCGGCTGATCGTCCGTTCCGGCGACCTGGTCGAGGAGGTGTGCGCGGTGGCCGGCGAGGCGGGAGCCGACGAGGTGCACATGGCGGCCGACGTCAGCGGGCACGCGCACCGGCGCGAGGAACTGCTCCGGGACGCCCTCGGGGCGCGGGGCTGCCGACTGCACGTGCACGATGCCGTGACGACCGTGCTGGCGCCGGGGGCGGTCACCCCGGCCTCCTCCGACCACTTCGCCGTCTTCACGCCGTACTTCCGGCGGTGGAGCGAGTGCTCCGTCCGCGACGCGCTCGCCGCGCCCCGCAAGGTCCGGGTCCCGGACGGCGTCGACTCGGAGCCGCTGCCGAGCCGAAGCGACCTCACGGGACTGTCCCCGGGGCTGGCGGCCGGCGGCGAGGAGGAGGCCAGGAAACGTCTGACGGCCTGGCTGCGCGACGGCATCACCGGCTACGCGGACCAGCACGACGACCTGGCCGGCGACGACACCTCGCGCCTCTCCCCGCACCTGCACTTCGGCGCCCTCTCCCCCGTCGAGCTGGTGCACCGCGCCCGCGACAAGGGCGGCGCCGGCGCCGAGGCGTTCGTGCGGCAGGTCGCCTGGCGGGACTTCCACGCCCAGGTGCTGTCCGCGCGGCCGCAGGCCTCGACGGCCGACTACCGCACCAGGCACGACCGCTGGCGCACCGGAGCCCAGGCGGACGAGGAGATCGCCGCCTGGAAGGACGGGCGAACCGGCTACCCGGTCGTCGACGCGGCCATGCGCCAGCTGCGGCACGAGGGCTGGATGCACAACCGGGCCCGGCTGCTGACCGCCAGCTTCCTCACCAAGACGCTCTACATCGACTGGCGGGTGGGCGCCCGGCACTTCCTGGACCTGCTCGTGGACGGCGACGTGGCCAACAACCAGCTGAACTGGCAGTGGACCGCCGGTACCGGCACGGACACCCGCCCGCACCGCGTCCTCAACCCCACGGCCCAGGCACGGCGCTTCGACCCGGACGGGACGTACGTGCGACGCTGGGTGCCCGAACTGGAGGGCCTGGAAGGGCGGTTGGTACACGAGCCGTGGCGGCTGACGGGCCCGGAGCGCGCGAAGTACGACGCCTACCCGGACCCGATCGTCGACCTCGCCGAGGGCCTGGACCGCTTCAAACGGGCCCGCGGACGCGACTGAACGCAGGCGCCGGCCCCGCAGCGGTCAGCCGTCGGGCAGCCGTCAGGTGGGAGGGCCGTCGGGGCCGGCCGTGTGGTCCGGGTGGTTCCGGGTGCGGCGGGCCTCCTTCAGCTCCGCCTCGTACAGGTGGTCGCGGCCGTCGGCGAGCCGGTCCACGGCCTCGCGCTCCAGGTCCCTGAACGGCTCGTAGTAGGTCCGGTCGTACGCCTCGACGACCTGGAACGTCCAGTGTCCGGGGATGACGTTGCGGCCCAGGATCTCCGTGCGGACCCGTTCCGCCCACTCCGGGTGCCCGGCGGCGCGCAGGAGTTCGACGGCGCGGTCCAGCTCGAAGTCCGCCGAGCCGGTCAGCTGGTGGAAGGCGAACAGGTGCCCGCGGGCGCACTCGGTCGTCTCCAGGGCCTTGGACAGGGAGCCCAGCGCCTCCACGGTCTCGTCGCTGACGCCCTCGGGGCGCCGGTGCGGGTCTCCCATCGGGTGTGTCTCCTTCCGGCGGCATCGACGGCGGTGTCACGCGAGGGGGTCGTGGCCCCAGTTCATGAGCGAGTAGCGCCACCGGGACTTCTCGACGTCGCCCGACGGGCGCTGGGCCAGGTGCCGGCGGACGTAGCCGACGACCTTGCGCATGTGCTCGTAGTCGTCGTCCGAGAGGTCGTCCTTGTTCGTCCGCTGGATCCGCACGATCCGGCGGCCGGACGCGTGCCCGGTGGACTCGCCCCCGTCCTGGTGGTGTCCGGCGTCCTGGGACTCGTCGGTCTCCAGCCACGCCTCCAGGTCGGCCGGCGCCATGTTCACCAGCTCGCGGAAGCCGTCCCGGATCTCCTGCAGGTCGTCACCGTCCATGTCGCCTCACTTCTTCTTCAGCGCCGACGGCTTGTGCACCGCCGATCCGCCCGACTTGTCGCTGCGGACCTTGTACTGCGGGTCGTCGGGCGACGCGTCCACCGTGCGGCCCCCGGCCTCGGTGCGCTTGGTGATCTTCTTCTCCACCTCGCCCTCGGCCCGGGAGCCGTGGCTGCTCCAGGTGACCTTGTCGCCCTTCTCCAGGTCCTCGCCCTTGCCGCCCTCGCCCCGGTTCCTCGCCATGGCGCCGCTCCTTCGTCCGCAGGCCCCCTCCGCTTCCCCACCTGGGTTCCCAGCCGGGGGCGGGCCACTCGGGAGATGACCCGTTCAGCGGCGGAACTATCCTGGTCGCGGCCCGGGCACCGCCGTCCGGGGCCCCTCCCCTCGCCGCCGCCGTTCCAGGAGCAGCCCGTTGAACACCAGCACCGCGACCCCGGACAGCTACTACGAGCGGATCGACGAGCACCGCTTCAAGCCCACCTCGCACGCCGGCGGGGCGTGGAGCGCGGACGAGCAGCACTTCAGTCCGCTGGGCGGCCTGATCGTGCACGCGGTCGACCGCCATCTGGCCGGGCGGGAGGGCGCGGCCATGTCCCTGAGCCGGATCAGCTTCGACATCCTCGGCCGCCCGGCGCTGGACGAGTGCGAGATCCGGGTGGAGACCGTCCGCCCCGGCCGCACCATAGAACTGGTCGAGGCGACCGTGCTCATCGCGGGCCGGTCGGTGACCCGGGCCAGGGCGTGGCTGCTGGCCGACGTGGACACCGGCGCCGTGGCGGGCGGCGGCGCGGACCGGCTCGCCGCGCCGGAGACCCTCGCCCCCTGGCCCATGGACACCGCGTGGCCCGGCGGATACATCGCCTCCCTGGACGTGCGCCCCGTGGCACCGCCGCTCCCGGGCCGTACCACCGCCTGGGTCTCCACCGGCCTCGACCTGGTCGCCGGGGAGACGGCGAGCCCGCTGGCCTCCTACGTCACCCTGGTGGACACCGCCAACGGCATCGCCGTACGGCAGTCGCCGAGGGAGTGGATGTTCCCGAACGTCGACCTGACCCTGCACCTGCACCGCGCGCCCCGCGGCCCCTGGACCGGCCTGGACACCACCGTCGTCTTCGGCCCCACCGGCCAGGGCATCACGAGCACCGTGCTGCACGACGTCGACGGCCCCGTGGGCCACGCGCAGCAGATGCTGACCGTCCGCCCACTGGGGTGATCCGCCGGCGGCGAGGCGCGGTCACGAGGGTGTGAGGACCAGCCGTCCCCGGACCTCTCCGGCCTCCAGCCGGCGGTGGGCCTCCGCCGTCATCGACAACGGCAGCCGATCGGCGACACGCGGCCGCCACGGCGTCTCCGTGAGCACGCCCACGACGCCCTCGGCGGCCTCGGCGAGGTCGGCGGTCGTGGCGTTGCTGATGGCGAAGCCCACGATGCTCGCGTCCCTGGTGTACAGCCGGCTCACCGGCAGCGGGGAGGGCCCGCCGCCCAGCCCCACCATCGCGACCAGTCGTCCGCCCATGGCCAGCGACTCCACGGCGTCGGCGAGCACTCCGTGCCCCGACGTGTCGAGGTGGACGTCGTAGCCGTCCGGCGCCGCCCGGCGCGCCCGCTCGGCGAGGCCGGGCGACCGGTGGTCGAGGACCTCGGCGGCGCCCAGCTCCCGGACCGCCGCCGCGTCCCCGGCGCGTGCCGTGGCGACCACCCGGGCCCCGGCGCGGGCGGCCAGCGCCACCGCCGCGCCGCCGACGTTCCCGGCGCCGCCGCCGACGTACACGGTCTCGCCCGCCCGCAGCCGGCCGTGCCGGAAGAGCGCCAGCCAGGCGGAGGCCGCCGGGTGGGCGGCGGCCACGAGGTGTTCGGCGGCGACGCCGGGCGGCGCCGCGTAGAGGCGTTCGGCGGCGACCGCCGCGTATTCGGCGAAGGATCCCTGCCGGCCCGCGTGGCCCAGGCTGTTGCACCACACCCGCTGCCCGGGGGTGAAGCCCGCCGCGCCGGAACCGGCCAGGGCGACCTCGCCCACCAGGTCGCGGCCGACGACGAAGGGCAGCGGCAGCGGGGTGGCGTAGGCGCCGGACCGTACGAAGGTGTCGACGGGGTCGACCGCCACGGCCGACACCCGCACGAGCACGTCGGTGGGTCCCACCGGCGGCACCGGGAGCGGGCCGTGGCGGATGGCGTCGGCCGGTCCGACGGCGTCGATGTACGCCGCCCGCATCACGTCGGGGACTGTGCCGTTCATGACGTCATGCTACGAACCGCCCCCTCCCGTCGCAGCCTGCGGCCGCGACGCGTGGGTCCCCACGGTTTGAGGACCGAGATCACCGTCATGAAGACGTAGGCGGACAGCGAGACGACCGGCCCGAACAGCACGTCCCCGGCGTCCGGCAGCGGCTCGCCCGCGGCGACGGCGGTGAACGCCGCGTTCACGCCGGGACGCAACGCGAAGACCGTGGCGGTCGTTGTGGCCAGGGTCAGCCAGAACTTGGTGACCACCCACCGGTGCCGGGCCAGCCCCCACGCCGTGCCCAGGGCCAGCACCACTCCGCTGAGGAGGGTGAGGACGGCGAGAGGCAGCAGCAGCCAGTCGGCGAACAGCTTCATGCCGCGGACACCGGCCTCCACAGTGGCGGGGGACGCGGTGGCGGCCGCGGTCAGTCCGAGGGCCAGCAGCCCGAGGGTGAGCCCGAGCCAGCCGGCGGAGGCGACGACGTGGACGACGAGGAGGGCCCGGCGTGCGGGTCGGCTGAGTTTCACCCCTCCCACGCTGCCGGGACCGGGGCGCGAAGACGTCCGGCGGCGGGAGTAACCCCGGCTACCGAGCCGGGCGTACGCGGCGGGGTCCGCGGTGCCTCGGCCGGAGCAGCCGGAAACGCGGGGTTGCCTTTGAATTAACGGCAGACCGCGGAATCCGGAATGCCGCGATATCCCGATCGAATTCCGTCGGAATACCACTCCATCCGTACCTGACCGCACATCTGCATCCCTATGCTGATCACGCTTCGCCGAACGGGTGCGGAGAAATTCGGGGGGATCGTATCCCTGTGACGAAAACCGAGGAATTCCTGTGAGACGTACGACCTCTGTCCTGCTCTCCCTGAGCGCCCTGGTGGCGGCCTCCGCCCTGGCCGCTCCCGCGGCGGCGGCCGCACCGGTGGGCGACCGGCCGGCCGCCGCGCCCGCCGGGTGGGAGGCGGTGGACGCGTCCGCGCTGGCGCGCATCACCGACGACGCGGACGCCCGACGGGCCCCGCTCGCCGCCGGAGACAGCGCCTCGGCGGCGGCCGCGGAGCCAGAGCTGCTGGCCGTGCAGTCGGTCCGCAACAACCGCTTCGTGGCGACCGAGGTGAACTACCCCGCCCCGAACACCGGCGTGCAGCGCGCCCGTTCCGCCGAATTCGGCGGCTCGTGGGAGAGCTTCGCCTTCGAGTGGGACGAGGCCACCCAGACCTACGCGCTGCGTTCCCTCGCGAACAACCGCTACGTGGCGGTGGAGAAGAACTACACCGGCAGCGCGCAGAACGTCCTGCGCGCCCGCTCCACGAGTGTGGGCGGCTGGGAGCGGTTCGTCCTCTTCTACAACGAAAGCCTCGACCGCTACGCGCTCCAGTCCACGCTGAACGGGCTCTTCGTCACCATGGAGAACGGCTACACCGGTTCGCTCCAGTACGCGCTGCGGGCCCGCTCCGCCGAGATCACCGGGTCGTGGGAGGAGTTCGTCCTGTACGACATCGGCGCCTGAGGCAGGCATCCGTCCGGCCGCGTCAGGGCCGGGCGGGCGCCTCCCAGTCCTCGTCGGTGAGGTCCAGCAGCGCCTCGGTCGTGGCCGCGTCGGGCAGGGGCCCGTGGTCCCCGACCACCCGCAGCGCGGACGCCGCCGTGATGTGGCCGAGGCGCAGGGCCCGGGTGAGGCCGGCTCCTCGCCACAGTCCGGCGAGGAAACCGGCGGCGAACGCGTCCCCCGCGCCCACCGGTTCGACGACGTCCGTCCTCAGGGCGGGCACCGTGCACGCGCCGTCCTCGGTGAACGCGGTCGCGCCCCGCCCGCCGTCCTTGACGACGAGCACGCGGGGGCCGCCGAGCAGCCCGCGGACATCGGCGGCGGTCAGCCCGGCGCCCCACAGGTCCTGTGCCTCGTCGAGGCCGACGAAGGTGATGTCGGCGCGGTCGGCCAGGTCGCGGAGTACCGAGGGGGCGGTGTCCGGCGGCCACAGCGCGGCGCGGTGGTTGACGTCGAAACTGACCGCGTGGGGACGCTCCGCACGCGGCGCGTGCAGCGCCCGTTCCACCAGGGCCCGGCAGGAACCGGACAGTGCCGGGGTGACGCCGGTCAGGTGCAGGAGGGCGGCCCCGCCGAGCCGGTCGTCGTCCAGGACGCCGGGGCCCAGGGCGGAGGCCGCCGAGCCCTTCCGGTAGTAGTGCACGCGGGTGCCCTCGGCGCCCGGGTCCTTCACCAGCAGTCCGGTCGGCCGGGCCGGGTCGGTCCGCACGCCCGAGACGTCCACGCCCGCCTCCCCCACGGCCGCCCGCACGCGTCGGCCGAGCGCGTCGTCACCGACGGCCGACAGCCAGGAGACGGGCAGCCCGTGGTCGGCGAGGTACATGGCGACGTTCGACTCGGCACCCGCCACCGAGAGGCGCACGGACTCGGCGCCGTCCAGGGTGTCGGGCGGGGCGGGCGACACGGCCGCCATGGTCTCCCCCACGCAGACCACGGGACCCGGTGCGGGACGCCAGGGGCTCGCGGCACTCATGTCCGCGCCCCCGACGCCGTGGCCCGGGGTCCGGGCCGGCAGGCGACCGGTGCCACCGCGCCGGGGACGCGGGGCGACCGGTCCGGTGTCCGCGCCGGCGCGCTGTCCGGGCCGGGTGCGGCGGTCACGGCCGGGCCTCCCGGACGGCGGCGCGGAAGGCGCGGGCACGGGCGCGGAGGACGTCGAGGCTGCCGCCGTCCGCGGCGTCGCCGATCAGCGGGGAGCCTACGCCGACGGCGGTGGCGCCGGCCGCCAGATGGGCGCGGGCGGCCACCTCGTCGACACCGCCGACGGGCACGAGCGGTTCGTGCGGGAAGGGTCCGCGCAGCGCCTTGACGTAGTCGGGACCGCCGGCCTGGGCGGCCGGGAAGATCTTCAGTGCCGTGGCGCCGAGGGTGCGTGCCGTGAGGATGTCGGTGGGCGTCATGACGCCGGCCAGCACCGGCATGCCCAGCTCGCGGGCGGCGGGGACGCCCTCGCCCAGGCCGGGGGTGACGGCGAAGTCGGCGCCGGCCCGGTGGGCGGCACGCGCGTCGTCGGCGGTGAGGACCGTGCCGGCGCCCAGCGGCCGGTCGGGGCCGAGGGCCTCCCTGGCGCGCTCGATGACCCGGAGGGCGTCCTCGCCGGTCAGTGACACCTCGATGAGGTCCACGCCCTCCTCGGCCAGGGTCAGTACGGTGCGCAGCGCGGCGTCGGCGTCGGCTCCGCGCACGATGGCGACGAGTCGGTGGGCGGCCAGGGCCGCTCGCAGATCCACAGGAGGTCTCCTTCTCAGAGTGTTACAGGTCGGGCGTCGCGCAGCGGCGGCCGTCGGCCAGGGTAGGACGCCACCGGAGCGCGCCGCTGGCCGGGACCCCGGTCGCGTGACCGGACCTCACCACTCGGCGAACGATCCGTCGGGATGCCGCCACACCGGGTTGCGCCAGGCGTGGCCGTCGCGGTCGGCGGCGCGTACGGCCTTCTCGTCGATGTCGATGCCCAGGCCGGGCGCGTCGCTGCGGGGCGCGTGTCCGTCCACGAAGCGGAAGGGCTCGGTGTCCACGAGGTAGGTCAGCAGGTCGGCGCTCTTGTTGTAGTGGATGCCCCGGCTCTGTTCCTGGATGAGGAAGTTCGGCGTCGCGAAGGCGACCTGGAGGCTGGCGGCGAGGGCGATCGGGCCGAGCGGGCAGTGCGGGGCGAGCAGGGCACCGTAGGTGTCGGCGAGCGAGGCGATGCGGTGCACCTCGGAGATGCCGCCGGCGTGCGAGAGGTCGGGCTGGGCGACGGCGACGCCCGCGGCGAGCACGGGCAGGAACTCGCTCCGGCCGTAGAGCCGTTCGCCGGTGGCGAGGGGGATGTCGGTGGCCGCGGCGAGCCGGGACAGCAGGTGGCTCTGCTCGGGGACGACCGGTTCCTCGACGAACAGCGGGTGCAGTGGCGCGAGTTCGGCCAGGACCCGGCGGGAGCTCGCGGCGGTGAAGCGGCCGTGGAAGTCGACGGCGACGTCGCGGTCCGGCCCGAGGGCCTCGCGGGCGGCGGCCACCCGGTCGACGACGGCCGCGGTCTCGGCGGGGGTCGTCAGGGGTGAGACGGCTCCGGCGCCGTTCATCTTCACCGCGGTGAAGCCGGCCTCCACCTGGGCGGCGATCTGCTCGGCGAGCGCGGCGGGCTCGTCCCCGCCGACCCAGGCGTAGACCCGGACCCGCTCGCGCACGGGGCCGCCCAGCAGGGCGTGCACGGGTGCCCCGTACGTCTTGCCCGCGATGTCCCACAGGGCCTGGTCGAGGCCGGCGACGGCGCTGGACAGGACGGGGCCGCCGCGGTAGAAGCCGCCCTTGGTGAGGATCTGCCAGTGGTCCTGGATGCGCAGGGGGTCCTTGCCCATCAGCTGCTCGGCGAGGACGTCGACGGCGGCGCGGACGACCTCGGCGCGGCCCTCGACGACGGGCTCGCCCCAGCCGACCACGCCGTCGTCGGTTTCGACGCGGCAGAACAGCCAGCGCGGCGGGACCAGGAACGTTTCTATGCGGGTGATCTTCACTTAGCGGGGCTGCCTTTCCGTGTGGCCGGCGTTGCCGGTGACGGCTGTGCTGTCGGGGTCGCGCATGCCATCGGGATTGCCTATGCGCTCCTGGTCGCGGCCGGCCTGATCGAGCAGGGCGCGCATGGCCGCCTCCGCAGCCCGCGGGTCGCGGTCGCGGACGGCGTCGAGGACCGCCCGGTGGGCCGGTACCGGGTCGCCGCTGTGCGGGGAGCTGTGCACGATGCGGTCGCGGTGGGCGAGCCCGGACGAGATCACCATCTCCATGCGTTCGAGGAGTTCGTTGTGGGTGGCGGCGAGCAGGGCCCGGTGGAACGCGAGGTCGGCCGCCACGGCGCGGGCCGGGTCGGGGTCCTCCTCCCCCATCGCGGCCAGCGCGGCGCCCAGCGCGGCGAGGTCGTCGTCGGTGCGGCGGCCGGCGGCGAGGCGGACGGCGGCCGGTTCCACGATGGCCCGCACCTCGGCGAGGTCGCGCAGCAGCGCGAGGTCGGAGCCGGCGCTGCCGCCGCCCTCGAACCGCCAGCGCAGGACGTCGGCGTCGAGCAGGTTCCAGTCGGCGCGGGAGCGGACGAAGGTGCCGCGCTTCTGCCGGGCGTCGACCATGCCCTTGGCGGCCAGCACCTTCAGCGACTCGCGCAGCGCGGTCAGACTCACGTCCAGCTCGCTCCGGAGCGCGACCAGGTCGAGCGTGGCTCCCTCGGGGATCCGTCCGCTCAGGATGCGGCGGGCGAGGGCTTCCACGGTCTGGCCGTGTACGCCGCGGCGGGCGTAGGGCGTCATGTCGTGCGGCCCTTCCGGTACGGGGCGGGGTCAGGTGCTCGTCGACGGCCGACGGTGGTCCATTATTACTAATTTAATCAGAGAGTGCGACGGTGGTTTCATCTGGTTGACAGGCACGCCACGTTTTGCCCCATTCCTCCCGGTAACCCGTCTGGAGGACATCCAGATGCGACGAGGTGAGAACCATGCTGGTGCTGGGTCTCCTGCTGATGGCGGGCGCCGCCGCCTTCACAGGCCTGCTGATCGCGGACAACCTGTCCGGCGGTCCGGACTACACGGTGTCCCTGATGGGGGCCGAGCCCTTCACGATCAGCACGCTGGGGGCGTTCCTCGGGGGTATCGCGCTGACCCTGATCTTCGGCCTGGGCATGTGGATGCTGCTGGCCGGGACGGTGCTGGCCCGCCACCGCAGCAAGAAGCGCCGCACGGACCGGCTGGCCGCCCGGCAGGCCTACGCGGAGCGCGACGAACTCGCCGGCCGCCTGGAGGGCCAGGACGCCCCCGCCGCGCCCACGGCCGAGCCTGCGGGGCACCGCAGGCCGTCCCTCCACCGGCCGGGGTGGCTCCGGCCGCACGGCCACTGACCCCGGTGCGCCGCGGCGACCGGTTCACGCGTGCGGCGTCGGCCGGTAGACCAGTTCCTGGATGTGGCCGTCGAGCGTCCGCCGGTCGATCAGTTCGAGATCGAAGTCGTCCGCGCCCTGGAAGACCGGGTCGAGCCCGCTCTTCCCCGTGATCACCGGGAACAGCGTCACCTGGACGCGGTCGACCAGGCCGGCGGCCATCAGGGCCCTGTTCATCGACAGGCTGCCGTGGGAGCGCAGGGGCACCTCGGACTCCTCTTTGAGCCGGGCGACGACGTCGACGGCGTCACCGTTCGCGATGGTCGCGTCCGGCCAGTCGAGGGGCCCTTCCAGCGTGGTCGACACCACGGTCGTCGGCAGGTTCCGCATCCGGGTGACCCAGGGGTCGCGCACGTCGGACCCCTCGGTGCTCTCGGCCAGCATCTGGGCGAACGCCCGGTACGTGTTGGCTCCGAAGACCATCCGCTGCTCCTCGTCGTACAGGGCGAGGCGGTGGTCGAGCAGCTCGGGGCCCTGTTTGCCCCAGTAGCCGGTCCAGTCTCCCCCGGCGGCGCCGAAGCCGTCGAGGCTGGAGAAGACGTCGAACGTGTAGGTGGTGGTCATGATCCGCTCCTGGAGTGCGTTCGCTGACGGCGTCCTGGAGATACAGACCGGCGATCGGGGTGCAAGTCATCGGCCGGGATCGCACCGGATGAGGGCCGGTCCCGAGGTGGGCCGGGTCTAGAGCCGGTTGCCGCGCCGTTCGTCGTACCCCGCGCCCCCGTGATCGACGTAGTCGGCGACGGCCCGCTCCAGCGCGCGGAACAGGAGGAGGGTGAGCGACAGGCCCGCCGCTGAGCCGATCACGAGCCAGCCCGCGACGGCCACCGGATGGCCGAGTACCGTCCCCAGCCAGGCGCCGCCTCCGGCGCCCGCCGTGGTGAGCAGGCCCGGCAGTGCGGGCGGCAGCATCTCCACCCGTACCAGGCGGGCGACGGCGAGTCCGACGACGAGACTGCCGAGGGCGAGCCCGGCGAAGAAGCCGGCCATCGGCGGCAGGCGGTCGATGCCCATCGTGCCGAGCCAGAGGCCGAGCAGGGCCCCGAGGACGGCACCGGCGCCGTAACCGAGCCCGGCGATCCCCGCACGGCGCTGCTCGTCGTCGGCACCGGCCACCGAACGGGCCAGTCCGCTGCCCATGGTGGTCCCGCCGACGAAGCCGCCGTAGGTGCCGACGAGGGCTTCGGTCCAGGAGCCGATCGCGGCACCGGTGCACCCGCCGGCCGCGGCACCGCACGCTGCACCCAGGATCCGTCCGGCATGCAACTGCCAGTTGTGTCGCATCAGTTCAATGTATGCGCGGTGTCGCGAGCGTGGTACCCGGTCGGGGGTTAACACCACCCCGCATGCTGCCGGTCGCCCCATCGCACCGGCTCGCCCGCCGTGGACATCCTGGTACGGCGCCGGCACGGCGGCCTCGACGACCAAGGAGTCCACATGACCGAACCCGGGCGAGCGCGAGGCGGCTTACTCACTCTGGCCATGGCCATGGCCATCGGGGTCGCGGGCAGCGCGTCGGCAGGCAGCGCCCTCCCGGCCTCCCCCGCATCGGACCACGCCCGGACGTCGGACCACGCCCGGCTGCGCGCCGTCCTGCAGCGCATCACCACGGTCGACGGTGCGCCCGGAGCGCTCGCCGAAGTACGCACCGGGCGCGGCGGCGGTACGGTGCTCACCAGCGGAGTCGCCGACGTGCAGAGCCGCACGCCGGTGCGCGGTGACAGCAGGTTCCGGCTCGGCAGCATGACCAAGCCGTTCGTGGCGACGGTCCTGCTGCAGTTGGCGGGTGAGCGGCGCGTGCGCCTCGACGCGCCGGTGGAGCGCTATCTGCCCGGCGTCGTCCGCGGGCACGGAAACGACGGACGGGCGATCACCGTCCGGCAACTGCTCCAGCACACCAGCGGCTTGCCCGACTTCCTCCAGTACCTCCGCCCGCAGGAGATCGTCGCGGACCCGCTGGCCCGCCGCGACACCCGTGACCTCCTCGACATCGCGCTCGCCCACCCCCCGACCTTCGAACCGGGGACCGGCTGGCGCTACTCCAACACCGGCTACCTCGTCATCGGCATGATCATCGAGAAGGTCACCGGCCGTTCCTACGGCGACGAGATCCGGCGACGCGTCATCAGACCGCTGCGCCTGCACGACACCTTCGCGCCGGGCGACGCCTCCGGCATCCCCGGACCGCACCCGCGCGGGTATGCCCGGCCCGGCCCGGACGCGCCGCTCGTGGACGTCACCGCGGTCAGCCCGACGATCGGCGGCGCGGCCGGTGAGCTGATCTCCAGCGCCTCCGACGTCAACCGGTTCATGGCGGCGCTCCTGCACGGCGCGCTGCTGCGCCCGGCGCAGCAGCGGGAGATGATGCGGACCCGTCCGACCGGCGGGTCGGACGGCCGCGCCTACGGCCTCGGCCTGGAGAGCTCGCCGCTCCCCTGCGGTGGTCTCTACTGGGGGCACACCGGCGACTTCCTCGGCTACGAGACGGCCACCGGCATCGCCCGTGGCCGACAGGTGACCGTCATGGCCAACCTCGGGCCGGGCGCCTCGGACGCGCAGAGCGACGACATCGAAGCGGCCGTCGAGACCGCCCTGTGCGAAGGCCGCCGCACCTCAAACCGGTAGTTCCGCTTTCTGCCCGGCGCGACCCGGTCGGGCAGATTCCGGTGACCCGTTCGCCTCCCACGGCTGCCCTTTCGAACCTCCGCCCGCAGAGCCGGTCATCCCACAACGCCGCAGCCAGCAGCGCTACGCGCGGGTAACCCCGGCTCGGCCCGGGCTGCCCCCGAACTCTCCATCATCTGCTCACAACCCCTCTACCCGGTCGACACGCCGGGGTGCGTAGCCTCTGAGCGCGTCGTCCGCTTGCAAGGGATGACGTCCCCGAGTTAAGCCTTGCCCAAAGATTGATGTTCAGTTGTGAGGTACCCGGGCACTCTGGGGCACGTGAAAGAAGACAGCAGCGTGGAAGGCCGGCCCAAGGACATGACGTTCAGAACACCGTCAGCCCCCGCGCGAGGCGCCGCGTGACGCTCGGCACCCACCGTGCCCACCTCGACGGGTATGGCAGTCCCCCCACTCCGCAGGCCGCGAACGAGCCGTTCCACCAGCCGCAGCAGGGCGCCCTCTCCCTCCCCCAGCCGCTGGGCCCGCACGAGTGCGACCTCGTCCGCCGCAGCGTCGCGGTGGTCGAGCCGCAGGCCGGGGAACTGGCCGTGTACTTCTACGCCATCCTCTTCGTGCGCTACCCCGAGGTCCGTTCCCTCTTCCCGGAGGACATGGACGTCCAGCGGGACCGCCTGCTGCGCGCCCTCCTACGGATCGTGGACCTCGTCGACTCGCCCGAGCACCTGGCCCAGTTCTGCGCCCGCCTGGGGCGCGACCACCGCAAGTTCGGTGCCGTGACGGCGCACTACGCCGCGGTGGGCGAATGCCTGCTGGAGACGCTCGCCCGGTTCACCGGCCCCGCGTGGACCCCGGAGGTCGCGCTGGCCTGGCAGCGGGCCTACGGGATCGCCTCCGAGACGATGATCCTGGCCGCGGACGACGACACCCGGCTCCGGCCCGCCGTGTGGAACGCCCAGATCGTCGGCCACCGCCACCTGGGCAACGCGCTGGCCGAGGTCACGGTCGCCACCGACCCCGTGTATCCGTACCAGGCGGGCCAGTTCGTCAGCATGGAGACACCGTGGCGTCCCCGGGTGTGGCGGCACTACTCACCGGCCAACGCCCCCCGGCCCGACTCGACCCTGACCTTCCACGTCCGGCACGTCGCCGGCGGCCATGTCAGTCACGCCCTGGTGTACCGGGCGCGGATCGGCGACATGGTGCGTCTGGGGCCGCCAGAGGGTGACATGGTGCTGTCCGCGCCCTCCGGCCGCGATCTGCTGCTCGCCGCGGGAGGCACCGGACTCGCCCCGATCAGGGCCCTGATCGAGGAGATCGCGAACGACCCGCACCGGCTCCAGGGCCGCCACGTGAACCTGTTCGTGGGCGCGCGCACCGGCAACGAACTGTACGGGCTCGACGAGATGCTGCGCCTGTCCCAGCGGCACCACTGGCTGACGGTCCGGGCCGCCGTTTCCCACGAGCACATTCCCGGCGCCGAGGGCAACCTGCCGGACGTCATCGCGGCCTCGGGCACCGGAGCCCACACGGAGGCGTACCTCAGCGGGCCGCCCGGCATGGTCGCCGCCGCACGGAAGGTGCTCCTGCGGTGCGGGCTGCCGCCCGCCCAGATCCACCACGACCCGCTGGGCGTTCCGGTGCTGGACGCCCCTCTGGATCCAGGCCACCCGGAGAAGGAAGAGGACAACCGCATATGAACGACCGGCCCGCAGGCCGCCCCGGCTCCGCCGGCGAACGCCTCCTGCAGAGCCACCTGGGTACGGCCGACCGGGCCGCGACCTTCTACGACCGGCAGGTCCAGCCCCGTCTCACCGATCAGATGCGCGACTTCGTCGGGCGTCAGACCATGGTCTTCCTCTCGACCGCCGACGCCGGCGGCAACTGCGACACCGGGTTCCGGGCCGGGCCGCCCGGGTTCGTCACCGTCCTCGACGCACACACCCTGACCTACCCCGAGTACCGGGGCAACGGGGTCCACGCGGGCAACGGGAACATCCTGGAGAACCCGCACATGGGCATGCTCTTCATCGACTTCACCCACCATCACATAGGGCTGCACGTCAACGGGGCGGCCCAGTTGGTGGGGGACGCCGAGCAGCGTCGCGTGTACCCGCATCTCCCCGTCGACTCGGCGCACGGCCGGCAGCCCGCCGTATGGGTGCACCTGAGGGTGGACGAAGCCTACGTGCAGTGCTCGAAGTACATCCCCCACCTCGAACCGGCCCCCCGGCCCCGCGGACTGGCGGCGGACCGCCCCAAGGACAGCGACTACTTCGTCCCGCCGGTGGCCCGTCGCGGGGAGTCCCGGCACTTCCGTCCGGCGCCCACGCTGCCGATGGGACACTAGGCAGCCGGGTGCAGGCCGTCCCGGCCGCGCTCATCCGGACAGTTCCTGCTCGGCCCAGATGGTCTTGCCGGTCCGTCCGTACCTGCTCCCCCAGCGGCGGCTGAGCTGCGCCACCAGGAACAGCCCTCGCCCTCCCTCGTCGGTGGTGCGTGCGCGGCGCATGCGGGGCTGTGTGTTGCTGGGGTCGGAGACCTCGCAGATGAGGACGGAGTCACGGATCAGCCGCAGCCCCACGGGGCCGCCCGCGTACCGGACGGCGTTGGTGACGAGTTCGCTGACGATCAGCTCGGTCACGAAGGCGCTGTCCGCCAGTCCCCACTCGGCGAGCTTGCCGGAGGCCGCCTCCCGCGCCCGGGCCACGGCCTCCGGGTCGGCCGGGAACTCCCAGTGGGCCACGGCGTCCGCCTCCAGGGCGGAGGTGCGCGCGAGCAGGAGGGCCGAGTCGTCCGGCATGGGCTGCCTTCCGGCGCCGCTCGACAAGGACTGCGCGAGGGCAGGGAGGTCGTGCCCGTCCCGTCGCAACTGCTGTAGTTGGTTCGCGAGTTCGCGAGTGGAGCCGTCGATGTCGACGCCGTAGCGCCGGAGCAGTCCGTCGGTGTACAGGGCGATGACGGCGCCGGGTGGCACGTCGACGCTCCGGGTCTCGAACGGCAGGCCGCCGACGCCGAGGGGCGGCCCGGGCCGCACGGGAACCGGACCGACGCGGCCGTCCGGCAGGGCCAGGAGGGGCGGCGGGTGGCCCGCGGCGGCCATCGTGCAGTGCCCGGCGACGGGATCGTGCACGGCCACCAGACAGGTGGCGCCGACCACGTCCCGGAACGCCGGATCCTCCTCGGCGGCCAGCCGGGTCACCAGGTCGTCGAGGTGGGTGAGCAGTTCGTCGGGGGGCAGTTCCAGGTCGGCGAGCGTCTGCACGGCCGTGCGGAGCCGGCCCATGGTGGCGGTGGCATGCAGCCCGTGGCCGATGACGTCCCCGACGACGAGGGCGGTGCGCATCGAGGGCAGTTGGATCGTGTCGAACCAGTCGCCGCCGATCTCCGCGCCGCCCGCCGCGGGCAGGTACACGCCCGCCGTCTCCATGACCCGGGTCGAGGTGTGCGTCTGCGGCAGGAGACGCCTCTGGAGGGTGACGGCGGCACGGTGCTCACGGGTGTAGCGCCGGGCGTTGTCCACCCCGAGGGCGGCGTGCGCGGCGATCTCGGTGAGCAGGGCGGCGTCCTCCTCGTCGAAGGGCTCGACGTGGTCGGTGCGCCAGCAGGCCACCACCCCCAGCAGCAGGCCGCGGGCGAAGAGCGGGGCCACGGCCATCGAGTGACCACGATCGGGTGTCGCGACCCGGACGTGGGCGGGGTCGTTCAGAAGCCGCTCCAGGCCGGCCCGGTCCACCGTGATGGTGTGGCCTTCCTGGAGTTCCCGGACGAGCGGCACGTCCGGGAAGGCCGGCACCACCTCGCCGAGCTGGAGCATGCCGGGTGGCCACGGGCCGTGGGCGATACGGTTCGCGGCCCTGCGCAGATGGAGGTCGCCCCCGCCGAAGGTCTTGGGCGGTTCCTCTCCCGTGAGGACGGCGTCGGCCAGGTCGACCCAGGCGACATCGGCGAAGTCGGGCACCAGCGTGTCGACGATGTCCTGAGCGGTCCTGCCGATGTCGAGGGTGCCTCCGATCTCGGCCGACGCCCGGTGGCGCAGTTCGCGTCGGCATTCGGCCTGCCAGTGCCTCGTCGCGTCGGTGATCAGTACCGCGACGCCCGTGGGCCGCCCGTCCTCGTCCTCCGTCCGCACGGCCGAGACGGACAGCGACCAGTCACCGAAAGGCGGCCGGGTCGACCTCACCCGCTGCTCGCGCGCCACGGAGGGCACTCCGGTCTCCAGTACGCCCCGCAGCGCGGCTTCCGCCTCGGCCGCGTCGTCCGCGCCCATCACGTCGGAGAGCCGGCTTCCCACGGTGAGTGCGGGGCCCGCTGCGCCGCGAACGAGGTTGGTCCGCACCACGGCGAGATCCGTGTCCCGGAGGACGAAGCCGATGAGGTCCTGGCCGAGCAGCGCCCGCGCCAGCGGCTCGTCCCGCGCGGGGCCGGCCGCGCGGTCCGCCTCGACGGCCAGGATCAGGGTGGGCCCGGCGCCGTACAGCCGCTCGGCGCGGTAGCTCACCGTGATCACCTCGCCGGAACCGCACAGCAGCCTGGTGTCGCCGCTGTCCGGCGGCCGGCCCGCGGTGGCCGCACAGGGCTCGGCCAGCAGGCGGAGAACGGAGCGGCCGAGGACGTCCGCAGCCGGCCGCGCCAGGAGCTCCTCCGCGGCCCGGGACCAGCCGACCAGGACACCTCGACGATCGATCAGCGCGGCCGCCACCCCGGCGGGCGACGCCCGGTCGTCTGCCCTGCTCATACCCATGTCGGGTCCACCGCCTCCTGTCGGGCCGGTGAACCCATCATGGCGCGATGCCGGAACCTTCGCCTTTCCGCAGGTCAGTCGAGGGCCCGCGCCGTCGAGCGGGCTGGCCTCCGGCCCGGCCCGGCCGGTCACACCCCGAACGCGGCGGAGCGCCTTATGACGATCACGGCGGCGGCGTCGTCCAGGTGTCCGTCGACGTGGTGCATCAGGTCGCGCCGGAGGCGGCTCCGAGCTGCCCGGGGAGCGGCGGCAGGACGACGCGCTGGGCGGCCTCGGACACGTGCCGGACCTGCCTCAGCTCCTTCGCCCGGCGCTCCCGCACGACACAGAGGACGACGAGGCTGGCACCGACCAGGACCGGGGCGAGCATCCCCGGTCCTCCCGCACCGGCGGAGAGGCGGCGCAGCGGCCACCCGTACGGGCGCACTTCGGAGCGGGTACGGCCAGCCTCTGCCCGCCGTGCCGACCGGATTGGATGATCGGTGCCGCCCGTACGTCGCCGCGTGCGGCACACGCCCGGTCCGACACGTCGCCGTTGGAGGATGCCCGCATGTTCCGTTCGACGCGCGCGGCGCCGGCCTCCGGGGAGGACGACCTCGCGGACCGGGACGACGGCGTCCGTACGCCACCCACGCGCACCGTCGTCCTGGTGACGGTGGCGGCGACGGTGGTGACGATCGTCCTCGGGGTGCTGACCGGGACCGCCGTCCTCCTGCTCGGGCTGCTGGTGTTCCTGCCGGCCTTCGCCGCCGCGCTGTGCACCCCGGGTCAGACGGCGATGGTCTCCACCTGGGTGAGCGTCGTCGTCGTGGTGCCCGTGGCCCTGTCCGGGGAACGGATCGCCGACCGGGTGGTGCTGGCCCTGTTCGCCGTCGGCTTCGGTGTGCTGGCCGTCTACGCGTCCCGGCTGCGTGTCTCGCGCGAGGGGGCGCTGGTACGGCTGCGGTCGACCGCGGCCGCGATGCAGCGGCAGATCCTGCGTCCGCTGCCGCTGCTCACCGACGACGTACTCGTGGACGGCGTCTACGAGCCCGTGCAGCAGGACAAACTCGTCGGGGGCGACATCTACGACGTGGCGGCCACCCCGTGGGGTACCCGGGTGCTCATCGGCGACGTCCAGGGCAAGGGGCTCGCGGCCGTCGGCATGGCCATCGACGTGGTCGGCGCCTTCCGCGAGGCCGCCCACCGCGAACCGACGGTGACGGCCCTCGTCGACTCGCTCGAGGCGGCGGTGGTCCGCCACAACGACTACGCGGAACAGCGCGGCGAGCCGCAGCGATTCGTCACCGCCGTCGTCCTGGGGGTGGACGCCGGTACCGAGACCCAGCTCGTCACCTGCGGCCACGTCCCGCCGTACCTGCTGCACGACGGGACCGTCACCGCCGTCGGCTCGGGGACGGAGCACACCCCGCTCGGCCTGGCGGACCTGGTCGAGGAGGTGCGCACGGTGTCCTGGTTCCCGTTCCCGGCCGGAGCGACCCTGCTGCTGTGCACCGACGGCCTGACCGAGGCCCGCTCGGCCGGGGGCGCCTTCTACCCTCTGGAGTCGCGCCTCTCCGACCGGGCCGACATCACCGCCGGCCGGCTCACCGAGTCACTCGTCGACGATGTCCACGCCTTCACCGCGGGCGCCCCGCAGGACGACCTGGCGGTCCTCGCCGTCCGCCGCTCCCCGCGCCGGGTACCGGAGTAGCCCGGTACCCGGAGCCTCCCCGCGCGAGGTCTACTCGTCGATCGCCGCCCCGAACCGCGCGTTCGCCGTCGGCGCCCCGAGACGTGCCCCGTCGTAGGTCCACGTGCCCTGGGCGACCAGTCCCGACGACGACGCGGGTACGACCCACATGAAGCCGTCGTCGGTGTTCTCGCCCGGTGCCGCCGCCAGGAGCCCGAAGAGACGGTCCTTGTCGGCGTCGATGAGCCGGACCTGGCCGCCCCAGCGGTCCGACTTCTCGGCCGCGCCGGGGATGGCGGCGAGCTGCTGGTCGAAGCTCTTCACCCCTGCGCCGCTGAAACCGGTCGGGTCGCCGCGCAGCACCCACACGGCACCCGCGTCGGGCACGCTGGCGATGTCCTCGCCGGGCGCGCCGACGGCGAGGTCCGGGTGGCCGTCGCCGTCGGTGTCCCCGGCCGACAGATCGGCGCCCCACTGGTCGCCCGCCTCCGCGGTGCCGGGCACGCCGGGCGAGTCCTGGGTCCAGTACTGCGCCGGCTCCGGTTCGAGCCCCGACAGGTCGCCGCGGCCCAGATAGAGGGTGATCCCGCCGCCCTTCGGCGCGCCGGCCCCCGTGTCACCGATGACGAGGTCGTCCTGCCCGGTACCGTCCCAGTCGCCGGAGACGACGGCCGGACCGCCCGGGAACGTGCCCCCGTCACCGAGAGCGCCGATGTCCGGCGCGCCGTGCAGCACGTGCACCGTGCCGGCGCCCGGTTGCTGCCCGGTGGTGACGCCGGAGACGGCCAGGTCGGCCCAGGAGTCCTCGTTGTAGTTGCCGTGGCTGAGACTGCGGAACTCGAAGCCGCCGCTCCGCGGTGCGAATTCCGTCGCCCGTATGCCGCGTTCGGACATCGTCGGCCGCTGCGTCTCCTCGCCGGGTGCGAGGGTGAAGAACAGCAGGGCGTCGTCCTCCAGGACGGCGAGCGAGTCCCGCGGGTCGGCGTTCGGGTCCGCCGGGTCGGGGGCGGAGTAGCGGGCCGCTTCGACGGCCCGTCCGAAGTGGGCGCCCGCCCGCGGGTCGTCGTTCTCCAGCCAGGTGCTGTCGGATCCGTGCAGTCCGGTCGGCGATCCCCAGAAGATGACGGCGCCGCCCGCGTCGGACAGGCCGGTGAGATCCTCGCCCGGGATGCCGACCACGGCGTCGTCGTACCCGTCGTTGTCCAGGTCACCGGAGGCGACGGCCCCGCCGAAGCCGTCGCCGGCCTCGGCACCGCCGGGAACGCCGGACACGTTCTGGTGGAGCACGCTCTTCTTCGTCGTGCTGAGACCGCCCGGCGAGCTGTACTGCACGGTGACGTAGCCGGCGCCCGAGGCGCCGCTCACCGTCGCACCGGGGGCGCCGGTCAGCACGTCGTCGAATCCGTTGCCGTCGTAGTCGCAGTTCCGCTGCTGCCACCCGATGGACGGGAAGGGCACGGCAGCCGGGGCGGCCTGGGCCGCGGCGACCACGCCGCCGCCGAGGGTGAGGAGTGCGGTGGCCGTGACGGCCGCCTGTCGGAGGTGACGCACAGGAATCTCCCTGGTCTCCGAAACTGCCCACGGCCACGGGCCGGCCGCGTCGCGGGCGAGGACGTGCAGCCCCTCGCCTCCGGCACGGAAGCGGGGTGCGACCGTGTGCGTCTCCCGCCCTCGGGCGGTGCGGAGAGGCACGGACCTTGCTGCGTACACCAAGAAGACATCCGCACTTCGCCAAAGGTTGTGCACGAAGGACACGTCGCGCCTCGACGGGTGGGGCCACTCCTGGACCACATGGAGAAGCTGCCGGACTGACCGGTCGGAGCCGTCCCGCCGCCCCGGATCACGCGGCGGCAGGCCACCACACCCGGTCGTGACGGGCCGCCACCCCTCCATGCCTACACCATGGGGTTGCCGTCGGCGGACTCCTCGGGAGAGACCATCTCCCGGACGACGTCCCAGTGTTCGACGATGCGCCCGCCGTCCAGCCGGAAGATGCCGACGACGGCCAAGGGTCCAGGGCCCGGGGCACGGTGGATCAACGGGCGGGGAAGGCGTCGGGAGTACGGACGCGGTCACGGATCCAGGCGCCGGCGGGCTTCAGCGAGGAAGTGCCGGTCCACGGCCCGTTCCTGTCGCAGGTACCGGTCTTGAAGACGGCACCGGAGCGCTGGTCGTCGGAGAAGTTCCAGTTCACCCAGCTGATCTTCTTGCTCGCCATGAGGTCGAGGTATCGCTGGGACATGGCGAAGTCGTTGCTCCCCTCGCCGGCGTAGTTCTGCGTCCCGAACTCGGTGACGAAGACCGGGAGGGCGTCGGCGGCCCGGGACAGGGTCGCCAGGTACTCGTCGCGGTGCGAGTACGCGTAGAAGTGGAACGTGTACATGATGTTGGCGGCGCGGACGGGGTTGTCGACCACTTCGGACTCGTCGGCACCCTCGGAGACACCGAACGAGGACCAGGCGCGCGTGCCGACCAGGACCGGTGCGTCGGCGTCGATGGCGCGGATGGTCGGGATGATCTGCTCGGCGTAGCTCTTGACGCGGGACCAGCTCACGCCGCTGGGCTCGTTGGCGATCTCGTAGATGATGTTGTTCTTGTTCTTGTTGCGGTTGGCGATCTCGGTGAAGAACTGCCGGGCCTTGCCGAGGTTGGCGTTCGGGTCGCCCGGAGTGAGCATGTGCCAGTCGACGATCACGTACATGCCGCGGTCGGTCGCCTGCTGGACGAGGGAGTTCGCCAGGTCGGTGAAGCGCTTCGGGTCGGTTTCGTAGCCGCCCTCCTGCACGTAGGTGGAGACCCGCAGGACGTCCGCCTTCCAGTCCCGGGCGAGGGCGTCGAGCGAACCGCCGGTCAGGCAGTGCGGGTACCACTGGGTGCCGTGACTGCTCATGCCGCGCAACTGGATGGGGTTGCCGCGGCTGTTGCACAGCTTGGTGCCGCAGACCCTGAGCTGGCCGTTGGCACCGACGGGGGTTTCCGCGGTGGGCGCGGCCGGCACCTGCCGTGCGGTGGCGGCACCGGCGCCGGGAGCCACGCCCAGGAGCAGGAGCAGGGCACTGCCTGCGACGCCTGCCGCCATGGAAGATCGCCATGAGGTGCAATGTGCGTGCATACGAACTCCGTTCATGGGACTGTCCGATAGGAAACTTTCCTAACTACAGGGAAGCAAGCGTCGCCCTTCCCATCAAGACTGCCGACGACATCCGGCCGACAGGGCATTCACAGCCCCCTGTGAACGGGGCGCATCCGCGCGAAGGTCGTCCCGTCCGGTCTTGACGCGCCGGAGAAGCGCCCCTACCTTCCCCTCAACCTGATTCATATGACTAATCAACAGTCATTTATATGAACCTGACCACCCATCACGTCCAGGACTCAGGAGGTCCCCCATGCGCACGCGCTCCCGTTCGCTGCTCACCTCCCTGCTCGCCGTGACCGGCGGGCTGGCCCTGCTCCCCACGCCCGCCCCGGCCCTCGGGTCGGCGGCCGTCATCGAGGTCTCCACCGCCGCCCAGTTGAAGTCGGCCCTCGCGGCGGCCGCGCCCGGCGACACGATCCGGCTCGCCGACGGCACGTACACGGGCAACTTCAAGGCCACCCGGGCCGCCACCGTGGGTTCCCGCATCACGCTCACTGGCTCGCCCAGGGCGGTGCTCACCGCCGACGGCGGCTACGGCCTCCACCTGAACGCGGCCTCCTACTGGACGGTCCACGGGGTGACGGTGACCGGCGGCCAGAAGGGCATCGTGATCGACGCCGCGCGCGGGGTGGTCGTGGACGGCGTGACGGTCCACGGCCTGGACATGGAGGGCGTCCACTTCCGCAAGTCCAGCGCTGACGGCGTCATCCGCGACTCGCGCATCCACGACACCGGCAACGACGGGCGCGGCATGGGCGAGGGCGTGTACGTCGGCACGGCGAACACGCTCTCCGACAGGAGTGACAACGTGCAGATACTGAACAACACCATCGGACCCGACGTCGGCGGCGAGAACATCGACGTCAAGGAGGGCACCACCGGGGCCCGGATCATCGGGAACACCTTCGACGGCGGCGGCCTCACCGGCGTCCACTACGACGACTCATGGGTGGACGTGAAGGGCAACGACGTCCTGGTGGAGAACAACACCGGCACCCGGACCACGAACGACGGCTACCAGACGCACACCCAGCAGCCGGGCTGGGGCTGCGGCACGGTCTTCCGCAACAACAGGTCCGACCTGAGCGGCGCCGGCGGGTCCACCAGGCTGGCCGTCAACGTCACGAATTCCGGCGCCGGTTGCCGTACCACGGTGTACGCGAGCAACACGGTGACCGGCGGCCGGGGGCTTACCAACATCGCCGTGACGCCGTGACACCGGCACCATGAGGGGGCGGCGCCGACCCCCTCATGGTGCCCCAACAGCTGACCGGGGGGCGGGTCGGCCCGCTATGGAGTCCAGTTGCTCGGCGGCCGGGCGAAGTGCCCACAGATCGCCGCCGGGTGGCGCCTCCAGCAGGGGCAGGGCGCGCCGCGCGGCTCCGTCGCCGGCGTCCGCGGCCGCGTGCACGACGTCGCTCGCCGCGAACCGGCGGAACTCGAGCTCGGGGTGGGGCCAGGGCTCGCGGCCCGTCGCGGCGGGGAGCAGGTACCGCACCGCCGCGAACAGGCTCTGCCCCTGCGGGCCCCGGTGCGCCCACAGATCCACCCCGACGTTCTCGCCGATCGCCGCGAGCCGGGTGTAGGCGACGAGGTCGAAGGTGGAGTAGTGCCAGCTCCTGGTCCTGGCGAGCTCCAGCGGCTGGCTGCCGTCCGCCGCGATCTGGGCGTCCACGCGCCTGGCGGCGGCCTCGCGCACGGTGCGGCGGGCGAGTTCGCGGTCGCCCGTGGCGTACGCGAGTCCGGCCACCAGCATGTCGTAGAAGGTGCCGTGGTTGTTGGCGGCCGCGGCCTCCTGCTTGCCGAAGTCGCTGTTGCGCAGCCAGCCCAGGAAGTCGCTGTTCCACTCCCCCATCGCCTCCCGGTCGGCGCGGGTCCACGACGGCGCGCCCGTCTCCAGGAGGGCCACGGCGTCGACGACGGACGTGTAGGACTGGGAGAAGTCGATGATGCCGATGGCCCTGCCGTCGTACTTGCAGGGGATGAACTGGGCGTGGTCCAGGTTGGGGTTCATCCGGGTGTCCGGGGAGAGGAACCAGGTCCGCAGGATGTCCGCCGCCTTGCGCGCGTACTGCCCCTTGCCGGTGTAGTACCAGGCGAGCACGAGGTCGTACGAGGAGTCGAAGACCTTCTCCAGGTCCTGGCGGTCGGTACCCGAGTCCACCTCGGGATTCCGCTCGCCGTCGCGCTGGACGTAGGGGCAGCCCCACGGATTGTCGGCGGCCGGGGTCCGGCTGGGCCACCAGTAGGGAGCCTGGCTCAGAGTCGGGTACTCGTGAGCCATGGCCAGTCTGACCCTTCATGCGGTGGGGCCGATCGACGCCGACACGGCGTGGCAGCGTTATGCCCGGCTGGACGCGTGGGCCTCGTGGGCTCCGCAGATCAGGTATGTGCACGCGGACCGCCGCCTGCTCGTTCCAGGGCTCACCGGTCAGGTGGAGTCGGTGGCCAGGATCAAGGTTCCCTTTCGGGTCGAGGCGGTCGACGGTGCACGGCGTACGTGGTCCTGGCGAGTCCGGGTCGGGCCGGTGCGGATCCGGCTGCATCACGAGGTGCACGCCTCCGAGGGCGGCTGCCGCACCGATCTCACCATGTACGGGCCCGGGCTCGTACTGGCCGCCTACGCGCCACTCGCCCGCTTCGCCCTGCGTCGACTGGTGAGGCGGTGAAGCATTGAGGCGGTGAGGCGGAAGGATTCCGACGCCGCTACAACACCGCGTCACCACGTGCCGGTCCCCGGCACACCCTTGAAGGGGCCCCGCACCTCGGCCGTGATCCAGCCGCCGCAGAAGTCGCCCCTCTGTGCGCCGACCACTTGGTCGCCGACCGTGCAACGGTCCATCCGCCCGGGCCGTCCCAGGGCGGTACGTCGAACCGGGGGTACCAAGGGTGCCGGCGTCAGGGCAGGGCCACCGGGTAGGGCTCTCCGAAGTCCGCCGAGCGGCTGACCTCCTCCCAGGCTGCCGCCTCCGCCGTCTGGCGCCGGGAGTGGTCCAGGGCCATCGTCGCCGCGTTCACGCCGAGGGGAAGGTGACCGGGAACCTCCTCGCGGTGGACGGTGCGCACGATGATCTCGGCGGCCCGCCGCGGGTCCCCCGCCGCGCCGTCCGTGCTCCGGCGCACCCGGCGGTTCATCGCGCCGACGGTCGCGTCGTACGCCTGCGGGATGTCGTGGACCGTCATCGACGAGCCGGCCCAGTCGGTGGCGAAGCCGCTCGGCTCGACGACCATCACCCGCAGGCCGAAGGGCGCCGTCTCCGCCGCCAGGACGCGGCTGAAGCCGTCGACCGCGAACTTCGCCGCCTGGTAGGAGGCGATGCCGGGCGACCCTCCGACCCGGCCGCCGATCGACGAGAACTGCACGACCGTGCCCGCCCCCTGGCGGCGCAGGGTGGGCAGGGCGGCCTTGGTGACGTTGTAGACGCCCCAGAAGTTGGTTTCGAACTGGGCGCGGAAGTCGGCGTCGTCCGAGGTCTCGATCGGCGACACGTTCGCGTACCCGGCGTTGTTCACGAGCACGTCGATCCGCCCGAAACGGTCCACGGCCGCGTCGACCGCGCGGCTCGCGGCCTCGGGGTCGGTGACGTCCAGGGCCAGAGGCAGCACGCGCTCGCCGTACGCGCCGAAGGTGTCGGCGAGGACTTCGAGGCGGCGCGCGGTGGCCACGACCAGATCACCCGCTTCCAGGGCGGCAGTGGCGAGCGCGCGCCCGAGACCTCGGGAGGAGCCGGTGATGAACCAGACCGGCCGCTCGCCGCCGCCGCCCGCCGTCCCGGTGCTGTTCATGAAGGTGTTCGCGTCATCACTCATATCTTTAGTGAAACACCGTTGCCGTATTAACGCAACACCGTTTCGCTACTGGCTCCTATGATGGGCGCATGACTGATCAGGCCACCTTCCAGCGGGCCCGCAGCGTCCAGGCGAAGCAGGCCCGCGAAACCGCGATCCTCGAGGCGGCCCGCGCCCTCGGGGCCCGGCGCGGCATCCGGGAGGTCACGCTCACCGACATCGCCACCGAGGTCGGCATGCACAAGTCGGCGCTGCTGCGCTACTTCGAGACTCGGGAGCAGATCTTCCTCGACCTCACCGCGGAGGGCTGGCGCGAATGGTCCGCCGCACTGCGGGGGCGCCTCACGGCATGCGAGCGGGCCGCGCCGGCGGCGGTCGCCGACGCCTTCGCCGCCACCCTGTCGGCACGGCCCCTCTTCTGCGACCTGCTGGCCCAGGCCCCGCTCAACCTGGAGCGGAACGTGTCCCTCGAAGCCGTTCGCACTTTCAAGCTCGGCACGCTGGAGGAGGTCGCGCGGATCGGCGCCGAGCTGGACCGACTGCTCGGCCTGAGCGAGGAGCAGGCCGTCGACACAGTCGCCACCGCGACCTCCATGGCCGGAGCCCTGTGGCAGATGGCCACACCCCGCGCGGCCCTGCGGGAGCTCTTCGCGAGCGAACCGCAGCTCGGCCACGCCGTCGTGGAGGTGGAACCCCGGCTGCGCCGCGTCCTCACCGCCCTGCTCGCCGGCATGAACGACGCCGGCGGCACCCGCACGAGCTGATCCGGCCATGGGCCCTTGAGAGAGCTCCGGGGTTCGCCCGCCGCCGCCGACTACTCGACGGCGGAGGCCGGAGAGACTTCGTGGTCCGTGGTGTCGCGCACGCCGAGGCGGAGGTGTTCCACGCGGTGGAGGGCGTGGACGATGGAGCGGCCGTGCCGCTCGCCGGTGACCAGGCCGAGGTTGCGCAGCAGCCGGAGCTGATGGGAGCAGGCGGACGCCTCCATGCCGACGACTGCGGCGAGTTCGCCGACCGCGCAGGGACCCTCCTACGGCAAGCACGGCGCTCTGAGAGCGGCCCGGACAAAAAGCACGCCGAGTAGTCGAGGCGGCCCCCGCCACTCACTGAGCATCATGATCACTCACCCGAACGCGTAGACACTGTCTACAACGTTTGGTAGACAGTGTCTATGGCTGAGGAGAGCTCCCTTCGGGAGCGGTTGATCGACGTCGGGGTCGACCTTGTACTGACCGAGGGGTCCGCTTCCGTGGGCCTGCGGGAAATAGCCCGTCGAGCGGGGGTGTCGCACGGGGCGCCGCGTCGGTACTTCCCTACGCACCAAGCGCTGCTCTCGGCTATCGGCCGTCGCGGCTTCGAGGATTTCGCCGTCATGTTCGAGGCCGCGGTCGCCGGCACGACGACACCGCGCGGCCAGCTGGAGGCCCTCGCGCGGGCGTACGTCGGGTACGCACTGGAACGCCGCGGCATGTTCGAACTCATGTGGCGGCACGACCTGCTCGACGGCGCGGCGCAGGCATCGGACCAACCGAGGCTGCGCGAGTCGACCCTCCCGCTGTTCGGGCACTTCACCGGACTCGTCGCCCAATGCCTGTCGGAGAGGGAGGCCGCGCGAAGCGCCGACGGGCCGAACTCGGCCGGACCGCCGCCTGCGGTGATCGCCGCCGCCCTGTGGTCGAACCTGCACGGCATGGCCCAGTTGTGGGCCTGGGGCAGCCTGCAACTCGCCCTCGGCGTCCCACCGCTGGGCGGTGACCCCGGCAACGACCAACGCGACCGGCTCATCGCGGCAGTTCTGGACGCCCATCTCGGCCCGGTGACCTCATGACCACACCCGCACAGCGGCAGACTGCACTTTTGGTCAGTGTGGTCGGCGCGGTGATCGTCGCACTGGACGGAACCATCCTGCTCATGGCGCAGCCCGTCATGCAGCGTGATCTCGGCGCGAGCGTGGCGCACATCCAGTGGACGAGCACCGGCTATCTGGTCGCCGTGGCCGCGTTACTCGTGATCGCCGGGCGCCTCGGGGACCAGTACGGGCACGCGCGCCTGCTGTTTGTCGGCGTCCTCGGTTTCGGGGCTGCCTCGGCCGGGATCGCGCTCGCGCCGAGCGTCGGCTGGGTGATCGTCCTGCGCGTGGTACAGGGCGGGTTCGCCGCGTTCCTGCAGCCTGCGACGCTCGCGCTGCTACGGCTGGCGTATCCCGCGGACCGGCTCGGCAAGCCGATCGCCATTCGCACCGGTGCGATCGCGGTGGCGGCGGGGTCCGGTCCGCTCCTGGGCGGTGTTCTCGTGGCTCATCTGGGATGGCGCGCCGTCTTCTGGGTCAACGTGCCCCTCGCGTTCGTCATCGCCGTACTCGCCCTCACCGTGCGGACGCCGGCAACTCAGCGTGGCAACTCTCCACGGCTGAACGTCACCAGCGCGGGCCTGCTGGCGATCGCGCTCGCAACCCTGGTGCACGCCCTGGCCGACGTACCCGCCCGGGGGTGGACCGCCGCGCCGACGCTGCTCGAATTCCTCGCCGTCATCGGCGTCGCAACGATGCTCACCCGGCACGAACGCCGCACCACACACCCGGTCGTTCCGCCAGCCGTAGCACGCTCCGTACCGGTGACGGCGTCGATGGCGCTCCTGCTGGTCACCACCGCCGGCCTGTTCGGCGCGCTGTTCAGGGCCACCTTCCATCTCCAGGACGTACTTCGACTCGACCCACTCGACAGCGGTCTGCGCGTACTTCCGCTGACCGTGCTCATGGTCCTCGGCTCACCCGCCGCGGTCGCCGCAATGCGCCGGTACGGTGCGCGCCGCACCGCGATCGCCGGTACGGTCCTCGTCGTGGTGGGCATCGCAGGGCTGTCCCGGCTCGGTCCCGCCAGCACCTGGATGGCCATGGCTGCAGCCTTTGCCGCCATCGGTGCCGGGTTCGCCACGGTGATGGTCACCGCCACCGGGACCGTCGTCGGTGACGCGCCGCCCGGGTATGCCGGGGTCGTCAGCGGGCTCAAGCAGACCGCCATGAACATCGGACCGACCTTCGGCATCGCCGTCGCGGCCGGCGCAACCGGCACGGCTGCTTCAACCATGGGCTCCACTCTGCTGATCCTGGCCGCACTCGCCGCTCTCGGCCTGCTGCCCGCGTCGCGGCTGCCCCGGCGCCCGGCCCGCCAGGAAGGAGAACACGACACGACCGCTGCGCTCCCGGCGCAAGCACCAACACCACAGGCGGCGCCCGCCCGACATACGAACAGTTGAGCAACCACGCGAACACACCCAGACCGGCCCAGTCAGGTACCCAGACCGATCTTCAGTGTCGGCAAACGATCGAAGGAATTCCTGGCAGGCCGGAAGCGCCCACAACATCATGCTGGACACCCGGAAGGCCTCGCCCACGCCACCGCGGAGGCCCTTTCGGACGGCTTCCACCGCTAGGTCCTGTCGTCAAACTCCCGTCGTCCGCCCGGAGGGCGGGCCCGGCGGCGTCAGGTGCGTGCTCTCGGCGCGCGGGGCCCTGATCCTCGTACTGGATGTACTTGGGTCAGGGCCCCGTGCGGCGAGAGTGCGTGCATGGCGCCGCCGGGCAGACGGGAGTTTGACGACAGGACCTAGGCCCAGGGCCGGGCCGAGCACGGCGTCCTCATCGGACAGGGCGGGGGTGGACGCGGCCACTCTCCCGCTGCTCGGAGACCCCCTGGTGCACGCTGCCGGCGGTCACGTTCTGGAATCGCCCGGCGACCTCGAACTTTGATTCGATTACGATCTCACCCGTGCATGAGAACCCACCTGCTCGGCGACGCGGCCGCTCCCGTCGAGAGCAACGACGTCGCCGCCGGGCCAGGCGACGCCGCATGACGTGGGCCGTGACGTCGGTCGTGATCCTCGTCAGCGGCGCCACCACCTATGCCATCACCCGGAGCGGCCCCGGTGACTCCTCCGCGCTCGACCGGGCGAAGGCTCCGCCCCCAACGGCCGTCTCGGCCCGGGCGAAGGCGGGCGAGGCACCTGCGGACGCAGCGAAACCTCTGCCGTCGCCCACCCCGTCACAGAAATCGTTCGATCTCGGACCGGCTCTGGCTCCGGTGACCGCGCTCTTCGGCGACAACCGGATGTCCGTGGCGATGCTGGATGTCGAGAGCGGCGCCATGGCGACGTACGGACACGACGCCTTCGACACCGCCAGCGTCGTGAAGGTGGACATCCTGGCGACCCTCCTGCTCCAGGCCCAGGACCAGGGGCGGAGGTTGAGCACCGAGGAGCGCGCCCAGTCCGCTGCCATGATCCAGAAGAGCGACAACGATTCCACCAGTGCCCTGTGGACCCGGATAGGCAGTGCCTCGGGGCTCGACGCGGCCAACGAACGGCTCGGCCTGCTCCAGGCGCGGGGCGGTCACGGGACCGTCTGGGGCATCACCCAGACCACGGCGGCAGATCAGATACGCCTGCTCCAGGCCGTGTTCGGCGACAAGTCGCCCCTGAGCGAGGCGTCGCGTACCTACATCCAGGACCTGATGCGGCACGTCGTGCCAAGCCAGACCTGGGGCGTGTCCGCGGCGGCCGACTCGGGCACGACCGCGCTGAAGAACGGGTGGCTCAAGCGGACGCAGACCAAGAAGTGGGACGTCAACAGCATCGGCCGGATAGAGCATGAGGGCCACGTCTATCTGATGGCGGTACTTCTCAACGGCTGCAGCACCCAGGAGGTCGGCATCAGCATCGTGGAGCAGGCGTCACGCGCGTCCGCGACGGCGTTCGCCCGGAAGCTCGGGGAGACGTCGGCCAACTGACGGCGCCCTGGAACCGGCCGACGCTCACCGCACGTCCGACGACGACGTCACGCAGGGTCGGCGCCGCCCAGCACCAGCGAAAGGGCGCCGCTCGCCCCTCGACGAGACGGACCGCGGTCTCCCACTCCTCCTCGTGTACGTGGCAGGCCGGGTACGGATGTCCGGGTCGTCGTCGCGCGAGTGCCGCTCCCCACGCGGATCACGCGGGGCCCCCGCCAACCACGCGTCAGCGACCGGGCATCAGCCGACTACGCCGAAAACCCCTGGCCAGGCACCTTTGGCCGCCCAGTCGCTCAGAATCGTGGGGCGTGCTGAACCTGCACAACGGCTCCGGTTGGGCCGTACGTCAGCACGGTGCCCTCCCAGCGGCCGAAGTCGAGGCCCGACCCGGCTGAGCCCAAGGTGTACTCCTGCGTGGCAGTCGAGGCCCGGACGAACGTGTTCAGCGTCTGCGCCATGCGGTAGCAGAACACGTTGCCATCGCTGTTGCCGGGACCAATGAACGCCGCCGAGCAGGAGAACAGGTCCACGCCCGCGGCGAACTTGTTCTTCAGCACGGCAAGCCGCGGAAGGTTGGCAGTGGAGAGGTTCTCCTTGCAGAACCGCACGAAGGCAGGCGCGCCATGGGCCATCAGCTTGAGACGAACCGGATCCGCGGTGTGCTCGGCGGTGTGGGCAGAGCTGTCCAGGAACCACTGCAGTGGGGTGTCGGCGTCGACCTCGATAACGGTGTCACCCGCCGGCTTGTTGCCAGCCAGTCGCACGTCCCGGTACACGAGGCGGTGCGGGCGGAACCCGCCATCGCCGGCGACGACTTCGTCCGGAAAGGCTTCCGGTGCCCGGAAGAATCCCTTGAGCGCTTTGAAGGTGTTCTTGCCGGGCTCAACCAGCCCGTCCTGGAAGCCGAGCTGCAAGAGCTGGAAACGGCGGATCCCGCCAACCGTCTTCGGTCCGACCAGACCGTCCACGTCCAGTGGAGGGGTCGGCCCACCCGCCGCCGAATCCACGTGGTTGAGCAGCATCTGGACGGTGAAGACATCGTCGGGGGCGTTTATTCCACCTTCACCGACGCTCTCGGACAAGTTCCGAACACTCATTGCATGCTCCGTTCCCCCTGAACTCACCCTGCCGCAAGGGCGAACGCGCTTGTGACTGGCCAGCCGGACGTGGACGGTTCGCCGCTGCCACACCTGTGAAGACCACCAGGGGCAGTGTTTGAACAGTGCGTGCGCGAACGCGCCAACTAGGTCGCTCGCGCCTTGAAGTACTCCTGGAGATTTCGCTGGATTCCCTGGAGCACCTCGCTGGTTTGTTTCAGTCTCGACAGGCGAGACTCCGCCGTCCGAGCGTAGTCCTCATCCTCCCATTCTGTAGCGAACAGATACCCACTGAGGGCATCCATGGCCGATTCAGGATCGACACCGTGACCACTCTTGAGCAGATAACGATTTATTGGGCTCTCATCGTCAGCAATCACATTGGTGACCACCGAGGGGTGCCAGTCTTCGGCATTGGTCAGCGAATGATGTGTATCGAACCTCACGGTGACCAATTCACCCCTGGGGACATCGACACTGTATCGACCCTCATCACTGGTGTAGGCTTTCTCGATGAGAGTCCGATCGCGATAGACGCTGACCTTGATCATCGCGATGGGCTTCTTATCGGTGATTGCCCGCACTTGCCCATACATGACGCTTCCCTCGCAATTGCGCTCTCTGTCATTCGCCGCAATCGTGGCCGTGAGTCATCCTGGACTGGCCTGCCGCGCGAGCTCCAATTCCAGTATCCCCGGGATGTCGCGGTCCGCAACGCGTGCTAAGAGGGCCTGCAAAGCGAGCGGTGTAACCGGGCTTGGCGTCGCTAGAGTTGGCCTGCGGTGAGGCGGCCGTCGAAAGCCGGATCGCGCCAGAACGGCTGGAGGTTCCCCCGGCGGCGCTAAGGCGGCCGGTTGCGCAGACGCGGTGTGACTGCGCGAGTCCGACGGCCCAGAGACGGCTGTGCACGGACGGGCTGGCGCGGACGCTGGTCGTCGATCTCGCGCTCGCGCCGCGACACCTCGCAGGCAGCACCGCGGCTGCTCGGGCCCGCCCCCGCCGCCTCGGGCGGGCCCGAGCAGCCGCGGTG
>NZ_QHJH01000149.1 GCF_003947455.1 Streptomyces sp. WAC 04229 | reverse complement strand
CCTGTCGAGCCCGCCGCAGCTCCCGCCGCCGGGACGGAGGCCGAGGACGCCGCGCCCAAGGGCCGCACCCGCCGTCGTGCCACGCGCCGCGTGACGGCCCCGGCCGAGGCGCCCGCCGAGGCCGCCGCCGAGGTGAGCGAGCCCACCCCCGAGCCCGTCCGTGAGGCCACCCCCGAGGCCGTCAAGGACGCCGAGCCCGCCAAGGACGTCGAGCCCGCCGAGGACGTCGAGCCCGCCGAGGACGCCGCTCCGCGCCGGGCGCGCCGCCGGTCCACCCGTAAGGCCGCCGGCGGCTTCGCCGCCCCGGCGCAGACCGCCGCCGCCTCCGACGACGCGCCCAAGCGCCCGTCCCGGCCCGCCGTCGCCGTGTTCCAGGCGCCCGTGTTCGCCGAGCCGCAGTTCCAGACGCCCGAGCGGGCCGCCGCCGAAGCCGCCGCCGAGGCGGCCGGTGCCGCGCCGGCGAAGCCCGTCGAGGCGGCCGAGGAGCAGACCGAGGAGGAGTCCGCCGGGTCGCGTCGCCGTCGCCGCCGCAGGGGCGCCGCCGAGGAGGGCACCGAGGACCGGACGCCCGCCGCCGCGCAGGACGAGCGGGAGACCGACACCCGCGACGACTCCGACACCGAGGCCGACGCCGACTCCGACGAGTCGGGCGAGGACCACGACGACGCCGACGGCTCCGAGGAGTCCGGCTCGCGCCGCCGTCGGCGCCGGGGCGGCCGTCGCCGCCGCCGCGGCGACTCCGCCGACGGCGACCTGAACGACGGCGAGAGCGAGCAGACCGCCGCCGACCAGGCCGATCAGGACGGTGCCGACACCGCCGAGCAGGCCGAGGAGGACACCGAGGAGAGCGCGGAGTCCGCCGGTGACGGTGGCGGCTCCAGCAGCAGCCGGCGCCGTCGCCGCCGTCGCCGCCGGGCCGGGGACGGCTCCGGGGAAGGCGACGCGTCCACCGACGACCCCGAGCGCACCGTCGTCAAGGTCCGCGAGCCCCGCCCGCCGCGGGAGAAGAGCGAGCCCTCCGACGAGGTGCAGTCCATCAAGGGCTCGACCCGCCTGGAGGCCAAGAAGCAGCGCCGCCGCGAGGGCCGCGAGCAGGGCCGTCGGCGCGTGCCGATCATCACCGAGGCCGAGTTCCTGGCCCGCCGCGAGGCCGTCGAGCGCGTGATGGTCGTGCGCCAGCACGGCGAGCGCACGCAGATCGGCGTCCTGGAGGACGGCGTGCTCGTCGAGCACTACGTCAACAAGGAGCAGGCCACCTCGTACGTCGGCAACGTCTACCTCGGCAAGGTGCAGAACGTGCTGCCGTCGATGGAGGCCGCCTTCATCGACATCGGCAAGGGCCGCAACGCCGTCCTGTACGCCGGTGAGGTCAACTTCGAGGCGCTGGGCATGGCGAACGGCCCGCGGCGCATCGAGTCCGCCCTCAAGTCCGGCCAGTCGGTCCTGGTGCAGGTCACCAAGGACCCGATCGGCCACAAGGGCGCCCGTCTGACCAGCCAGGTCTCGCTGCCCGGCCGCTACCTGGTCTACGTGCCCGAGGGCTCGATGACCGGCATCAGCCGCAAGCTGCCCGACACCGAGCGGTCCCGGCTGAAGACCATCCTCAAGAAGATCGTCCCCGAGGACGCGGGCGTCATCGTGCGCACCGCGGCCGAGGGCGCCAGCGAGGACGAGCTGCGCCGCGACGTCGAGCGGCTCCAGGCGCAGTGGGAGGACATCCAGAAGAAGGCCAAGAGCGGCAACGCGCCGACGCTGCTCTACGGCGAGCCGGACATGACCGTCCGGGTCGTGCGCGACATCTTCAACGAGGACTTCTCCCAGGTCGTCGTCAGCGGTGACGACGCCTGGCAGACCATCCACGGCTACGTGTCCCACGTGGCGCCCGACCTCGCCGACCGGCTGTCGAAGTGGACCAGCGAGGTCGACGTCTTCGCGACGTACCGGATCGACGAGCAGCTCGCCAAGGCGCTGGACCGCAAGGTCTGGCTGCCCAGCGGCGGTTCGCTGGTGATCGACCGGACCGAGGCGATGATCGTCGTCGACGTCAACACCGGCAAGTTCACCGGCCAGGGCGGCAACCTGGAGGAGACGGTCACCAGGAACAACCTGGAGGCGGCCGAGGAGATCGTGCGCCAGCTCCGGCTGCGCGACCTCGGCGGCATCATCGTCATCGACTTCATCGACATGGTGCTGGAGTCCAACCGGGACCTGGTGCTGCGGCGTCTGCTCGAGTGCCTGGGCCGGGACCGTACGAAGCACCAGGTCGCCGAGGTGACCTCGCTGGGTCTGGTGCAGATGACCCGCAAGCGGGTCGGCCAGGGCCTGCTCGAGTCGTTCTCGGAGACCTGCGTCCACTGCAACGGCCGCGGTGTCATCGTCCACCTCGACCAGCCGACCGCGGCCGGTGGCGGCGGTGGCGGGAGCAAGCGCCGCAAGCGGGCGCGGGCCGGGGCCGACCAGCCGCACGAGCACGAGGCGGTGGCCGGCGTCGAGACCGGTCCGACGGCGGAGCAGGAGGCGGACACCGAGTCCGAGTCCGAGGTCGCCGCCGAGGTAGCCGAGCCGGTCGGCCTCCCGGCGCCCGACTTCACCGCGGACGAGGAGCTGTACAGCAGCGCCGCCGAAGCCGAGGCGGCCGCCACACGCGGTCGTGGCCGGCGTCGCGCGAGCCGTAGGGCGTCGGCCCCGGCGGGCGCGCCGAAGGCCGGGAAGGGCGAGGCCGCCCGCGCCGAGGGCCCGACCGCGCAGGACGTCACGGTGCGGGAGGAGGTCGAGCGTCCCGTGCGGCGCGAGTCCGCCGCCGAGGTGCTGGCCGAGCCCGCGGCCGTCGAGGACGCGGTCGCCGGCGGCCACGTCACGGCCCCCGCCGAGGCGCCGGCGCCCGCCGCCGAGGAGGCCGCGCCCAAGGGCCGTACCCGCCGCCGGGCCACCCGGAAGGTGTCCGCACCGGCCGGTTCGCCCGCGGGTGCGGAGGCGGCCGTGCTGACGGTTCCCGAGGCCGCGCCGTCCGCACCGGCCGCGGAGGCCGAGCAGGCGCCTCAGGCGCCCGCCGAGGCCCCCGCGGAGCCCGCCGCCGAGGAAGCGGCCCCGGCCCGTCCGCGCCGCCGGGCGGTTCGCAAGTCCACCGCGCCCACCGCGTCCGAGGAGGCGGCCGTCATGGTCGTCCCGTCGGCCGGGCCGGAGGAGGAGCGGGCCGAGCAGGACACGGAGGCCGCCGAGGAGGCCGCCCCGGCCAAGAAGGCGGCGGCCCGCAAGACGGCCAAGAAGGCGACGGCGAAGAAGGCCGCCACCAAGAAGACCGCGGCCAAGAAGACGACGACCGCGAAGAAGGCCACGGCGAAGAAGGCGGCCAAGACGACGACCGCCAAGAAGACCACGGCCAAGAAGACGGCGTCGAAGAAGACCGCGGCCGCGGCGCAGCAGGCGCCGTCCTCGGTCACGGCCGCCACCGACGAGGGCTGATCCGGCACCGTCGCAGACCCTGTGGCCCCGTTCGCCCGGCATCCGGGCGGGCGGGGCCGCGGTGCGCGGGCGGACAGGGGCCCGGTTTGACCCCTGTCGTGCGGCCCCGTAATCTTGAGCGTCGGCGTGTCGAGTGACGCGTCACATCCCCGTAAACCTCTTTCCTTCCGGGTACGGGCCCTTCGCGGGCCCCGGCCGGGAGAGGCTGTCCGTGTGTCACCGGGTGGCTGGACTGCGGGGGTGCCGTTCCCGAGCGAGAGAGTGAGATCCGCGTGTACGCCATCGTGCGCAGCGGTGGTCGCCAGCACAAGGTTGCTGTCGGCGACATCGTTGAGGTTGACAAGATTTCCACCGGCAAGGTCGGCGACACGGTCGAGCTCTCGACCCTGCTCGTCGTCGACGGCGACGCTGTGACCAGCGACCCGTGGGTGCTGGCCGGCATCAAGGTCCAGGCCGAGATCGTGGACCACCACAAGGGCCAGAAGATCGACATTCTGCGCTACAAGAACAAGACCGGCTACCGCCGTCGTCAGGGCCACCGCCAGCAGTACACGGCGATCAAGGTCACTGAGATCCCCGCGGCTGCGAAGTAAGGGACTGAGGAGACATGGCACACAAGAAGGGCGCATCGTCCACCCGGAACGGTCGCGACTCGAATGCCCAGCGGCTCGGCGTGAAGCGCTTCGGCGGTCAGGCCGTCAACGCGGGTGAGATCCTGGTCCGTCAGCGCGGCACCCACTTCCACCCGGGCAGCGGCGTCGGCCGTGGCGGCGACGACACGCTGTTCGCCCTGCAGGCCGGTGCGGTGCAGTTCGGCACCCACCGTGGCCGCAAGGTCGTGAACATCGTCCCGGTCGCCTGACCGGACACTTTCGCGAGGCGGGCCTCACTTCCCCGAGGGGAAGCGGGTCCGCCTTTCGCGTGTTACCCAAGAGACATCCCCGCAGTAAGCAGTAACTGGAGGCACATCCCATGACCACCTTCGTGGACCGCGTCGAGCTGCACGTCGCCGCGGGTAACGGAGGCCACGGCTGTGCCTCCGTCCACCGGGAGAAGTTCAAGCCGCTCGGCGGCCCGGACGGCGGCAACGGCGGCCGGGGCGGCGACGTCGTCCTCACCGTGGACCAGTCCGTGACCACGCTCCTCGAATACCACCACTCGCCGCACCGCAAGGCCACCAACGGCAAGCCCGGCGAGGGCGGCCACCGCTCCGGCAAGGACGGCCAGGACCTGGTCCTGCCCGTCCCCGACGGCACCGTCGTCCTCGACAAGGCCGGCAACGTCCTCGCCGACCTGGTCGGCCACGGCACCTCGTACGTCGCCGCGCAGGGCGGCCGGGGCGGCCTCGGCAACGCGGCGCTGGCCTCGGCCCGGCGCAAGGCGCCCGGCTTCGCGCTGCTCGGCGAGCCCGGCGACCTCCAGGACATCCACCTGGAGCTGAAGACCGTCGCCGACGTGGCGCTGGTGGGCTACCCGAGCGCCGGCAAGTCCTCGCTGATCTCCGTGCTGAGCGCGGCCAAGCCGAAGATCGCCGACTACCCCTTCACGACGCTCGTCCCGAACCTGGGCGTGGTGACGGCCGGCGAGACCGTCTACACCATCGCGGACGTCCCCGGCCTCATCCCCGGCGCCAGCCAGGGCAAGGGCCTCGGCCTGGAGTTCCTGCGGCACGTGGAGCGGTGCAGCGTGCTGGTGCACGTCCTGGACACGGCGACGCTGGAGTCCGAGCGCGACCCGCTCTCCGACCTGGACGTCATCGAGGCCGAGCTGCGCGAGTACGGCGGCCTGGACAACCGGCCCCGGATCGTCGTCCTCAACAAGATCGACGTGCCCGACGGCAAGGACCTCGCCGAGATGGTCCGCCCGGACCTGGAGGAGCGCGGCTACCGCGTCTTCGAGGCGTCCGCGGTGGCCCACATGGGCCTCAAGGAGCTTTCCTTCGCGCTGGCCGAGCTGGTGGCCGGGGCGCGTGCCGCCCGGCCCAAGGAGGAGGCCACGCGGATCGTCATCCGGCCCAAGGCGGTGGACGAAGCCGGCTTCACCGTCACCCGCGAGGAGGACGGCCTGTTCCGGGTGCGCGGCGAGAAGCCCGAACGCTGGGTGCGCCAGACCGACTTCAACAACGACGAGGCCGTCGGCTACCTCTCCGACCGGCTCAACCGCCTCGGTGTCGAGGACCGGCTGATGAAGGCCGGCGCCCGCAACGGCGACGGTGTGGCGATCGGCCCCGAGGACAACGCGGTCGTCTTCGACTGGGAGCCGTCGGTGACGGCCGGCGCCGAGATGCTCGGCCGCCGCGGCGAGGACCACCGCTTCGAGGCCCCCCGGCCCGCCGCCCAGCGCCGCCGCGACCGGGATGCCGAACGGGACGACGCGGAGCGGGAGTTCGACGGCTTCGAACCGTTCTGAGCGTCCCGCTCCCCCTGAACTACGGCCGGGTCGGCGTCCTCGTACGCTGACCCGGCCGCTGCGGTCGGGTCACGACCGTTGCCGCGGAGCCGGCGCCTTCAGCCCGAACTCGGCGCTGCTCAGACGCCGTCGCATGGCGACCGCGATCGGACGCTCGACGAAGCGCTGGACGAAGTACGAGAGCACGATGAGGCCGCCGGCCGTCATCCCCACCAGGGCCCAGGGATCCACGCGGCCGCTGAAGTGGTGCACCACCGTCACCCCGAGCACGTCGTGCAGCAGGTACAGCGGGAAGGTCAGGGTGCCGGCGACGGTCAGCCAGCGTCCGCGGATCCAGGTGGTCCAGCCGAGCGCGATCGCGGCGATGAGCAGGAAGAACACCGTGGTCGCGAGGATCAGCCAGCCACGCCACGGCGACCAGGTCTCCCAGTTGTTGCGCCCGCCGTGCGGGGCCAGCAGGAAGTGCAGCGCCAGCAGCCAGGACATGGCCACGATGCCCCACAGCAGCGGTGTCGGCCGGTAGCGGTACATCAGGTAGAAGGCCATGCCCGCGATGAAGAACGGCGCGGACGTCGGATTGACCAGCAGCGTCAGCAGCGGGATCCCGGCGCTGGGCGCCAGCACCGCGGCGACCGTCCACAGCCCGCAGAAGATCACCACTCGCTGGTAGGTCAGCCCCTTCCACACCACCACCGCGAAGGTGAGGTAGAAGCAGAGCTCCGGCCAGAGCGTCCAGTAGACCGAGTCGAGGTTGTCGACGCCGAGCGGGGTCTGCAGCATCGTGAAGTTCGCGAAGAGCACCCGGGGGTTGGGGTGCCCGAACGGCGTGTCGAAGAGGTAGATCACAGCGGCTGACACCACGATCGCCACCCAGTACATCGGGTACAGCCGGGTGACCCGCGAGATGAAGAAGTCGCGGGGGGTGCGGCCCCACGCGCTCATGCAGATCACGAAACCGCTGATGAGGAAGAACAGGTCGACACCGAGCCGGCCGAAGGCGAAGTAGCGGTGCGCGTCCGGGAACAGGGCGTCCACCGGGCGCCCCCACACGAACTCCATCGCCCCGGGCGTCTGGCCGACGAAGTGGAACAGGACCACGGCGAGCGCCGCCAGGAAGCGCAGCCCGTCCAGGGCGGCGAGCCGGTTCTTGCGGACCACCGGTCCGGCGTCCGCCACCGGTACCTCCGCGGCCGGCTGCGGGGACGGCGCTTGCGGGACGACTGCGGACACCCCCAGCTCCACGGTGGGGCTGTCCGCCGGTGGGTGCTGGTCCGTCTGGCGCATTCATCTGCCTTTCCGGTGGCATGCCGAGGTGCGTGAGGTCCCCGGCGCGATCGCGCTTCCATGACCGACCGGCCCGGGGAATGGTTGTAGAACGTTCCAGCACGTACGGCGGGCGCGGGCCGGGCCGGCCCGCGCCGTCACCGTCGACGGGTCCGGAACTCAGCGTTCCAGGAAGGTGAACAGCTCTTCCCACTGGTCCGTGATGGCCGAGGGCGAGTAACGCTGCACGTTCTCACGTGCCTTCTCGCCCATGGTGTCGCGCAGCTCGTCGTCCTCCATGAGCCGCCCCAGCTGCCGCGCGAGCTCCATGGTGTTGCCCGGACGGGCGAGGAGACCGTCCTCCTCGTCCTGGACGATCTGGCGGACACCCGGAGCGCAGTCGAAGGCCGCGCAGGGCACGGCACACGCCATGGCCTCCAGCAGCGCCAGCGGGAAGCCCTCGCCGCGGGAGGACTGGACGAACACCGAGGCGCCGTGCAGCGCGCCCACCACGTCGTCCGTCTGGCCGGCCCACTCCACCGAGTCGTCCAGCCCCAGACGGGTGCACTGTTCCTTCAGCGCGCTCTCGTCGGGACCGGAACCGTAGATGCGCAGGCGCCACCCGGGGTGCTTGGGCGCCGTATCGGCCCAGGTGTCCAGGAGCATGTCGATGCCCTTCTGGTGACCCAGGCGGCCGATGCTCGCGACGACCTTCTCGGTACGCGCGGACGGGACCTCCGGCATCATCGGCAGGGGGTTGGGCATGAACCCCACGTTGTTCAGGCCGCGGCCGACCCAGAGGTCCGCGTCCTCCTGGGTGAGCAGGAGAAGCCGGTCGATGTCCTTGTAGTACCGCTGGACACGCTGGAAACGGGAGGAGCCCTTCGAGTACTCGTAGGACTCGTGGCTCATGCCGATGACCGGGTGACCGGCCGTGTCGGCGGCGGCCACCCACTCCATCGCCCAGACCTGGGTCACGACGATCATGGCGCCGGGACCGGCGGCCCGGAAGAGCCGGGACAGCCGTTCCGTCGCCTCCCGCATGCCCGCTTCACGGGCCGCCTCGCGGCGGCGGGCCGCGATGTTGGCCCGGTCGCGGAGGTTCTTGGCCTGCCACGGACCGGGCGGGCGCCGGTCGTAGAGCGTCACCGTGGCGAAGGGCGGGTCCTCCCCGAGGTCCATCGGCACCTCGGGCGGCGCGATGCCCACGATGGTCACGCGGTGTCCGCGCTCGGCGAGCAGCTGGGCCATCAGAGCCTGCCAGCGGGCGACGCCGCCGAGTTCGTTGACCTCGTTGGCCACGAAGATGATGTCGCGCTCTGTCATCGGGTTGCTCCCTCGGAGCCGAAGAAGCGGTCGACGATCTGCGCGGCCGCGTCGCCGCGGTCGTACTCGCCGTACTGCGTCATGAATTCCTTGACCGGGCCCTCGCATCCGGACGCGAGCGCGTCGAGGTCGGACAGCACCTCGAAGAGCTCCTCCGCCGTCCCGGCCACCGGGCCGGGGGCCTTCTCCGACAGGTCGAAGTAGGTGCCGCGGCTGTTCTGCGCGTACTCGTCCCAGTCGTAGGTGAAGAAGACCATCGGCCGCTGGAGCAGGGCGTAGTCGAACATCACGGAGGAGTAGTCGGTGACCATCGCGTCCGCGAGCAGCAGGACGGGAGTGATGTCCGGTTCCTCGCTGACGTTGACGACCCGGCCGGCCACCGACGGCGGCAGCGTGACGTTGTTCAGGTAGTGCGTGCGGATCAGCAGCGTGAAACGGTCACCGAAGCGGTCCGCGAACTCCTCGACGTCGAAGGGGAACTCGAACTTGCGGACCTTGCCGTTCGCCTGGGCCCGGAAGGTCGGGGCGTACAGCACGACCGGGAGGTCCCGGCGGATGCCCAGCCGTTCGGCAAGCTCCTGCGCCGCCGGGTCGGTGTCCGCCGAGTCGCGGGCACGCACCAGGGCGTCGTTGCGCGGGTACCCCGTGCGCAGCAGCCGTTCCTCGGGTATTCGGTACGCCCGGGCCAGCGTCTTCTCGTCGTGCTCACCACGGACCACGAAGTGGTCGAAGCGGTCGATGGCCCGCTGGTAGGCCCGCTGCTCGTGCTCGGGCATGATCCGGTAGTGCGGCTCGTCGAAGCCCATGCGCTTGAGGGCGGAGCCGTGCCAGGTCTGGATGTAGGTGGTCTCCGCACGCTTGGGCAGCTTCAGCGGGAAGCCCTGGTTGTCGATCCAGAACTCGGCCTGCGCCAGCGCCCTCAGGTACGGCCACGACCAGCGGCGCACCAGCTCGACGTCCTCGGGGAAGCCGGTGGGGCGGTTGCCCGCGTACGACCAGATCGCCTTGATCGGCACCCCACGCCGGCGCAGTTCCTCGTAGATCGCGCGCGGACTGTCGCTGTACTGCTTGCCGAGGTGGCTCTCGAAGACGACGGTGCCCTTGCGCACGGGCAGGATCCGGATCATGCGCTCGAAGGTCTCGATCTTGCGCGGTCCGGAGTTCAGGTCCTTGCGCACCTTGGCGACCTTGCGCACCACCTTCTTCGCCATGCGCGCCGGAGGGCTCTGGATGTTGCGCTGGACCAGGGAGGAGGTGCGCTGTGCCAGCCGGCTGTGCTGGGTCAGCCGGAAGGCGAGGTGCCCGTTGGCCGAGGCGTGCGGCAGGATCCGGTCGGCCATCATCCGGCCCAGCCGCGGCCGGATCCGGATCGCGCCGGCGCCCTCCAGGTCCGTGCGACCGACGGTGAGCCGGCTCGTCGTGCGCTCGCCGTCGACCACGAGGTGCAGGCGGACGTCCCACACGTCGTCGACGAGGCCCACGGGGCGCAGCCTCGTCGCCAGCGCGACCGTGGTCTGCCAGGTCAGGGAGTCGCCCTCGTGCCGGATCTCCGACACCGGGAAGCGGAACGACTGAAGGCTCTTGCGGCGGGCGCGGAACTCCAGTTCGCCCTCGAGGACGGCATCGGGAGCGATCACTCCCAGCGGGTTGACCAGGGCTCCGGCGAGGACGACCCCCGAGGAGTTCTCCGCGTACCGGGTCACCGCGTTGCGCAGGTTGAGACGCTGCACCGGCTTGGCGTGGTAGCCGAGGTCGGTCACGTCGAGGATGGTGCGGCCCATCGGGTCGTCGAGGTGCTCGGCGCACCAGTAGACCCGGCCGTCGCGCTCCAGCAGCGGGCTGGAGACCTTGCTCTTGTTGATGAGCGTGTCGATGGCGGGCATGAGGTGTTCCCAGTCCTCACGCAGCAGCAGGTAGGCGCAGAGCCGGTGGATCGGGGACAGCTCGGCGTACGCCTCGTCGGGGAAGTCCTGGATGTAGCTGCGGGCCATCTCCGCGAAGTGGTGCCGGTACTCGTCGTCCAGGAAGGGCAGGTCCCGGAGGTAGAGGACCAGGTCGTGCTTGAGGAACTTGGTGTCCTTGTGGAGCTTGAGCTCGTCGTGGCCCTCTTCGGCGAGGATGCGGTCGATCCTGCGGTGGATCTCCAGCCGGTCGGCGAAGTTGTTGATCTCGTGTCGCCGGTTGCTGATCGACTTCTCTTCGGTCTTCTCGACGACGTTCCAGTGGTAGACCGTGTTGGGGATGAGCGTGATCCGGGACGCGGCCAGGTACGCCTGCGCGGAGAAGAGCAGGTCCTCGTAGTGGATGCCGCGCGGGAAGGTCAGTCCGCTCTCGACGAGGAACTCGCGCCGGTAGCACTTGTTGGTCGACAGGGTGTCGAAGACCAGCAGGTCCGGTATCTCGGCGACCGAATCGAAGGTACGGGTCTGCCGGTAGAGCCACTGGTACCACTTGGCCGTCTTGCCCGACCGGCTGTCGGTGTGCACACGCAGGCAGAGGCCGGAGACGAGATCGGCGCCCGTGCGCTCGGCGGCCTCCAGCATGTTGCGACAGGCGTTGACCTCCAGGGTGTCGTCGCTGTCGAGGAACATGACGTAACGACCGCGGGCGATGGCTATGCCCTGGTTGCGCGGCTCGCCGCAGCCTCCGCTGTTCTCCGCCAGCTGGATGGCGCGCACCCGGTCGGAGCCGGCCGCCAGCTGCTGCGCGACTTCGAACGAGCCGTCGGTGGAGTGGTCGTCGGCGACGATGACCTCGACGTTGTGAAGGGTCTGGTCGAGAACCGACTGCACCGCCGTCGGAAGACGGGCGGCGTCGTTGTAGACGATGACGACGACGCTTACGTCTGGTGTTCTGTCGTCTTGCTGGGACACAGCGGCAGCTACCTCTGACTCAAAGAACGGATATCGGGTCGGACGCCGCGACGTCCGGGCCGGGCGGTGGAGCAGGCACCCGCTCGTCCAGCGGCACGATCGGCGGCAGTTCCGCGAGTGGTTCACCCAAGAAGACGTGTCGAACCACCCGTTCGGATGCACGACCGTCATCGAAATCACAGAAACGCCGCCGGAACCGGTCTCGGGCCTCTGCGGCCCGGTCGCCGCGCCACTCGCCGGAGCTGAGCAGCTCGCTCAGCTCCTCCTGCGTGGTGGCCACGGCTCCCGGCCCCTCCCGCAGCACGTCGAAGTACGTTCCGCGGACGACGGAGTAGGTGTCCCAGTCGTCGGCGAAGATCACGATGGGGCGGTTCAGGTTGGCGTAGTCGAACATCGCCGACGAGTAGTCCGTGATCAGGGCGTCGGCGGCGAGGTACAGCCGCTCCACCGACGGATGACCGGACACGTCGACGATGCGTCCGCTGGACTGCAGCTCGGTGAGACGTGCGGAGCCGCCGTAGAAGTAGTGCCCGCGCACCAGCACGGTGACGTCGGGTCCCAGCCGCTCGGCGAGCTGCTCCAGGTCGAGACGGGGCACGAAGCCGCTCTGGTACTCGCGGTGCGTCGGCGTGTAGAGGAAGGCCGTGGTGCCCTCACTCAGGCCCAGTTCCTCCCTGGCCGCACGCACGTCCTCGGCCGTCGCCCGCAGGAGGATGTCGTTGCGCGGGTAGCCGGTATCCAGCGAGGTGTAGGAACAGGGGTACACCCGCTCCCACACGCTGGAAGAGAAGCGGTTGGAGCTGAGGCTGAAGTCCCAGCGGTCGCAGCGCTGCAGGAGCTTGCGGAAGCTCATGTTGGTGGAGGCCGGATACTTCTGCTGGTCCAGGCCCATCGTCTTCAGCGGGGTGCCGTGATGGGTCTGCACATGGACCTGGCCCTCCCGCTTCACCACGCTGTCCCCGAAGTTCACGTTGTTGACGAGGTACTTGGCGCGGGCCACGGCCGCCCAGTACTCCCGCGACCCCACGCGGACGTACTCCACGCCTTCGGGGACCTGCTTCACGGCTTCCGGCCGGACCGCCCAGACCCGGCGCACATGGGGAGCCAGGCGGCCCAGCTCGGCGTCGATGGCAGCGGGGTTGCAGGACACGCTGCGCCCCCAGTAGGCGGAGAACACGGCCAGGTTCTCGTCCAGCGGCAGCCTCAGCTGCGACCGGTAGAAGACGCCCATCGCGCTGCGCTTGGAACGGTTCAGCACGCGACGCGTCTTGCTCTGCACCCGCTGGCGGGTCCGCGCGGCGGCCAGCGCGCCCATCAAGGCGGGGTACGCGTCGCGCTGCAGCATCGTGTACTTGTGGCGGCGACGGCCGGCCGGCAGCTCGAAGTCCTGCGGCAGGTACGCCCGGTAGTCGGCGGCGGCGCGGTGGAAGAACTCGGCACGCGCGTTCTGCGGCAGCCGGCCCGGACGCTCCAGCACGGTCAGGTAGTGATCGACCATCTTGCGGAACAGCGGAGCGTGCCACTGGGCGAGTTCGTCGCGCCGGCCGACGAACTCGAAGACCCGACGGTACTGGTCGAAGACGTCGAAGTGCTTGCGGCTGACCGTCTTGAGGATGTTGCCGCCCTCGCGACGCTGGCGGTAGAGCACGCAGACACGGCCCAGCACGGCGATCCGCTCGGCACTGATCATCGAGCAGAACGTCCAGGGTGCGTCCTCGTAGTACCCCGGCGGGAAGGTCAGCCCGATCCGGGTGATGAAGTCGCGGCGGTAGGCCTTGTTCCAGACGATCTGCAGCAGGTCGAGCAGTTCCGGACGTTCGGCGAGGGAGAAGACGTCAGGGCTCTCGGCGGTGAGGACGTCGGCCCGCAGATTGGGGCGGACGCGGCCGTCCCAGTAGGTGCGGGCGTAGTCGTAGACGAGCACCTCGGGGTTTCCGGTGGCCTCGAGACGTTCGGCTATCGCTGCCAGGGCACCGTCGGTCAGCGAGTCGTCGCTGTCGAGGAAGAGCACGTACTCGCCCTGTGCCCGTTCCAGCCCCGCGTTCCGCGCGCGACCCAGTCCGACATTCTCCGTGAGATGAATCACATGGACGCGGGGATCCCGCTTCGCGTACTCGTCGAGAATGGCCCCCGACCCGTCCGGCGAGCAGTCGTCGACCGCGACGATCTCGTAATCCGTGTATTCCTGACCGAGTACGGAATCAAGACATTCTGGCAGGTATCCCTGCACCTTGTACACGGGAATGACGAGAGAGAGCTTGGGCATTCTTACAACCTGTTCCGAGTCGCGGAGGGGCGCGGGCTGGGACCGGAACGCGCTCCGAGCGTCGGGGGGCCCGAGCGCGCCGCCGCATCAGCGTAAAGGATTCACGTGAAGTTTCCGTGGGTGCGGTGGCCCGACCGGGGGAGACCGGGGCACCTCGCGCAACCAGGCGTGGCGGAACGCCCCGCGGGCGCGGTGCGAGGAGGGCGAGACCTTGCTCACCTTCGGTCCACCCGCACCTTTCTTCGTTTCTGCCCCGATGTGCCCGACTCGATTTTCCGCAGCCCACCGACGAGTGTGCAGCCCAGTGACAAGGATCTGGGAGGCATGAGAAATGAGCTGGCTGGTCACGGGCGGAGCCGGGTACATCGGCGCGCATGTGGTGCGCGCCCTGGTCGACGGCGGCGAACGTGCCGTCGTGTACGACGACCTGTCCACCGGCAGCGCCGACCGGGTGCCCGACGGGGTCCCGCTGGTGGTCGGCAGCGTGCTCGACGGAGCCCTGCTGGAAGGCGCGATTCGTGACCATGCTGTGACAGGCGTGGTGCACATCGCGGCCAAGAAGCAGGTCGGCGAATCGGTCGAGCGGCCACTGCACTACTACCGGGAGAACGTCACGGGCCTGGCGACCCTCCTGGAGGCCATGACGTCCACCGGTGTCGGCCGCCTCGTCTTCTCCTCCTCCGCCGCCGTCTACGGCATGCCCGACGTGGACCTCGTCACGGAGGACACCCCGTGCCTGCCGATGAGCCCCTACGGTGAGACCAAGCTGGTCGGCGAGTGGCTGATCAACGCCGCCGCCCGGGCCCACGGCATCCGCGCCGCCTCACTGCGCTACTTCAACGTCGCGGGCGCGGCAACCCCCGAGCTGTCCGACTCCGGTGTCTTCAACCTCATCCCCATGGTCTTCGAACGCCTGGAGGCGGGCGACGCCCCGCGGGTCTTCGGCGACGACTACGCCACCCCCGACGGCACCTGTGTGCGGGACTACATCCACGTCGAGGACATCGCCTCCGCCCACCTCGCGGCCGCGCGTCGACTGGCGGATGCCCCGGAGGGTACGGCGCTCACCCTCAACATCGGCCGCGGTGAGGGGAATTCGGTGCGGGATCTGGTCGACCGCATCCTCAAGGTCACCGACAGGCAGGACCTCTCCCCGCAGGTGACCGGACGCCGTCCCGGTGACCCGGCCCGCGTAGTCGCCTCCGCCGACCGCGCCCGCGAGGAACTCGGCTGGACGGCCCGCCACGACCTGGACGCCATGATCGAGTCCGCCTGGCAGGGCTGGCGCCACCGGCACGGCTGAGGTCCGGCCGCGCGGCGGCGGCGCTCAGGCGCGGCCCCGCGGCTGCGTCCGTCCGGCCTGCGGGGTGCCGGCCGAGGCCGTGGACCGCTCGGCGGGCCCGCGCCGCGGCCCGGGCAGGGGCAGCTCCGTGGCGAGCCGCTCGGCCATGCGAGTCCGGTGCTCCCCGGCGGCCGTGCACAGCGACCGCACGGCCGCCGCGAAGCGCTCCTGCGGGGGCGGCCCGGCCGGGCCCAGCAGCCGCAGGGCCAACGCGGCCCGCTCCCCGGCCAGTTCGTCCAGCTCCGGATGACGGACCGCGTCCAGCAGGTCCGGCACCCCGGCCGCGTCCGGCGTCAGCACGGTCGCCGCCACCACCGTCGGGAACGACTTGCGGAACACGTCCTCGGCCAGCCCGCTGGTGTTGGCCACCGCGTACGGCTTGCCGCTCGCCAGGAAGTCGCTGATCACGCTGGAGACATCGCTGATCAGCAGGTCCGCCCGGTTGAAGCAGGTGTAGAGCGGCGGCCGGGCGTCCGTGACCACCTGGTGCTCCCACTCGGGCAGCGACGCCCAGTACGCCTCCTCCCAGGCGGCCGTCGCCCGCGCCACCGCCTCCGCCCGCCCGGACGCCGGCGCCGGACCGCGCAGCATCCGCTCCGCCTGGTCGGCGGCCGAACGGAAACGGGGCGCGGTGAGCCGGTCCAGCTCCGCGGTCCGCCGGGCCAGCTCGGCCGCTGCCGACGGCGCGGGCCGGGGCCCGCCCCGCTCCCGGTTCGCCGCCCGCACCAGCTCCCGCACGCGCAGATCGGCCGCCCGGGCCCGCGGATCCACCGACCCCGTCAGCGGATGCGGCTTGTACAGCAGCCGTACCGCCGGGTCCGCGAGCAGCGCCCGGACCAGGTGCTCGCCCGCCTCCACCACCGACGTGTTGCCCGGATTGCCGTCCCAGCCCTCCCAGGTGGGCGCGTACAGCACGGTCGTGAAGGCTCCCGGCGCGGGCGGTCCCGCGTGCGGCCGTACGGCGCCGAGCTGCGGGCGGCCGATCTCCACCACGTCCTTGTCCTCGACGCCGACCTCCGCCAGCGCGTACCGCTCGCGCGCCGCGGGACCGGCCACCCACACCTCGTCGTACGCCTTCGCGTACGGGTTGCAGGAGGACAGCTTGTCGCTCTCCCCGTGGTTGACGAAGGCGTGCTTGATGGTGGGGATGCGCAGCACCTGCGAGGTCTTCCCGGAGTTCGAGGGGTGCAGCAGGACCCGCAGGGTGGAGTGCTCCAGGCGCATCAGTGTGGACACCTTCGGCAGGCACACCACGGGGATGTCCGTCGCCGCGATCCGCTGCACCATGAACCGCTCGCGCAGCACGATCACCGGCCGCCCCTCCAGTCGCGCCAGCGGCTCCAGCCACATGTTCGCCTGGTACGCCGAGGACGCCCCGCCCGAGAAGTACAGGCCGACCGTCGGCCGGTACTCCGCGAGCCACGCCTCGAACCAGTCGAGCACCTCCTGCTCACCTGCGGGCCTGCGCCCCGGCAGCAGCCGCGTCAGCAGCGCGCACAGGCCGGCCAGCGCCAGCGTGAGGGAGAGCCCGAGGCCCGCCGCGCCCCACACCGGCGCGTCGGTGGCCGCCGTGGCCAGCAGCCCGGCCGACGCCGGCAGCCCGAAGACCGCCAGCCGGTGCCCGGGGCGGCGCAGCAGCAGCGGGGGCGCCGGGGTCAGCCGCAGCGCCGAGGCGTCGATGTTCCGGGTCACCACGGGCAGCGTCCGGGTGCGGCGGACCAGGACGGAGGCTGCCTGGACCGCCCAGTGCAGCGCGTAGAAGACGAGGAGCGCGGCGACCAGCGGGGCGTACACCCCCTCCCGGTGCTGCTCGCCGAGCCGCAGCAGCCCGATCACGAGCAGCAGGTCCCGCAGCACGTGCCGGACCGTGACGTCGGCGTGCGACTTGGCGAAGAGCGACACCATGCCCCGCTGCCACCGGTACAGCACCCCCTCGGCGGCCAGCGAACCGGCGGTCGCGGCGAGCAGCAGCGGCACGTGCGGCAGCAGCGCGCCCACCGCCTGGGCGGCGAAGGCGGCCGCCAGGACGCTCAGGACGAGCAGCTTCACCGCGGTCCGCCGGCCGGGCAGGCACGGGCGGCGGCGGAAGGGGCGGGGG
>NZ_QHJH01000148.1 GCF_003947455.1 Streptomyces sp. WAC 04229 | reverse complement strand
GCCCCCGGTCCGCCGCTCCCGCCCGGCGGTGGCGCCCTCCCGCGCGCTCAGCGCTCGCCGCGCGCGTACCGGCCTACGGCGAGCGGGACGAACACCGCCAGCAGCAGTCCGCACCAGGCCAGCGATCCGGCCACCGGGTGCGCCACCGGCCACGCCGCCCCCTCCGGCACGGGCGCGTTTCCGAACAGGTCGCGCAGCGCCGTCGTCACCGCGCTGATCGGATTCCACTCGGCCACCGTGCGCAGCCAGCCGGGCAGCCCGTCGGTCGGGATGTAGGCGTTGGAGAGCAACGGCAGGATGAAGGTCGCGCCGCCCAGTTGACCGGCGGCCTCCTCATTCCGGGTGAGCAGCCCCAGGAAGATCCCGATCCACGTCGTCGCGAACCGGAACAGCAGCAACAGCCCCACCGCGCCGGCCGCGCCCGCCGCGCCGCCCTCGATACGCCACCCCACCGCGAGACCCACCAGCAGCAGCGGCACCGTCCCGGCCGCCGTGACGATCATGTCCGCCACCGACTGACCGAGCGGTACGGCGGCCCGGCTCACCGGCAGGGTGCGCAGGCGGTCCGTCACCCCCCGGTGGGTGTCCTGGGCCGCCTGGAACATGCCGGTCATGATCCCGTTCGCGGCCGTCGCGACCAGCAGGCCCGGCAGCAGGAAGGAGCGGTACTCCTCGCCCGGCATCGCCAGCGCGCTGCCGAAGACGTAGCCGAAGAACAGCAGCATCGTGATCGGCATCGTCTGGGTGAGGATCAGCAGGCCCGGGTTGTTCCGGATCCGCCGCAACTGGCGGCCCAGCATGGCCGATCCGTCGTGCACCAGGCCGTACGTCCCCGGCCGGCCCGGCCTTGTCGTCACCGTGCTCATGCCACCAGCTCCCTGCTGTCGGTCAGGCGGAGGAAGACGTCGTCGAGGGTCGGCGGCCGCAGGCTCGCGTCCACCAGCGGCACCCCGGCCGCGTCGAGTTCGCGCACCAGGCGGGGCAGGGTCAGCGTCGGGTCCGTGCTGACCGCGCCGACCGTCCGCCGGTCGTGGTCCAGCGCCGGTTCGTTTCCCGTGAGGCGGTCCAGGACGCCCGCCGCCCGCGTCATGGCGTCCACGTCGGCGACGACGGCCTCCGCGTATGCCCCCACCAGCGCCTTGAGCTCGGCCGGCGACCCCGTGTGCGCCACCCGGCCCCGGTCCACCAGGGCGATGTCGTCGGCGAGGCGGTCGGCCTCCTCCAGGTACTGGGTGGTGAGCAGCACGGTCGTGCCGTCCTCCTTCAGGGCGCGCACGGCGTCCCAGATCCCGTTGCGGCCGGCCGGGTCCAGGCCGGTCGTCGGCTCGTCCAGGAAGAGCACGTCGGGCCGCCGGACGAGACACGCCGCCAGGTCGAGACGGCGCCGCATGCCCCCGGACAGGGTGGAAGCGGGCCGGTCGGCGGCCTCCGTCAGACCGAAGCGGTCCAGCAGCTCACCGGCCCGCGCCGCCGCGTCCCGCACCCGGTGCAGGCGGGCGAAGAGCCGCAGGTTCTGGCGCCCGGTGAGGTCCCCGTCCACCGACGCGTACTGCCCCGTGACCCCGATCCGGTGCCGCACCGCGGCCGCCTCACGGACGAGGTCGTGCCCGGCGATCCGGGCCGACCCCGCGTCCGGCCGCAGCAGTGTCGTCAGCAGCCGCACCGCCGTGGTCTTGCCCGCCCCGTTCGGTCCGAGCAGACCGCACACCGTGCCCTCGGCCACCGCGAGATCCAGGCCGCGGAGCGCGCGCACCTCGCCGAAGCGTTTCTCCAGACCCTCACTAAGTACAGCGTACGTAGTAGTCATGAGGTGACCATAGCGCACTACGTACGCTGTACGTAACTAGGATGGTGGCCGAGGTGATGCACGATGGCGGGCCGAGCGGCCGTACCCGAAGTGATCTGGTCGCGCCCCGAGCGCACCGGCAGGGGGCCGAGACCGGCCTACACCCGTGCCGACATCGCCGCGGCCGCGGTGCGGATCGCCGACGCCGAGGGGCTGGACGCGGTCTCGATGCGGCACGTCGCCGCCGCGCTGGGCTGCGGCACGATGTCGCTCTACAACTACGTCCCCCGCAAGGAGGACCTGTACGAGCTGATGATGGACGCGGTCAGCGGCGAGCACGAGCTGTGGGAACCGAGCGGCGACTGGCGTGCCGACATGGTCCGGGTGGCCCACCAGACCCGCGCGCTGATGCACCGCCACACCTGGCTGCCCCGCCTGATGTCCCCGGTCTACGGCTTCAGCCCCAATGCCCTGCGCTACCTGGAGCACTGCCTGGCCTGCCTCGACCCCTTCGACGCGCCGCCGGGCACCAAGATGGAGCTGGTCGCGATGGTGAACGGCGTCGTGACGACCTACGTCACCAACGAGATCTCCACCGTGGAGCGCACCCGGTCGCTGCCCTGGTCCCAGGAGCAGGAGAACGCGACGCGCGTCGCCTACCTGGGCGGGCAGCTCGCGAGCGGCGCCTATCCGCGGCTGGCCGCGAGCTTCGCCGAGGACACGGGTCCGATCGACCTGGAGGCGGTCTTCGAGAGGGCGCTGGCCAGGATCCTGGACGGCTTCTCCTGAGCACCGGGGCCGGGGGTGCTACAGCAGCGCCAGCTGTCCCTCCGGCCCTTCCTCCGGGCCGTCCAGCACGGAGGCCGGCCGGCGGGCCGCCGAGGGCACCGGCAGCACGCCCGCCTCGCGCAGCTCCGCCGCGGTGATCTCCGCCGTCACCGTCGACTCCGCGGACCCGGAGCGCGCTTCGGCGAGCAGGGCGAGGACCGTGATCAGCTCCAGCAGCTCGGACGTCCAGGTCTGCGGCCAGGTGGCCGGGCGGATAGCCGCCAGCGTGCCCGGCTCGCCCTCGGCGGTGCGGGCCGCGAACCACTGCTCCAGCACCCGGACCCCGCCCACCTCGAACTCCCAGGCACCGGGCGGCACGGGGGAGACGCGGCCCTCGTCCAGGTGCAGCACCTCGTCGTCCGGGTCGTAGCGCAGGGTCAGCGGGCGCGCGGGCAGCGGGGCGCGGACGTACGGGCGGCGGCCGCCGGGGAGTCTGGGGCGCTCGCCGTCGCGCAGCATCAGCCACAGCGCGCGCCGCCCCAGGTCGACGCCCCGCTCCCACAGCTCGGGGTCCGCGGTGAACGGGACGGTGCCGCCGGGCCGCACGACCGCGACCGACCAGGCCAGTACGTCCGGCGGCGCGACCGGCCGCCCGAGCCGGGCGGCGAGGTGGTCCAGGAGGCCGGGGGCCAGGTTGGGCTCGGCGCCGCCGGGCCTGCGGTACAGCGGACGGACCCGGGCGGGGCCGAACAACGGCAGCCGGGAGGAGGCGAGCAGCAGCGGCGGGCCGGTGGCCCCGGGCACCTCCGCGACGAACACCTGCCGCTCGTCCGCCACCCGCCACAGCTCCGGGCGGGCCGCGTCGATCAGCCTGTGGTCGGGAATCAGCCACTGCTCGTCGAAGGGCGCGCGCAGCACCCGTATCGGCTCCGGGCACGGCCCCGAGGCGCGCGCCAGCCGCTCGGTGCCCCCGGCGCCGCCGGGCAGCCGCCCGACCGCCGTGTGCGGGGTGCGGGAGCGGGTCGGCTCGAACAGGGCCTCGCGGTCGGCTCCCTCGGCCTTGACCAGGGCGTCCCAGCGGGCCTTCAGGGACGCCGCGTCGGGCGCCGTCGGCCACCCCCGGCCGAGCCGTGGCGGTGCGACGGACCACGGCATGAGGTCCGCCAGCGGCGGGGCGTCGTCGTGCGTCACGCCCGGCATCGTACGACGGGAGGGCGCGGCCTCATGTGGCGTCCAGGGTGACCGTGAAGGAGAACCGGTCGCCCCGGTAGTGGATGACCGCCACGTCCAGCACCCGGCCCGCGGTGTCGTAGGTGACGCCGGTGTAGTGCAGGATCGGGCTGAGCAGGGGGACTTCGAGCAGCCGGGCCGTCTCCGGGTCCGCGAGCCGGGCCTCCACGGTGTCCGTGATCCGGCTGATGTCCATCCCCACCACGTCCCGCAGCACCTTGGTCATCGGCCACCGCGCGAGGTCGTCCACGTCGATGCGGGCGGCCAGCTCGGGACGGACGTAGTTGCGGGCGTGGTTGGTGGGCTCGCCCGTCGTCTCGTCGCAGCGCAGCCGGTGGTACGTCCCCACCTCCACAGACTCGGGGAAGTACTCCGCGACCTCGGGCGGCACCGGCACCGTGCCGTGGCCCAGCAGCTCGGCCTTCATGCCGGACTGCTGCGCCACGATCGCGTCCACCGAGCCCAGCAGCCGCACCGGGGCGCCCCGCCGGGCGTCCGGCTCGATGAACGTGCCGCGCCGGCGGTGCCGGGTGATCAGCCCCTCGTCCTCCAGCTCCTTGAGCGCCTGCCGCATGGTCAGCACGCTCACCCCGTAGTGGCCGGCCAACTGCTCCTCGGTGGGCAGCCGCAGCGGGTCCCGGGGCGAGCGGCCGAGTATCGAGGCGCGCAGCGACTGCGACACCTGGTACCACAGCGGAAGCTTGCGGTTCAGGACGATGGAGTCCGGGGCGAAGGAGGTCACGGGCCATCCGTACCGGTAGGGAAACCTCAGTGCAAGGGGCGGAAGTGACGCTCCAGGCCCTGCCAGACGTCGTCGTAGCGGGCTTGCAGGTGTTCGGCGCGGGCCGCCTGGGGGGTGAGGGTCACCGGCCACCGCGTCTCGAACATGAACGCCAGGCCGTCGTCGATCCGCTGCGGCTTCAGCTCGGCGGCGCTCGCCCGGTCGAAGGTCTCCCGGTCCGGGCCGTGCGCCGACATCATGTTGTGCAGTGAGCCGCCGCCCGGCACGAAGCCCTCCGCCTTCGCGTCGTAGGCGCCCTCGATCAGGCCCATGTACTCGCTCATCACGTTCCGGTGGAAGTACGGCGGCCGGAACGTGTCCTCGCCCACCAGCCAGCGCGGCGCGAAGACCACGAAGTCGACGCCCGCGAGGCCGGGGGTGTCCGACGGCGAGGTGAGCACCGTGAAGATGGACGGGTCCGGGTGATCGTACGAGATGGTGCCGATGACGTTGAAGCGGCGCAGGTCGTAGACGTACGGCACGTGGTTGCCGTGCCAGGCGACGACGTCCAGGGGGGAGTGGTCGTACTCGGCCGTCCAGAGGTTGCCGCAGAACTTGTTGACCACCTCCACCGGGCCCGGCGTGTCCCCGTCGTCCTCGTAGGCGGCGACCGGCGCCATGAAGTCCCGCGCGTTCGCGAGGCCGTTGGCGCCGATCGGGCCGAGGTCCGGCAGCTGGAACGGGGCGCCGTAGTTCTCGCAGACGTAGCCGCGGGCGTCGGCGTCCAGCAGCTCCACCCGGAAACGCACCCCGCGCGGGATCAGCGCCACGTGGCCCGGCTCGGCGTGCAGCAGCCCGAACTCGGTGCGCAGCAGCAGGCCGCCGCGCTGGGGGACGATCAGCAGCTCGCCGTCGGAGTCGCTGAACACGCGCTCCATGGAGGCGGTCGCGTGGTACAGGTGCACGGCCATGCCGGTGCGCTGGGTCGCGTCGCCGTTGCCGCCGAGCGTCCACAGGCCCTCGACGAAGTCCGTCCCGGCCGCCGGCTCCGGCAGCGGGTTCCAGCGCAGCCGGTTCGGGTCCGGCACGGCCTGCACGAAGGGCGCCGTGCGGATCGCGCCGTTGCCCGCGCGGGTGAACGCCGGGTGGGCGGCCGAGGGGCGGATCCGGTACAGCCACGAACGCCGGTTGTGGGCACGGGGCTCGGTGAACGCCGTGCCGCTCAACTGCTCCGCGTACAGCCCGAGCGGCGCCCGCTGCGGCGAGTTCCGGCCCTCGGGCAGTGCGCCCGCGACCGCCTCCGAGCTGTGCTCGTTGCCGAAACCGGACAGATAGGCCAGCCCCTCCGCGGTCTTCCGCGCGTCCCCGCTCATTGATCGCTCCCTCGCAACCCGATTCCTATGGCACACCGTAGGATTGCGGTTTCTCACGCGCAAGAGGGCGTGCGGGTCTTCCCGGTGCCTCCCGGTTCTTCCCCGTCCGGCGCGCGCGTCCTCCTGAAGGATGACCGGAACCAGGCCCCCGGGGGATCCGGACCGTCGGACCCGTGTTCTAGTCTCGCGTCATGTCGTGGACGCGGGGAGTGCTCGCCGTGCTCGCGGTCTGCGTCCTGTTGTTGACCGGGTCCGCGGGCTGCGGCGCGGGAGACGGCGGGGAACCGGAGGCCGGGGAGTCGGCCGCTCCGGCGGGCAGGCTGCTCGACACCACCGACGAGCAGGGCCGGCGCTACCGCGAGGTGGACGCCGAACAGGCCCCCGAGGTCGGCATCGAGGTGCAGCCCGAGAGCGACGACAGCTGGGACGTACGCCTGACCGTCCGCGGCTTCAGGTTCTCGCCGGACGGCACCGGGGCCGAGGCGGTGCCCGGCCGCGGCGTCGCCCACCTCTTCCTCGACGGCGACCTCCTCACCCGCCTGCGCGGCCCGGAGTACCGGCTCACCGCCGACCTGGTCCCGCGCGGCACCCACCAGGTCACGGTCCGGCTGTACGCCGACGACGACACCGTCTGGGCCGTCGACGGCGAGCCCGTCGAGAGCACGGCGGACATCACGGCGTCGGACACCGAGCCGACGGAGGCGACGGAGCCCGGGGAGATCGAGGGCCGGACCGTTCCCACCCGCGCGACGGCACGGTGAGGGCATCATGAGGACCGTGTCCCACGCGACCCCGCTCCGCCGCGCCCCCGTGCAGCGGCGCAGCGCCGAACGGCTGACCAGGATCCTCGACGCCTGCGCCGACCTCCTCGACGAGGTGGGCTACGACGCCCTGAGCACCCGGGCCGTGGCACTGCGCGCCGACGTGCCCATCGGGTCGGTGTACCGCTTCTTCGGCAACAAGCGGCAGATGGCCGACGCGCTGGCCCAGCGCAACCTGGAGCGCTACGCGGAACGCGTGACCGAACGGCTCACGGAGACCGGCGACGGCGGCTGGCGCTGCGCCCTGGACGCGGTGCTCGACGAGTACCTGGCGATGAAGCGGACCGCCCCCGGCTTCTCCCTGATCGACTTCGGCAACCAGATCCCGGTCGGCGACCGGGCCGCCGTCCCCAACCACCGCGTCGCCGAGCGGCTCACCGAGCTGCTCTCCGGCTACCTCGGCCGCAGCCCCGACGACGATCTCCGCCGCGTCTTCCTCGTCGCCGTGGAGACCGCCGACACCCTCGTCCAACTCGCCTTCCGGGTCGCGCCGGACGGGGACGCGAAGATCATCGAGGAGGCGCGGGAGCTGCTCCGGGCCTATCTGGGTCGCGTCCTGGACTGACGCACCGGCCGCCCCGGCGCCGTGCGCCGTGCGCGCGAGGGCTCCCCAACATGCCTACCGGTCGGTATGCTCGCGGCAAGAGCGACGCCGCCCTCCGGGAGGACCCGTGTCCCGCACCGCCCTGCGTATCTGCCCCCTGTGCGAGGCCACCTGCGGCCTGGCCCTCACCATCGACGGCACCGAGGTCACCGCCGCCCGCGGCGACCGCGACGACGTCTTCAGCCACGGCTTCATCTGCCCCAAGGGCGCCTCCTTCGGGGCCGTCGACTCCGACCCCGACCGGCTGCGCACGCCCCTGGTGCGCAAGGACGGCGAACTGCGCGAGGCCACCTGGGAGGAGGCCTTCGACGCGGTCGCCGCCGGGGTCCGCACCGTCGCCGGGCGGCACGGACCGCACTCCGTCGGCGTCGTCCTCGGCAACCCCAACGTGCACACCGTGGCCGGCGCCCTCTACCCGCCCGTCCTGCTCGCCGCCCTCGGCACCCGCAGCCTCTTCACCGCCTCCACGGTCGACCAGATGCCCAAGCACGTCTCCAGCGGACTGCTCTTCGGCGACGCCAACGCCATCCCGGTGCCCGACCTCGACCACACCGACCACCTCCTGCTGATCGGCGCCAACCCGCTGGAGTCCAACGGCAGTCTGTGCACCGCCCCCGACTTCCCCGGCCGGCTCAAGGCCCTGCGCGCCCGCGGCGGCACCCTCACCGTCGTCGACCCGCGCCGCACCCGCACCGCGAAACTCGCCGACCGCCACGTGGCGATCCGGCCCGGCACCGACGCCCTGCTGCTCGCCGCGATGGTCCACGTGCTGTACGAGGAGGACCTGGCCGACCTCGGCGACCTCGCCCCGCACGTGACCGGCGTCGACGAAGTCCGCGACGCGGTACGCGACTTCACCCCCGAGGCCGTCGCCGCCGCCTGTGACGTGGACGCCGGTGTGACACGCGCCCTCGCCCGCGAACTCGCCGCCGCCCGCACCGGCGCCGTCTACGGCCGCATCGGCAGCTGCACCGTCCCGCACGGCACCCTCGCCAGCTGGCTCGTGGACGTCCTCAACATCCTCACCGGCAACCTCGACCGGCCCGGCGGCGCCCTCTTCCCGCAGGCCGCCACCGACCGGGCGCCGCGCCCGGCCGGACCCGGCCGCGGATTCACGCTCGGCCGCTGGCGCTCCCGGGTGAGCGGACACCCCGAGGCCAAGGGCGAACTGCCGCTGTCCGCCCTCGCGGAGGAGATCGACACCGCCACCGACGCCGACACCTCCACCGACGCCGACACCTCCACCCGCGAGCCGGTCCGCGCGCTGATCACCATCGCCGCCAACCCCGTACTGTCCGCCCCCGACGGCGACCGGCTCGACAAGGCGCTCGACTCGCTCGACTTCATGGTCAGCGTCGACCCCTACCTCAACGAGACCTCCCGCCACGCCGACGTCGTCCTGCCGCCGCCCCCGCCCGCGCAGAGCCCGCACCACGACTTCGCCTTCAACACCCTCGCCGTGCGCAACCAGGTCCGCTACACCCGCCCGGCCGTCCCGCTGGAGCCCGGCCGCATGGCGGAGACCGAGATCCTGGCCCGGCTGACCCTGGCCGCCGGCGGCAGGCACGGCGCCGACCCCGCCGCCGTCGACGCCATGGTGATCGAGCAGACCCTCGGCAAGTCCGTCCGCGACCCGCACTCACCCGTGCACGGCCGCGACCCGGGCGACCTGACCGCACGGCTCACCGGAGAAAACGGCCCCGAGCGACGGCTCGACCTGATGCTGCGCCTCGGCCCCTACGGCGACGGCTTCGGCGCACGACCCGACGGGCTGACCCTGGAGCGCCTGCTCGCCCACCCGCACGGCATCGACCTCGGCCCGCTGCGCCCACGCCTGCCGCAGCCGCTGAAGACCCGCAGCGGAAAGGTGGAGCTGCTGCCGGAGCCGATCGCCGGCGACCTGCCCCGCCTGCGGCACGCCCTGGCCGAGCGCCCCGCCGGGCTCGTCCTCGTCGGCCGCCGCCACCTCAGGTCCAACAACAGCTGGATGCACAACATCCCGGCCCTCACCGGCGGCTCCAACCGCTGCACCCTGCACCTCCATCCCGACGACGCCGGACGGCTCGGCGTACGCGGTGCGCAGCCCGTGCGCGTCCAGGGACCCGGGGGAGAGGTGACCGTCCCCGCCGAGGTCACCGACACCGTCCGCCCCGGCGTGGTCAGCCTGCCGCACGGCTGGGGCCACGACCGCCCCGGCACCCGCCAGACCCACGCCGCCACCGAGCCCGGCGTCAACGTCAACCAGCTCCTCGACGGCAGCCTGCTCGACCCGCTCTCCGGCAACGCGGTCCTCAACGGCGTACCGGTAAAGCTCACCCCGGTGACCGCCCGCTGACCTGAGCAAAGCTTTGACCTGGAGTTTTGCGCTTATTGCTCGCATGTCAACGTCTTGTTAACGCGACTTCACGGCACCTAACGTCGCTCGCACCGCCTGCCCCGGTGGAATGTTCAAGGGCGAACGTTAGGTACTCACACATGCTGACCATCCTCGGCTTCGCCATGATCGCGACCTTCCTGGTCCTGATCATGATGAAGAAGATGTCGCCGATCGCGGCGCTCGTGCTGATCCCCGCGCTGTTCTGCGTGTTCGTCGGCAAGGGCGCCCACCTCGGCGACTACGTCATCGACGGCGTGTCCAGCCTCGCCCCCACCGCGGCGATGCTCATGTTCGCGATCGTCTACTTCGGGGTGATGATCGACGTCGGGCTCTTCGACCCGATCGTCCGGGCCATCCTGAAGTTCTGCAAGGCCGACCCGATGCGCGTCGTCGTCGGTACGGCACTGCTCGCCGCGATCGTCTCGCTCGACGGCGACGGCTCCACCACCTTCATGATCACGGTCTCGGCCATGTATCCGCTGTACAAGCGGCTGAAGATGAGCCTGGTCGTGATGACGGGCGTCGCCGCGATGGCCAACGGCGTGATGAACACGCTGCCCTGGGGCGGCCCCACCGCCCGCGCCGCCACCGCGCTCAAGGTCGACGCCACCGACATCTTCGTCCCGATGATCCCGGCCCTGGCCGTCGGTCTGCTCGCGGTCGTCGCCCTGTCCTACGTGCTCGGTCTGCGCGAGCGCCGCCGGGTGGGCACGCTGACGCTGGACGAGGCGCTGGTGCGCGAACCGGCGCCGGAGAGCGAGACGGTGCTGGTCGGCGCGGGCGCGGGCGCGGGCGCGGGTGCCAAGGCAGGTGCCGGTCGTGGCGGAGCGGACCGCTCCCAGGGTTCCGCCGGCTCCGGCGGCCTCGGCGGAGCGGAGGAGGCCTCGGGCGACGACTTCAAGGGCCTCGACCCGAACCGGCCCACCCTGCGCCCCAAGCTGTACTGGTTCAACGCGCTCCTCACGGTCGCGCTGCTCACCGCCATGATCATGGAGCTGCTGCCGATCCCGGTGCTCTTCCTGCTCGGCGCCGCGCTCGCGCTCACCGTGAACTTCCCGCACATCCCGGACCAGAAGGCCCGGATCGCCGCCCACGCCGACAACGTGCTCAACGTCTCCGGCATGGTCTTCGCCGCCGCCGTCTTCACCGGTGTCCTCACCGGCACCGGCATGGTCGACCACATGGCCAACTGGCTCGTGGACACCATCCCCGAGGGAATGGGCCCGCACATGGGCCTGGTCACCGGCCTGCTGAGCCTGCCGCTCACCTACTTCATGTCCAACGACGGCTTCTACTTCGGCGTCCTGCCCGTGCTCGCCGAGGCCGGGCAGGCGCACGGCGTGTCGACCCTGGAGATCGCCCGCGCCTCGATCGTCGGCCAGCCGCTGCACATGTCCAGCCCGCTCGTCCCGGCCGTGTACGTCCTGGTCGGCATGGCGAAGGTCGAGTTCGGCGACCACACGCGGTTCGTCGTGAAGTGGGCGGTCCTGACCAGCCTGGTGATTCTCGCGGCGGGCATCCTGTTCGGCATCATCTGATCATCGCAACGGCGTCCGCGGCGACTGCGCGGCGAGTCGTACAGGAAGGACACGATCATGGGGCCCGGTGGGAACCGCGGCTGGCTGCTCCGCCTCGTCATCGCCTTCGGCTTCGCGCAGGGGGCGGTGTCGATGGCACGGCCCGCCGTCTCCTACCGGGCCCTCGCGCTGGGCGCGGACGAACGGGCGGTCGGTGTCATCGCCGGTGTGTACGCGCTGCTGCCGCTGTTCGCCGCCGTCCCGCTCGGCCGCCGTACCGACCACGGCCGCTGTGCGCCCCTGCTGCCCGTCGGCGTGGTGCTGATCGCCGGCGGCTGCGCGCTCAGCGGCGTCGCCGGGTCCCTGTGGGCGATGGCCCTGTGGAGCGGCGTCATGGGCCTCGGCCACCTCTGCTTCGTCATCGGCGCCCAGTCGCTGGTCGCCCGCCAGTCCGCGCCGCACGAACAGGACCGCAACTTCGGGCACTTCACCATCGGAGCCTCGCTCGGCCAGCTGATCGGCCCCGTCGCCGCGGGCGCGCTGATCGGGGGCCCCGACATGGCCGGCAGCAGTGCGCTGGCCCTGGTGGTGGCGGGCGCGGGCGCGGCGGTCGCCTTCACGTCCCTGTGGCGCATCGAGCATCCGAGGACCGACGGGGCGGGCAAGGAGCGGGGCGCGCGCGTCCCCGTGGGCAGCATCCTGCGGGCCCGGGGTGTCCCGGCGGGCATCCTGATCAGTCTGTCGGTGCTGTCCGCGACCGACATCCTCACCGCCTACCTGCCGGTGGTCGGCGAGCACCGCGGCATCTCCCCGGCCGTGATCGGCGTCCTGCTCAGCCTGCGCGCGGCGGCCACCATCGCCTGCCGGCTCGTGCTGACGCCCCTGCTGCGGCTGCTCGGGCGCACCGTGCTGCTCACGGTGACCTGTCTGCTGGCCGCCCTGCTGTGCGCCGGGGTCGCGCTGCCGGTGCCGGTGTGGGCGCTCGCGCTGATGCTGGTCGTGCTCGGCTTCTGCCTCGGCGTCGGTCAGCCGCTGTCCATGACGACGGTCGTCCAGGCCGCCCCCGACGAGGCCCGTTCCACGGCTCTCGCCCTGCGCCTGACCGGCAACCGCCTCGGCCAGGTCGCCGCGCCCGCCGCGGCGGGACTGATCGCGGGCGTCGCGGGCGTCGCCGCGCCCTTCGTGATGCTCGGCGCGCTGCTCCTGCTCTCGTCGGGGGTCGCCCTGCGCTCCCCGTCGGCGGGTACGGGCGACCGTCGGCGTGCGGGGATCGGGCAGGATGACACGGACCGGGCCGGCAGCGGCCGGCCGTGTCGGGAAGCGAAGGGATGAGCGTGATCCTCATCTTTCTGTCCGTAGTCCTCCTCCTGGCCGTGGGCGGCTGTGTCTGCGTCGTGTGGGCGGCCAGGGGCGGCCCGCGCTGGACGCGGGGGGTCTCCAGGGCGACCCTGCTGGCAGGGGAACTGCTCCGTGCGTCGAACCGTCGTTCGCGCCGAAGCGGGAGCGGGAGCAGCGGCGACAGCGGCGGGGACGGCTGACGGAACCAGATCGTCCGCTTTCTCACCAGGTGGACGACGGAGAGGGATCCGGTCCGGCGTCTTCCCCCGGCCGCGCACTGTCCGTTAACTTCCGTGACTCACACGCCCCGTACGACCCGCACGAGGGCGTCCGACCGCGGAACACCAGCGTCCAGTGAGCCCCCGGGGGCACCTCCATGACACGCGCCATCTCCCTGCACGACGTGAGCAAGACCTTCGCGCGAGGCGTCCGCGTGGTGGACCGGCTGTCGCTGGACATCGCGCCGGGCGAGTTCCTCGTCCTGCTCGGCCCCTCCGGCTGCGGCAAGTCGACCGTGCTGCGCATGATCGCCGGCCTGGAGGAGGTCACCGAGGGCGAGGTGCTGCTGGACGGCGCGTACGCCAACGACCTGCTCCCCGCCGAGCGGCGGATGGCGATGGTCTTCCAGAACTTCGCGCTGTACCCCAACATGACGACCCGTGGGAACATCGGCTTCCCGCTGCGCGTCGAGGACCCCCAGTCCGACCCCGGGCCCCGCGTGGACGCCACCGCCCGCATGCTGGGCATCGAGGACCTCCTCGACCGCCTGCCCGCCCAGCTCTCCGGCGGCGAACGCCAGCGCGTCGCCATGGGCCGGGCCATCGCCCGCCACCCCACCGCCTTCCTGATGGACGAGCCGCTGTCCAACCTGGACGCCAAGCTCCGCAACCACCTGCGCGCCGAGATCACCCGGCTGACCCGGGAACTGGGCGTCACCACGATCTACGTCACCCACGACCAGTCCGAGGCCATGTCCCTCGGCGACCGGGTCGCGGTCCTGCGCGGCGGCGTGCTCCAGCAGGTGGACACCCCGCGCGCGGTGTACGCCCTGCCCCGCAACGTCTTCGTCGCCGCCTTCATCGGCACCCCGCGCATCAACCTGTTGCGCGGGGTCGTGCGCGCCCCGCTGGACGGCGCGATGACGATCAGCCTGGGCAAGCAGTTCCTGCGCCTGCCCGAACCGCTCTGCCTGGACCACCAGTTGCTCCGGGTCCAGCAGGGCAGGGAGGTGATCGTGGGCCTGCGCTCGGAGGCGGTCCGGATCGCGAAGCCCGCCTCCGCCCGCCCCGGCGAGGTGCTGCTCACCGGCCTGGTGGAGCACGTCGAGTTCCAGGGCCACGAGATCCTCGTCCACCTCGACACCGGGTCACGGTCCGCCGTCGTCCCCGACCTGGAGGCCCCGCGGCCCGCCACCCGGCCCGTCCGGCGCCGCCGCCGCGACGGCACCGTCCTCGACCGGCTGAGGGAACGGGCGGGAAACCTGCGCGCCGGGCCGGTGGTGGTCATGGACGAAGAGGACGAACCGCGGGGGCCGAGCCCCGCCGTCACCGCTCCCGACGGCCGCCTCCCCGGCGACCTGATCGTCCGCACCACGCCCGACATCGACCTGCGCCACGGCATGCAGGTCCCGCTGCTCGTCGACCTCGCCCACCTGTTCGTCTTCGACCAGCACGGCGACCGGATCTGTCCGGCCCCCGCGCGGCTGCCGGACCTGGAGGAGTGAACCCGCCGGGACCGCGTCCCCGGAGAGGGTGAGCCGCGCCACCATCGGGGGAGCCCCTGGTGCCGTAAAACTATCGGCGCTAGTTTGGGGCCGGACGACAAGGCCCGCCCGGAGGGAACCCATGAAGGCACACGACGGCATGTACATCGACGGGGCCTGGCGGTCCGCCGACGGCCGGGACACGATCGACGTCGTGAACCCGGTCGACGAGCGGGTGATCGGCACGGTCCCGGCGGGCACCGCCCTGGACGTCGACACCGCCGTACGCGCGGCCCGCGCCGCCCTGCCCGGCTGGGCCGCCACCCCGCCCGCCGAGCGCGCCGCGCGCCTGGCCGCCCTGCGGGACGTGCTGGTCGCCCGCAAGGACGAGGTCGCCGAGACGGTCACCGCCGAACTGGGCTCCCCGCTGAAGTTCTCGCAGGCCGTGCACGCCGCCGCCCCGATCGCGGTCGCGGGCTCCTACGCCGAGCTGGCGGCGACGTACGCCTTCGAGGAGAAGGTCGGCAACTCCGTCGTCCACCACGAGCCGGTCGGCGTGGTCGGCGCCATCACCCCCTGGAACTACCCGCTGCACCAGATCGTCGCCAAGGTCGCCCCGGCGCTCGCGGCCGGCTGCACGATCGTGCTCAAGCCCGCCGAGGACACCCCCCTCACCGCGCAGCTCTTCGCCGAGGCGGTGCACGAGGCGGGCCTCCCCGCGGGCGTCTTCAACCTGGTCACCGGCCTCGGGCCGGTCGCCGGCCAGGCCCTCGCCGAGCACCCCGGCGTCGACCTGGTCTCCTTCACCGGCTCGACGGCGGTCGGCCGCCGGATCGGCGCCCTCGCCGGCGCCGCCGTCAAGAACGTCGCCCTCGAGCTCGGCGGCAAGTCCGCCAACGTCATCCTGCCCAGCGCCGACCTGGCCAAGGCCGTGAACGTCGGCGTCGCCAACGTCATGTCCAACTCCGGTCAGACGTGCAGCGCCTGGACCCGCATGCTCGTCCACCGCGACCAGTACGACGAGGCGGTGGAGCTGGCCGCCCAGGCCGCCGCCAAGTACGGCGACCGGATCGGCCCGGTCGTCAACGCCAAGCAGCAGGAGCGCGTGCGCGGATACATCGAGAAGGGCGTCGCCGAGGGCGCCCGGATCGTCGCGGGCGGCCCCGAAACCCCGCACGAGCAGGGGTACTACGTCTCCCCGACGGTCCTCGCCGACGTCACCGAGGACATGACGGTCGCCCAGGAGGAGATCTTCGGCCCCGTCCTGTCCGTCCTGCGCTACGAGGACGAGGAGGACGCCCTGCGGATCGCCAACGGCACGGTGTACGGCCTGGCCGGTGCCGTCTGGGCCGGGGACGAGGCCGAGGCGGTCGCCTTCGCACGGCGGATGGAGACCGGCCAGGTCGACATCAACGGCGGCCGGTTCAACCCGCTGGCGCCCTTCGGCGGCTACAAGCAGTCGGGCGTGGGCCGCGAACTGGGCGCGCACGGCCTCACCGAGTACCTCCAGACCAAGTCCCTCCAGTTCTAGCCCCAGGGGAGTAGCCCACGCCATGGCCGTCCGTTCCGCTGTCCGTGCCGCCGTCGTACCCGCCGTAGGCGCCCCGCTGGAGGTCACCGGGATCGAACTCCCCGCACCGGGCCCCGGCCGGGTGCGGGTGCGGCTCGCCGCCGCCGGGGTCTGCCACTCCGACCTGTCCCTGTCCAACGGCACCATGCGCGTGCCGCTCCCCGCGGTCCTCGGCCACGAGGGCGCCGGCACCGTCCTGTCCGTCGGCGAGGACGTCACCCACGTCGCGCCCGGCGACGCCGTGGTCCTCAACTGGGCGCCGTCCTGCGGCGCCTGCCACGCCTGCGCGCTCGGCGAGGTCTGGCTGTGCGCGAACGCCCTGGCCGGCGCCGCGCACGTGCACGCCCGGCGCGCCGACGACGGCACCGACCTGCACCCCGGTCTGAACGTCGCCGCGTTCGCCGAGGAGACGGTGGTGGACGCCGGCTGCGTGCTGCCCGCCCCGGACGGCATCCCGCTCACCGACGCGGCGCTGCTCGGCTGCGCCGTCCTCACCGGCTACGGCGCCGTCCACCACTCGGCGAGGGTCCGCGAGGGCGAGACCGTCGCGGTCTTCGGCGCCGGGGGAGTGGGCCTCGCCGCCCTCCAGTCGGCCCGGATCGCGGGCGCGTCGAAGATCGTCGCCGTCGACGTGTCCCCGGAGAAGGAGGACCTGGCCCGCGCGGCCGGCGCCACCGACTACCTGATCGCCTCCGACACCACCGCCCGTGAGATCCGCGCGCTCACCGGCAAGCAGGGCGTCGACGTCGCCGTCGAGTGCGTCGGCCGCGCGACCACCATCCGCACCGCCTGGGAATCCACCCGGCGCGGCGGGCGCACCACGGTCGTCGGCATCGGCGGCAAGGACCAGCAGGTCACCTTCAACGCCCTGGAGATCTTCCACTGGGGCCGCACCCTGTCCGGCTGCGTCTACGGCAACGCCGACCCGGCCCGCGACCTCCCCGTCCTCGCGGAACACGTCCGGGCCGGGCGCCTCGATCTCGGCGCCCTGGTCACGGAACGCATCGCGCTGGACGGCATCCCGGCGGCGTTCGAGAACATGCTGGCGGGCAAGGGCGGCCGGGCACTGGTGGTGTTCTAGGCCGCCGCACCGCGCCACGCGGTCACGAGGGCGCCGGGTCCGCCCCGGCGCCCGCGCCCGGGGGGCGGGGGGCCGGGCCCCCCCGCCGCCCCCGGGGGGGGGGGGGGCCCGGGCCCCCCCCCCCCCCCCCCCCCCCCGCGCCCCCCCCGCCACACCCGTGACCGCGGACTGCTGTCCAGGAGCTTGGCCTGCTCGGGAGTTCCCACGCCTGCGAGCAGAGCCTCGTTGAACGGAACACGATGGGGCATGCCGACGAGCGTAGCGGTCCTCAC
>NZ_QHJH01000147.1 GCF_003947455.1 Streptomyces sp. WAC 04229 | reverse complement strand
AGCCCGCACCCGCTGCCCCAGGCACGGACGGGGACGCACCTCGCGAAGCCACCCGCACCGCCGCCCACGACACCCCCCACCCGGCCGCCCGCGACGCCGCTCACGACGAAGGACACTGATCGTGCAAGACACACACACCAACAGCCTGGGCTGGCTGCTCGACCAGGAACTCGGCACCGTCGAGGGCGTCCGCTACGCCGTGCTGATGAGCAGCGACGGGCTGCTCAAGGCCCGTACGGAGACGATCGGCCAGGACGACGGGGAGAAGTTCGCGGCGCTGACCGCGGCGCTGCGGGCGGCGGGCAAGGCCTGGGACGAGTTCACCGGCGGGGCGGGCATGCGCCAGCTGCTGATCGAGTCGGTCGGCTGCATCGGGCTGACGACCACCGCCGCGAAGAACACGATGCTGTCGGTGTGCACGACCGGCCCGGACGCCGACGTCGGGCTGATCTCCCACCACATGGTGCGGCTCGCCACCCGGGTGGGGCACGAACTGGGCACGGCGGAGCGCGTGCCGGTCGGCGAGGGCGCGGGGGGCGCGGAAGGCGGCTCGACGGCATGACGGGCCCGCGGCGTGACCCCGACATGGTCAGGCCCTACGTCCGTACCGGGGGCCAGGTCCGCGCGCGCGAGGACGTGCGCCCGGAGAGCGTGGTCATCGCCGCGACCGGCCCGACGGACACCCTCGCCCCGGACGCCCGCCGGGTGATGCGGCTGTTCGCCGGTGCGGACGGCGGCCTGGCCGTCGCCGACATCGCCGCCGCGCTGGAGCTGCCGCCCTCCACGGTGCGCATCCTCGTCTCCTCGCTGATGGACTCCGGCCACCTCTCCAGCCCGGTCGCCGCGACCGAGCACCAGCCCGACTTCGACCTGCTGCAGGAGGTACTCCGTGGACTGCGCTCCATGGTCTGACCCGCCCGTCACCTACGTCCCGGCCTCGGTGACGCGGTCGGCCAAGATCGTGGTCGCGGGCGGCTTCGGCGTCGGCAAGACGACGTTCATCGGCAGCGTCTCGGAGGTACGGCCGCTGCGGATGGAGGAACCCATCACGCAGGCCAGCGCCGGCGTGGACGACCTGCGGGGCACCCCGCACAAGACGACGACGACCGTGGCGATGGACTTCGGCCGCATCCACATGGCCGACGGGCGGCTCGCGCTGTACCTGTTCGGGCTGCCGGGGCAGTCCCGGTTCCAGCCGCTGTGGGAGGACCTGGCGGAGGGCGCCCTGGGCTGTCTCGTGCTGGCCGACACCCGCGACCTCGACGCCTCCCACGACGCCCTCGGTCTCCTGGACGGCGCCGGCATCCCGTACGCCGTCGCCATCAACACCTTTCCCGGCGCGCCCGGTTACCCCGAGGCCGAGCTGCGCGAGGCGCTGGCCCTGGAACCCGCGACCCCCCTGACGGCCTGCGACGCCCGCGACCGCACGTCCTCGCTGCACGCCCTGATCACGCTCACGGAGTACCTCTCCGAGCACAAGCAACAGCGCGAGCACCGCTCAGCCGCCGCCCTCCTGGAGTCCCGCCCATGACGTTGCCCTCCGCCGAGCCCGCGCCGACGAGCCCACCGGGCCGGATCGCCCTGTACGACCCGGAGTTCGCGGCGGACCCGCACGCCGCGTACCGGCGCATGCGGCGCACCCACGGTCCGCTCGTTCCCGTCGATCTGGCGCCCGGTGTCCCCGCGACCCTGGTGATCGGCTACTACCAGGCCCGCCGCATCCTCAACGACCCGCTGCGCTTCCCGGCCGACCCCCGCGCCTGGGAGAAGCTGATCCCGGCGACCTGTCCGGTCCGGCCGATGATGGAGTGGCGGCCCAACGCGCTGCGCTCGGGCGGCGCCGAGCACGCCCGCTACCGGTCCGCCAACACCCACGCCATCGACAAGGTCGACCAGCACGGACTGCGCGCCCTCGTCGAGAAGGTCGCCGACGGCGCCATCGACGGGTTCCGCAGCGCCGGCTCGGCGGACCTGCTCACCCAGTACTCGTTCCCCATCGCCTTCAGCGTCCTCAGCGCTCTGCTGGGCTGCCCGGACGAGATCGGGCAGCGCATCGCCGACGGCATGGCGAAGATCTTCGACACCACCAACGCCCAGCGCGGCAACGAGATCCTCGCCCAGGCCGTCTCCGACCTCGTGACCCTGCGCCGGCGGCACCCCGGCGACGACATCACGTCCCGGCTGACGCTGCACCCCGCCGGGCTGACCGACGAGGAGATGGGCCATCAGCTCGTCACGCTCTACGGTGCCGGGATCGAGCCGCTGACCAACCTGATCAGCAACACGATCCTGAAGATCCTCACCGACGAGGACTTCTCCGCCGACCTGCACGCCGGGCTGTCCACGGTGCGCGACGCGCTCGACGCCGTCCTCTACACCGACCCGCCGATGGCCAACTACTGCATCTCCTATCCCCCGTACCCCATCGACGTGGAGGGGGTGCTGCTGCCGGCCGACCAGCCGGTGGTGATCTCCATGGCGGCCGCGAACAACGACCCGGCCCTGACCGAAGGCGTGCCCGAGGGCCGGCACACGGGCAACCGGGCCCATCTGGCCTGGAGCATCGGCCCGCACGCCTGCCCCGCCCGTTCGCACGCCTACCTCATCGCGGAGACCGCGGTCACCCACCTCCTGGACGCGCTGCCGGAGACGGACCTCGCCCGCCCCCTCGCCGACCTCACCTGGCGTCCCGGCCCGTTCCACCGGGCCCTGGAATCGCTGCCCGTCACCTTCCCCGCCGCACACTGAGCCGCACACTAAGGAGCCAGGTCATGGCGACCCAGCAGTCTCCCCTCGTCCTCGACCCCACCGGTGCCGGTCACCACGCCGAGCATCGCGCCCTGCGGGAGCGCGGCCCGGCCACGCGGGTGGACGTGCTCGGTGTGGAAGCCTGGTCGATCACCGATCCCGCCCTGCTCAAACGGCTCCTGACCAGTCCGGACGTCTCCAAGGACGGGCGGGCGCACTGGCCCGCCTTCGGCGAGGTGGTGACCACCTGGCCGCTCGCCCTGTGGGTGGCGGTGGAGAACATGTTCACCGCGTACGGCCAGGGCCACCGCAAGCTGCGCCGGCTGGTGGCCCCGGCCTTCAGCGCGCGTCGCATCGAGGCGATGCGGCCGGCCGTGGAGGGGATGGTGGCGGGGCTGATCGACCGGCTCGCGGAGCTGCCCGCCGACCGGCCGGTCGACCTGCGGCAGGAGCTGGCGTATCCGCTGCCCATCGCGGTGATCGGTCACCTCATGGGCGTGCCCGAGGACCAGCGGGAGGGCTTCCGCGCCCTCGTCGACGGTGTCTTCGACACGACGCTGAGCCAAGCCGAGGCGCAGACCAACACCGCCCGCCTGTACGGGGTCCTGGACGAGCTGATCGCCGACAAACGGGCCATGCCGGGCGACGACATGACGTCCCTGCTCATCGCGGCCCGGGACGACGAGGAGGACGGTGCCCGGCTCTCCCCCGGGGAGCTGCGCGACACGCTGCTGCTGATGATCAGCGCCGGCTACGAGACCACCGTCAACGTCATCGACCAGGCCGTGCACACCCTGCTGACCCACCCCGACCAGCTGGAACTGGTCCGCAAGGGTGCGGTCACCTGGGGCGACGTGGTGGAGGAGACGCTGCGTCACGAACCGGCGGTCAAGCACCTGCCGTTGCGGTACGCGGTCACGGACATCGCCCTGCCGGACGGGCAGACCATCGCCCGGGGGGAGGCGATCCTCGCCTCGTACGCCGCCGCCAACCGGCACCCGGACTGGCACGCCGACGCCGACACCTTCGACGCGACGCGCGTGGTCAAGGACCACCTGGCGTTCGGGCACGGCGTGCACTTCTGCCTCGGCGCACCACTGGCCCGCATGGAGGTCGTGCTCGCGCTGCAGAGCCTCTTCGACCGCTTCCCCGGCATCCACCTCGCCGATCCGTCGGAGGAACTGCCGCCCGTGCCCTCGCTGATCAGCAACGGCCACCAGCGGCTGCCGGTCCGGCTGTACGCCGAGTGACGCGCCGGACGGCGCGCCCCGGCGTCCGGGGCGCGCCGTCCCACCGGCCGGGAGGCTGCGCGGATCAGCCGAACATGCCCGGCTCGTAGTCGCCCGCCGGCTGCTGGGTGATGACGTTCATACGGTTGTAGGCGTTGATGAGGGCGATCAGTCCGACCAGCGCGGTCAGCTGGTCCTCGTCGTAGTGCTCGGTGGCCTTCGCCCAGGCCTCGTCGGTGACGCCGCCGCCCGTGTCGGCGAGCCGGGTGCCCTGTTCGGTCAGTTCGAGGGCGGCGCGCTCGGCGTCGGTGAAGACCTTGGCCTCGCGCCAGGCGGCGATCAGGTTGAGGCGCAGGGAGGTCTCCCCGGCCTTCGCGGCGTCCTTGGTGTGCATGTCGAGGCAGAAGCCGCAGCCGTTGATCTGGCTGGCGCGGATCTTGACCAGTTCCTGGGTCGCGGCCGGCAGCCCTGAGTCGGTCACGGCCTTGCCCGCCGAGTTGATGTGGCGCAGGAGCTTGCCGGCGAGGGGATTCGAGAACAGGTTGAGTCGAGCTTCCATGAGGGGTTCCTCCGTCGTGAGTCGTCCGGCCGGTCCGGCCGGGTGGCCGGTGGTGTGCTCTGGGGCTACACCGCTACGACGGAGCGCGCGGGCGTGATGTGACAGGCCACGGAGGTCCGCGGATGTGACCTGCGTCTCACCCGTGCGTGGCGGGTTCCTCGGGCCGTTCGGGCCGATCCAGCAGCCCGAGCAGGGCGGCCGTGACGTCGGCCGGGCGTTCGTCCATCACCCAGTGCCCCGCGTCGTCCAGCATCGTCAGCTCAGCGCCGGGCACGGCCGCGGCCAGGCCGGTCGCGATGTCCGGGCTCAGGTACGGGTCCCGGCGGCCCCAGACCACCGCCGTCGGGCAGGTCACCGCGCCCAGGCGGCGACGCAGCTCGGGGCGGGGCGGGGTGCGGTAGTCACCGAAGTAGTGGAGCAGCCAGCGGCGGCCCTCAGGGGTGTCCATCCAGTCGACGTAGCCGTCCAGGAGGCGGGCGTCGAGACGGCCCGCGCGGACGAGCGGGGCGAAGGTGCGGCGGTGGAGGGCGGCGTACGGCAGGCGCAGCGCCGCGGACCGGAGTGCGGGGGTGCGTCCCGCGAGGCCGATCAGGCTGAAGACGGCGTACCAGCGGCGGGTGAACGTGGCGTGCGCGCGGCTGTTGAGGACGGCCAGCCTGCGCACCCGCGCGGGGTGGGCCTCGGTGAAGCCCAGGGCGAGGAAGCCGCCGTAGTCGTGGCCGACCAGGTTCACCGAGTCGAGTTCCAGGGCGTCCAGCAGGCGGCCGATCCGGGCGACCTCGGTGTCGTAGTCGAAGGGCAGGTGGAGGGGGCGGTCGGACTCGCCCCAGCCGAGGAGGTCGGGGGCGACGACCCGGTGGCGGGCCGCGAGGGGCGGGACCTGGTGGCGCCAGCAGTGGTGGTTCGCGGGGTAGCCGTGCAGGAGCAGCACGGGTTCGGCGTCGGGCGGCCCCGACTCCCAGCAGGCCACCCTCGCTCCGTCCACCCGGACCGACCGGGCGCGGGGCCGGTCCGTGCCCGGACTCTGCGTGTTCATCGGCTGCGCGCTCCCTCGGTCGGTCCGTCCACCCCTCTGAACGTGCGGATACCCGCAAGTGACGCGGCCAGGGCACGGCCTGCGGCCGAACGGGGGGTACGCCCGCGCCGACGGGCGCGGGAGAGGCGCTCACCCCGGCGCGTGCGCCGGGCTCGACGGTGATTAGCCTCGGAACCGTCAGTCGAGGCGTTGCAGGAGGCAGAGATGGCGAAGGTTCCCAGCGCGGCGGTCGCCGCGGGCGGGCTCGTCGGCGGGTACGGCGTGGCCCGCTGGACCAAGCGGCGGGAGCTGGGCGGGGCCGTGCTGGCCGTGGCCGGGGCCGCCGCCGCGCAGCAGTGGCGGCAGCGGGCCGGCGGTGCGGCCGCAGGCGCCCTGACGGCCGCCTACGTGGCGGGCTTCGCCGGATCCCACCCGCTGGCCAAGAAGGTGGGCGCCTGGCCCGCCGTCCTCGGCGTGGCCGGCGCGGTGGCCCTGGCCTCCTGGGCGGTGGCCGACCGGCGCGGCTGACCGGGCGGGCGCCGGGGCCGGCCGCGTGCCGTGCGAGAGCCGGTCGGGTCAGGAGCGGTGGGTCAGGACGTTGATGACCCTGCCGTTCGGGTCCCGTACGAAGAAGCGCCGTACGCCCCACTCCTCGTCCTGCGGCTCCCGCACGATCTCCGCGCCCGACGCGGCCACCTGGGTGTAGACCGCGTCGACGTCCTCGACCTCCACGCTCAGGTCGGGGACGACGGGCGCGGTGCGTTCCTCGGTGAAGAGGCTGATCTGGGCGGTCGGGTTGGACGGCGAGGCCAGGGTCGTCACCCAGCCCATGTCCATGACCTCCTCGAAGCCGAGGAGCCCGTAGAAGTCACGGCTCGAGTTCCACAGCTCCTCGGACTCGATGTGCATGTTGGGGACGATTCTGCGGATGGTCATCGGGTGGCTCCTGATCCCGTTGTTCCCTAGGGCTGCGCCTTCACGGAGGACAGCGGTTCGGCGATGTCCTCCAGCGAACGGCGTTCCGCCTTCACCGCCAGGAACGCCGCCACCAGACCGGCCGCGCACATCAGCCCGGCACCGACCTGGAAGGCGAGAACAGTGTCGCCGACCACGCCGGACTCCGTCAGGTCGGCGAAGAGCAGCGGGCCGCTGATGCCGCCGGCGGCGGTGCCGAGGGCGTAGAAGAAGGCGATGGCCATGGCCCGGGTCTCCATCGGGAAGATCTCGGAGACGGTCAGGTAGGCGCTGGACGCGCCGGCCGACGCGAAGAACAGCACCACGCACCAGCAGGCCGTCATCGTCGTGGCCGTGAGCGAGCCGCGGTCGAACAGGTACGCCGTGCCGAAGAGCAGCACGCCGGACAGCAGATACGTACCCGAGATCATGATCCGGCGCCCGACCGTGTCGAAGAGCGGGCCGAGGAGCAGCGGGCCGAGGAAGTTTCCGGCGGCGATGACGGCGAAGTAGTAGCCGGTGCTGCCGGTCGGCACGTCGAAGAAGGTGATGAGGATGGTGCCGAAGCCGAAGGTGATGGCGTTGTAGAGGAAGGCCTGGCCGATGAAGAGGGAGAGGCCGAGGACGGCGCGGCGCGGGTAGCGGCTGAAGACGGTCTTGGCGATCAGACCGAAGCCGATGCTCTTGCGCTGGTGGATGGTGATCTCACCGGCCGGCGGCGGCAGCTTCTCCCCCTTCTCCTCCTCGATCTCGCGTTCGACGGACGAGACGAGGGCGTCCGCCTTCTCACCCTGGCCGTGGATGAACTGCCACCGCGGGCTCTCCGGCACGTGCCGCCGTACGAGCAGGATGACCAGGCCGAGGACGACGCCCAGGCCGAAGCTGAGCCGCCAGCCGAGGTCCTTGGGGAAGATGTCGGTGTCCAGCATCACGATGGACAGCAGCGCGCCGCCGATGGCGCCCAGCCAGTAGCTTCCGTTGATGATGAGGTCGACCCGGCCCCGGTACTTGGACGGGATCAGCTCGTCGATCGCGGAGTTGATGGCCGCGTACTCGCCGCCGATGCCGAAGCCGGTGAGGAACCGGAAGAGGAAGAACCACCAGGACTCGAAGGACAGGGCGGTCAGCGCGGTCGCCGCCAGGTAGACGACCAGGGTCGTGATGAACAGCTTCTTGCGGCCGTAGCGGTCCGTCAGCCAGCCGAAGAACAGGGCCCCGGAGCACGCGCCCGCCACGTACAGGGCGGCGGCGAGGCCGGTGATCTGCGCGGAAGTGATGTCGAGGCCGCTGCCGTCCTCGGCGATGCGTCCGGCGACATTGCCGACGATCGTCACCTCGAGCCCGTCCAGGATCCAGACGGTCCCGAGGCCGATCACGATCATCCAGTGCCATCGTGACCAGGGCAGGCGGTCCAGGCGGGCCGGGACGGCCGTGGTGACGGTCCCGGCGGAGGCGGGCACCGGACCCGACGCCGATTCTGCTGTCATGGCTCCCTCTCCGTCGAGCGAACGCCTCCCTTGTGCCCTGCGCCGGAGGGAACACGCCCGCCGCGCCGGGTGGCCAAGAGCCCGCCGGACCGGAGCCGGACGGGGCCTACGCCCCCAGCATGCGGGAGACCGTGTAGATCAGCAGCCCGGCCAGCGAGCCGACCACCGTGCCGTTGATGCGGATGAACTGGAGGTCGCGGCCGATGTTCGCCTCGATCTTCTTGGTGGTGTGCTCGGCGTCCCAGCTCGCCACCGTGTCGGTGATCAGGGAGGTGATCTCGCGGCGGTAGGTCGTCACCACGTACACCGCGGCGCCCTCCACCCACCCGTCCACCTTGCCCTGCACCTTGGGGTCGGAGGCCATCCGGGCGCCCAGGGAGAGCAGCGAGGCCCTCACCCGCAGCCGCAGTTCGCTGCGCTCGTCCTCCGCCGCGGAGACGATCATGGACCGTACGGCCGTCCAGGCGGACGCGATCAGGTCCTGGACCTCGCCGCGGCCCAGCACCTCGGTCTTCAGCCGCTCCACGCGCGCGCGGGTGTCCGTGTCGGACTGGAGGTCGGAGGCGAAGTCCGCCAGGAAGCGGTCGAGGGCGCCGCGCGCCGGGTGGGCGGGCATGTCGCGCATCTCGGTGACGAAGCGCAACAGCTCCTTGTAGACCCGCTCGCCGACCCTCTTGTCCACGAACCGGGGCGTCCAGCCGGGCGCCCCGCCCTGCACGGCGTCCATCACGGAGTCGCCGTGCAGGACCAGCCAGTCGTGGGCGCGGGAGACGACCAGGTCGACGGCGCGTTTGTGGCCGCCGTCGGTGACGATCCGGTCCAGTAGCTTGCCGATGCCGGGGGCGATCTCCTGCGCGTCGGCCCGGCGCGTGATCGCCTCCCCCACCACGGCCTGCACGTCGGAGTCGCGCAGCACCGTGAGGGCGCCGCGCAGGGCGGCGGACAGCTCGGCCGTCACCCGGTCGGCGTGCTCGGGCACGGCGAGCCAGGCGCCGAGCCGGCTGCCGATGCCGACGGCACGCAGCCGCTGCCGCACGACGTCCTCGGAGAGGAAGTTCTCGCCGACGAACTCACCCAGGGAGACGCCGAGCTGGTCCTTCTTCTTGGGGATGATCGCGGTGTGCGGAATGGGGATGCCGAGCGGGTGGCGGAAGAGGGCGGTGACGGCGAACCAGTCGGCGAGGGCGCCGACCATGCCGGCCTCGGCGGCGGCGCCGACATAGCCCGCCCAGGCGCCCGCGCCGCGGTGGGAGGCCCACTCGGCCAGCACGTACACCACGGCGACGAACAGCAGCAGTCCGGTCGCGGTGAGCTTCATCCGGCGTACGCCGCGGCGCTTTTCCTCGTCGGCCGGGCTGAAGGAGGTCATCGCGCGGTCACGGAACGCCCCCGCGCCGGGTCCGCGGGCGCCCGCGCCGGTCCCCGTGCGCTCCCCCGCGCCCCCGGTGTCCCCGGAACCACCGGGAAGTTCCGCCTTCGTGCGTTCCATCCGCTCCACCCGTTTCGCCGATCCGTCCCGCACACATTGTCCCTTCCTGACCGACTCCCGGAACGGAACACAAGTTCCCCGCGCCTCTCCGTGGGGGGAACGCCCGGGGCTGGTGCGGCCTTTCGCCGTCCCATGCCTCATCATGGGTTCATCGGACCGGAGCCTCGGGGCTCCCCTCGCCCGAGGAGAACAGCACAACATGACCCGGGGTCGTGACGGGGGTGCGGGGGCACCTCCCACCAAGCACCGTGCCCTGCTCGCAGCGATCGTCACCTTGATAGTGGCGATTTCCGCAGCCATATACGCCGGAGCGTCCGCGGACGACGGCAGCACGGACCAGTCACCGCTCGCGAGCGGTCGTTTCCCGCGCGGTGACGCCGCTCCCGCCTCCACCGGCTCGTGGGTCGGCGCGTGGTCCACCTCGCCGGCGGCCGCCGAGCCGGGCACCGAGACGACGGGCATGGCGGGCCGTTCGGTCCGCAACGTCGTGCACGCGGGCGTCGGCGGCACCAGCGCGCGGATCACCCTGTCCAACCTGTACGGGCAGTCGCCGCTGACGGTCACGCACGCCTCCATCGCGCTGGCCGCCGGCCCGGACACGGCGGCCGCGGTCGCCGACACGATGCGCCGGCTCACCTTCCGCGGCAGCCCCCGGGTGATCATCCCGGCGGGCGGCCAGGTGATGAGCGACATCGCCCGCATCGCCGTCCCGTACGGCTCGGACGTCCTGGTCACCACGTACTCCCCGGTGCCCTCCGGCCCGGTCACCTACCACCCGCAGGCCCGGCAGACCAGCTACCTGGCCGCCGGCGACCGCACGGCGGACGTCACGGCCGTCGCGTACACCACCGAGACGCCCTACTGGCGCTACCTGACGGCGCTGGACGTGCTGAGCAACGAGGCCCACGGCACCGTCGTCGCGATCGGCGACTCGATCACCGACGGCTTCGGCTCCGAGACGAACGCCAACCACCGCTGGACCGACGTGCTCGCCGAGCGGCTGCACGAGGCCGCCGGGGACGGGCGGGACGCGCCCCGCTACAGCGTCGTCAACCAGGGCATCAGCGGCAACCGGATCCTGACCAGCAGGGCGGGTCGGCCCGCCGACAACCCGAGCGCGCTGAGCCGTTTCGAGCGGGACGTGCTGCAACGCACCAACGTCAAGGTCGTCGTGATCGTCCTCGGCGTCAACGACATCCTGAACAGCCCCAAGCTCGCCGACCGGGACTCCATCCTCGCCGGCCTGCGCACACTGACCGACCGGGCGCACGCGCGGGGGCTGCGGGTCGTCGGCGCGACGATCATGCCGTTCGGCGGCTACCGCAACTACACGCCGGCCCGCGAGGCCATGCGGCAGCAGGTCAACGCCGAGATCCGGTCCGGCCGCGTGTTCGACGAGGTCGTCGACTTCGACAAGGCGCTGCGCGACGCCTACGACCCGCGCCGGCTCCGCGGCGACTACGACAGCGGGGACCACCTGCACCCCAGCGACAAGGGGTACGCCCGCATGGGCCGGGTCCTCGACCTGGACTCCCTGAAGGGCGCGGTCCCGGTCGAGGCGTGAGCCGCTCCCGGCGCCGGCGCGGGAGAGACGGCCACGGCACCCGGTCCCGCCCGGCAGCCGCCGTCCCGGCCGCCCGCGAACGCCCCCGTGGCCGTCAGGAGTCCCGGCGGCGTTCCCGTCCCCGCCGGTCGCCGTGCAGGTCGTGGAAGGCGGGGCGGGAGGGGTCCAGCTCCCTGGGGCCGGAGTCGCGCTCCAGCGGGTCCCGCTCCCGGGACTGGCGGCGTTCCAGCTTCTCCTGGCGGCGCTCCTCCTTGATCCGGAGCTTCTCCGCGCGGGTCAGCTTGCGTTCGACGCCGACGCCGCCCCAGAAGGCGAAGCCGGTCACGATCACGCGCGGGGCGCCCGGGTCGCCGGGGACGCCCTCCTCGCGGTGGTCGAAGCCGCCCATGATCCCGATGCCGCGCACGATCACCTCGACACCGGGCGGCACGACCACGTTCATCCCGCCCATGATCGCGACGCAGTTGATCACGATCTCGCCGTCCGCGAAGTCCGCCTCGCGCAGGTCGATGTCCCCGCCGCCCCAGAAGGCGAACGAGTTGAACCGCCGCGGCACCGTCCAGCGCCCCTTGCGCTGGAACCCGGACATCACCGCGACCGCCCAGGTCGACGAGGGCTCGCCGCCGGTGATCCGGCCCGCCCAGTCCCCCGAGGCCGCCGGCTTCTTGGTCATCGACACCTTGGGCGCCACGACCGCCGTACCGTCCGGCAGGTCCCGGGTGATCGGCGCCAGCTCCCCGTAGGTCCGCGCGCGGTACGTGGCGTCCAGCCGCTCCTCGAACTCGGTCATGTCGAGCCGGCCCTCCGCGAGGGCGTCCCGCAGGACCTCGGCGACTCGTTCGCGGTCGGCGTCGGATGCGCGGAGCTCCGGGGCGTCGTCGGTCATGTACAGCAGCCTACGAGGTCACCGCGCCCGGCACTACGCGCTCGCGCGTTCCGCGTACATCTTGGCGATCACCGCTTCGATGTCCGGCTCCCGCACCGACAGGTCCACCAGCGGATACTCCGCGGCGATCCGCGCCACCAGCCCCGCCGCCGACGCCGACGCCGGGAACGCCAGCCACTGCCGCGGCCCCTCCACCCGCACCACCCGCGCCGGCGCCGGCGCCTCGATCGGCGGCAACTCCCGCTCCAGGTCGACCACGAGCGTCCGCTCGCTCTCCCCCGCCTCGTGCAGCCCCGCCAGCGGACCGTCGTACATCAGCCGCCCGTGGTCGATGACCATCACCCGCGAGCACAGCTGCTCGATGTCCTGGAGGTCGTGCGTGGTCAGCAGCACCGTCGTGCCGCGCTCCGCGTTCAAGTCCCGCAGGAAACCCCGCACCTTGGCCTTCGACACCACGTCCAGACCGATCGTCGGCTCGTCCAGGTACAGCACCTCGGGGTCGTGCAGCAGCGCCGCCGCGATGTCGCCGCGCATCCGCTGGCCCAGCGAGAGCTGCCGCACCGGCACGTCCAACAGCTCCCGGAGCTGGAGCAGTTCCACGCAGCGCTCCAGGTTCTCCCGGTAGCGGGCGTCCGGGATCCGGTACATGCGGTGCATCAGCCGGTAGGAGTCGATCAGCGGCAGGTCCCACCACAGCGTCGTCCGCTGCCCGAACACGACCCCGATGCGGTGCGCCAGCCGCGTCCGCTCCCGGGACGGGTCGATCCCCGCCACCCGCAGCCGGCCCCCGCTCGGCGTCAGGATGCCGGTGAGCATCTTGATCGTCGTCGACTTCCCGGCGCCGTTCGGCCCGATGTAGCCGACCATCTCGCCGCGCGCCACCGTGAAGGACAGCCCGTCCACGGCCCGCACCTCACGCCGCTCCCGCTTCAGGAAACCCGTCTTCCTGCGCACGTCGAAGACCTTCTCGACGCCGTCCAGCTCGATGAAGGCCGCGCCCCGCGGCGCGGCACTCTCCCCCTCGGTCATCGCCGTCGGCTCCCTCACTCGTCAGCTCCCTGTACTCCGGTACGAACGAAGCCCCGCCCGCCAGGCCAGCCCCGCCAGCGCGCAGCACACCACCGCCACCAGCGGCGACGTGAACGCCACCCACTCCGGCAGGTCCAGCGGGAAGGGCCGGTCCAGCACATAACCCGCCGGCAGCCAGTTGACGAAGGCCAGCGGCACCACGAAGGTCACCCCCCGCACCAGGTCCAGCGCGAACACGGTCGGCGGATACTGCAGCATCGTCGTACCGCCGTACGTGAACGCGTTCGACACCTCCGCCGCGTCCTGCGCCACGAACTGGAACGCCGCCGCCGCCACGAACACCGCGCAGAAGATCCCCGCCCCGCTCAGCAGCATCACCGGCATCAGCAGCAGCTTCGCCGCCGTCCAGTCGACGTCCAGCAGCACCAGGGCGTAGACCAGCACCAGCACCCCCTGCGTCACCCGGCCGAGGCGGCGCAGCGCGAACCGGTCCGCCGCCACCTGCGCCAGCACCGGCGCCGGCCGCACCAGCAGCGTGTCCAGTGTGCCGTCGCGCACCCGCCGGCCCAGCCGCTCCATCGAACCGACCGCCAGGTCGGCCAGCCCGAAGGACACGCCCGACACCCCGTACAGGAACGCCACCTCGCCCAGCGACCAGCCGCCCAGCGCGTCGACGCGGGAGAACATCAGCAGGATCGCCACGAAGTCCAGCGCGGTCGCCGCGAAGTTCCCGAACGTCGTCAGCGCGAACGACGTCCGGTAGGCCATCGTCGACCTGATCCACATCGTGGCGATCAGGCCGTACGTCCGCACCCCCTCCGCGACCCGGCCGCGCTCCCGGGCCACCCGCGCCGTCTCAGCCACCCTGGACCACCACCCGCCGTGTCGCCGCCGACTGCGTCAGCCGCCCCACCGCCAGCAGCGCCACCGCCCACCCGGCCTGGAAGACGAACGTCGCCCGCGCGTCGGCCTCGCCGAGCAGCACGTCGGCCGGCGCCTGGAGCAGTGACGACCACGGCAGCATCCGGACCACCTCGCCGAGGGCACCCGGGAACACGTTCAGCGGAAGCAGCATCCCCGAACAGAAGAATCCCGCGAGCCACGCCATCTGCGTCACCCCCATGCCGTCCATCAGCCAGAACGCCGAGAGCGCCACCAGGTACCGCAGCGCGAAACTCACCGCCGCCGCCAGCACCACCGCCACCAGGAACGCCGCCCACCTCGACACCTCCCCCGGCAGGGCCACCGGGAAGAACAGCGACCCGAACGCGAACGGCACGACCCCGCGTCCCAGCAGCTGGAACACCGCCCGCCCCAGGTCCGCCGCCAGCCACCACAGCTGGAGGTCGGCCGGCCGGTACAGATCGACGGCGATGTCACCCGTACGGATGCGCTCCATCAATTCGTCCTCGAACCCCCCGCCCCCGATCGCCAGCGCCGCCAGCAGGGCCTGCCCCAGCCAGACGAACGTCACGGCCTGCGCCTGGTCGTACCCCCCGAGCTGCGGGTTCTCCTCCCACAGGGCCAAATAGGTGTAGACCAGAATCAGTCCGAAGACCGTATTGGTGAACACCCCGGCTGCGGTGGCCGCACGATAGGTCGCGTACCGTCTGAAGCCCCCCGCCGCGACGGCCACGTACAACCGCCCCGAGCCCACGCGCACGGCCCTCCCCCCTCCGTTCGGCACCAAAGCGCAGGAGCCTAGTGCGACGGCGACCCCCCGTGCCACGGAATTTCACGGGTGTGCCGCCGAGCGGGAACGGAACCCACGATGCGAGAGTCTTCATCAGAGGGCCCGGAGGGCGCAGAGGCGCACAAGGCCGTACGAGTCCAGACCGTACGACGCGAAACAGGAGTCCGTGCACGACATGAGCGACGAGCCGCAGCCGCAGCAGCCGGAACAGGGCTGGGCGCCGAGAGAGCCACAGGCGGCCGGCGACGGGGACGCGAAGAAGCCCAAGCGGCCGAAGCGGACCGGCTGGCGCAGGCTGATCCCCACCTGGCGCATCGTGCTGAGCACCTGTGTGATCGGCCTCCTGCTGCTGGTCGGCGGCTTCTTCCTCGGCTACCACCTCGTGCAGATCCCGGCCGCCAACGCGGCCGCCACCAAGCAGTCCAACGTCTACCTGTACGCCGACGGCAGCGTCCTCGCCCGCGACGGCGAGGTCAACCGGGAGAGCGTCGGCCTCGCCCGCATCTCCAAGGACGCCCAGCACGCCGTCCTGGCCGCCGAGGACCGCGACTTCTACAGCGAGTCCGCCATCGACCCGGGCGCCATGGTCCGGGCCGGCTGGAACACCGCGACCGGCAAGGGCAAGCAGTCCGGCTCCACGATCACCCAGCAGTACGTCAAGAACTACTACCTGGCCCAGGAGCAGACGGTCACCCGCAAGGTCAAGGAGTTCTTCATCTCGATCAAGCTCGACCGCGAGAAGAGCAAGAGCGAGATCCTGGAGGGCTACCTCAACACCAGCTTCTTCGGCCGCGGCGCCTACGGCATCCAGGCCGCCGCCCAGGCCTACTACGGCATCGACGCCAAGGACCTCACCGCCGGCCAGGGCGCCTACCTCGCCTCCCTCCTCAACGCCCCCAGCCAGTACGACGTCGTCGCCCACCCCGAGAACAAGCGCGCCGCCGAATCCCGCTGGAACTACGTCATGGACGGCATGGCCGACAAGGGCTGGCTCAGCCGCTCCGAGCGCGACGCCGCGAAGTTCCCGACGCCCAAGGCGTCCACCATCTCCACCAGCATGTCCGGACAGCGCGGCTACGTCGTCAACATCGTCAGGGACTACCTGGTCCAGAACGGGATCGTGGACGAGGAGGAACTCGCCCGCGGCGGCTACCGCATCACCACGACCCTCCAGAAGGACAAGCAGAACGCCTTCGTCAAGGCCGTCGACGACAAACTGATGTCCCAGCTGGACAAGAAGGAACGCAAGGTCGACAACTACGTCCGCGCGGGCGGCGCCTCCGTCGACCCGCGCACCGGCAAGGTCGTCGCGATGTACAACGGCATCGACTACGTCAAGCAGTACACGCCCAACGCCGTCCGCCGGGACTTCCAGGTCGGCTCCACCTTCAAGCCCTTCGTGTTCACCTCCGCCGTCGAGAACCACTCCGAGACGCAGGACGGCGACACGATCAACCCGAACACGCGCTACGACGGCACCAGCGAGCGCCCCGTCGTGGGCTGGAGCGGCGGCCGCTACGCCCCCGAGAACGAGGACCACCGCGACTACGGCAACGTCACCGTCCGCGAGGCCACCGACAAGTCCATCAACGCCGTCTACGCCCAGATGGCCGTGGACGTCGGCTCCGACAAGGTCATGCAGACCGCCATCGACCTCGGACTCTCCAAGAACACCCCGGAACTGACGCCCTCGCCGTCCATCGCGCTCGGCGTCGCCACCGCCAGCCCCCTCGACATGGCCGAGGCGTACGCGACCCTCGCCAACCACGGCAGGCACGGCACGTACACACTGGTCGAGAAGGTCATGAAGGACGGCAAGCACGAGGTCGAGCTGCCCGAGCGGCGCGAGCGCCAGGCCGTCAGCCGCGAGTCGGCGGACACCACGACGTCCGTGCTGCGCAGCGTCGTCGAGAAGGGCACCGCCACCGCCGCACAGGCCGCCGGCCGTCCCGCGGCCGGCAAGACCGGTACCGCGGAGGAGGACACCGCCGCCTGGTTCGCCGGCTACACCCCCGAGCTGGCCACCGTCGTCGCCGTCATGGGCCAGGACCCGAAGACCGCCGCCCACAAGTCGCTGTACGGCGCAACGGGGCTGGCCAGGATCAACGGTGGCGGCGCGCCCGCCGAGATCTGGGGCCAGTACACCCGCAAGGCCCTGGAGGGCGAACCCGTCAGCGACTTCGACCTCCAGCTCCAGACGGGCGCCGACGTCACCGCGCCCCCGTCCGCCGACTCCTCGGACGAACCGGGCTCCGGCGACGAGAGCGGCAGCGGCGAACCGGACGACGAGTCCACCGGCGACGAGGACTCCCGCACCGAGACCCCGGGCGACGGCAGCGGCGGCACCAGCACCTCGCCCGGCGACTCCGGCGGCTCGGGCGACTCCGGCGGCGAGACCGGCGCCCCGACCACCGGCGGCCCCTCGGGCGGCGCCAGCACGGAACCGGGCCCCACGGGCGGCGGCGACGGAGGCGACGACTCCGCGAACGGCGGCACCACCGAGGGCGGCGGCGGGGACACCGAGGG
>NZ_QHJH01000146.1 GCF_003947455.1 Streptomyces sp. WAC 04229 | reverse complement strand
ACCCCCTACCCCGGTAGCACCCCCACATTGGCTCCCCGGTATGACGCCCGGGGGGCGGCCGAAGCCGCACTCTCCATCCCGTCGGAACAGTGGACGGATGAGGGAGAGAAGGCCATGAGGCTAGGCGGCGGCAAGCGGCGGAAGGCGGACGACCGGCCGGAGGCCCCGGCCGGGACGCCGGGACCGGCCGTCGAACTGCGCGGTGTCCGGCGGCAGTACGGGCGGGGCGCGGGCACCGTGCACGCCCTCGCGGGCATCGACCTCGCCCTTCCGCGCTCCACGTTCACCGCGGTCATGGGGCCGTCCGGGTCCGGCAAGTCCACCTTCCTCCAGTGCGCGGCCGGGCTTGACCGGCCGTCGGCGGGGTCCGTGCGCCTCGGCGGCACGGAGATCACCGGCATGAGCGAGAACGAGCTGACCGAGCTGCGCCGCAGCCGGCTCGGCTTCGTCTTCCAGGCGTTCAACCTGCTGCCGTCGCTGACCGTGGAGCAGAACGTCCTGCTCCCCCTGCGCCTCGCCGGGCACCGCCCGGACCGGCGCCGCGCGGCCGCCGTACTCGCCCAGGTCGGGCTGGCCGACAAGGCACGGCGCCGCCCCGGCGAACTCTCCGGCGGCCAGCAGCAGCGCGTGGCCGTCGCCCGCGCCCTGGTCACCGCCCCCGACGTGGTCTTCGCCGACGAGCCCACCGGCGCCCTCGACACCGGCACCGCCACCGAGGTCCTCGGCCTGCTCCGGCACGCCGTGGACACCCTCGGCGCCACCGTCGTCATGGTCACCCACGACCCGGCCGCGGCCGCCTGGGCCGACCGCGTGCTCTTCCTCGCCGACGGCGTGTTCGCCGGCAGCCTGGAGCGCGGTTCGGCGGAGCGGATCGCGGCACGCATGGCGGCGCTCACCGCCCGGACGGACGTGGTGGCGGGGGTGGCGGCATGAGGAGCCTCGCCCCGAACGGCCTCGCGCGCGCGGCCGTGCGCTTCAAACCCGCCTCGTTCGCGGGCACGTTCGTCGCGCTGATGATGTCGGCGCTGATCGTCGCGGCCTGCGGCGTCCTGCTGGAGAGCGGCGTCCGCGCCTCGGTGCCGGCCGAGCGGTACGCGAACGCCCCCGTGGTCGCGGCGGCCGACCAGTCCGCGCGCCTGGTCGCCGACACCATCGACGGCCCGGAGGAGAGCGCCTTCCCGCTGCCCGACACCGCCCGCGTGGACGCGGGGCTCGCCGCGAAGGCCGCCCGGGCGCCGGGTGCCGCGGCCGCGGTGCCGGACTTCACCTTCCCGGTGCGGCAGGGTGCGGGTGACGACGGCGCCGGGCTCACCGGCCACGGCTGGGGCTCGCACGCCTTCACCGGCACCGCCCTGACCGAGGGCGCCGCACCGGGCGCGGGCGAGGTGGTGCTCGACGCCGCCGCGGCCCGTACCGCCAAGGCCGGCGTCGGCGACTCCGTCGCGCTCGAAACCGCCGCCGGACGCGACGCCTTCCGGGTCTCCGGGCTGGCCGAGGCCGGACCGGGTGACACCGCGGCGACCGGCGCGAGGGCCGGTGGCGGCGCCACCGCCTGGTTCGCCGACACCGAGGCACCCGTGCTGGCCGGACACCCCGGCAAGGCCGACGCCATCGCCGTGCTCGCCGAGGACGGCACCGGCACGGACGCCCTCGCCGCCGCCGTCGGGAAGTCCCTGGCCGGCTCCGACGCGCTGGTCCGCACCGGCGACGACCGCGGCGAGGTCGAGGACCACGGCCTGGCGTACGCCAAGGAGACCCTCACCGGACTCGGCGGCTCCTTCGGCGGCGTCGCCACCCTGGTCGCCGTCTTCACGGCGGCCGGGACCGTCGCCCTCTCCGTCGGCCAGCGCGGCCGCGAGTTCGCGCTGCTGCGCGCCGTCGGCGCCACCCCGCGGCAGATCCGCCGCGCGGTCGCCACCGAGGCACTGCTCGTCGCGCCGCTCGCCGGGCTGCTCGGCTGCCTGCCGGGGATCGCGCTGGCGAACTGGTGGTTCGGACAGCTGAAGGACCGCGGGGCGGTTCCGGAGGCGGTCGAGCTGCACGTCTCGTGGCTCCCGCCGGTCGCCGCCGTCGGCGCCGGGCTGCTCACGGCGCTCGGCGCGGGCTGGGCGGCCGGGCGCAGGCCCGCGAGGATCAAGCCGGGGCAGGCACTCGCCGAGGCCTCGGTGGAGCGGCTGCGGCCGGGCGTCGTCCGTACCGTCCTCGGGCTGGGCGCCCTGGCCGGCGCGGCCGTCCTGGCGGGCGTCGCCGCCTCCGCCGCCGGTGGCGACGCGGCCAACGCCTCCCTCGGCGTCATCATGCTCTTCATGCTGGCCGTCGCCCTGCTCGGCCCCGTGCTGGCCCGGCTGTGCGCCGCGCTCTTCGGCCTGCTGCTGCGCGGCGGCGGCGCCCCGGCCGCGCTGGCCGCCGCCAACTCCCGCACCAACGCCCGCCGGCTGGCGTCCGCGCTCACCCCGATCGTGATGGCGATGGCCTTCGCCTCGACGCTGGTCTTCATGCACACGAGCGAGAGCCGCACCGCCGAGAACCAGCTCCGCGCCGGCCTCACCGCCGACCACGTCGTCACCGACCCGGCGGGCCTGCCGGCCGACGCCGCCGACCGGGCCGCCCGCGCCCCCGGCGTCGAAGCGGCGGTGAGCCTGCTGGACACCCAGGTACTGGTCCCCGTCCGGGGCGGCGGCGAGACGTCGCTCCAGGCGACGGCGGCCCAGGGCGTCTCGGGCTCCGGCGCCGATCTCGCCGAGGTGCAGGACCTCGACGTACGCAGCGGCAGCCTGGACCGCGTGGGTGCGGGCCGGATCGCGATCGACCGGACGCTCGCCACCGCGGCGGACGTGGAGGTCGGCGACGCACTCCCGCTCCACCTCCCCGACGGCACCCGGGCCCGCCCGGAAGTCGTCGCGGTCTACGGCCGCGGCCTGGGCCTGGCGGCGGTGACCATGGACCGCGCCTCGCTGGCCGGCCACGTCACCTCGGCCTTCGACAGCACGCTGCTGGTGAGCGGCGGCGAGGCCGGGCCGCTCACCGCGCTCGGCGAGGTCACCGACGCCTCGGGCTACGCCCTCGCGCGGAACGTGGAGCGTGAACTCGGCGCCTGGGCCAACTACACGATGGCCGCCGTCCTGGGCGGCTTCGCCGCCGTCGCCGCCGTCAACACCCTGGTGATGACGGTCCTCGACCGGCGCCGCGAACTGACCGCGCTCCGCCTCGTCGGCTCCACCCGCCGCCAGGTGCTGCGCATGCTCCGCTGGGAGTCGCTGCTGGTGTCGGTGGCGGGCGTGGCGCTGGGCACCGCCATCGCCATGATCACGCTGACCCCGATGATGCGCGGCCTGACGGGCGAGTCCCCGCACGTCCCGCCGCTGCTGTACGCCACGTTCGCCGCGGTCGTGGTGACCCTCGGCCTGCTCTCCGTGACGCTCCCCGCCCGGGCGGCACTGCGCGACCGGGACGGCTGAGATCACTTGCCTGGAGCGCACTCCAAGTCGTTGGCTGGGGGCCATGGAGTACACGCAGCTGGGACGCACAGGACTCAAGGTCAGCAGGCTCGTCCTCGGGACCATGAACTTCGGTCCGCAGACCGACGAGGCCGACAGCCACGCCATCATGGACGCGGCGCTGGACGCCGGTCTGAATTTCTTCGACACCGCCAACGTGTACGGCTGGGGCGAGAACAAGGGCCGTACCGAGGAGATCATCGGCAACTGGTTCGCCAAGGGCGGCGACCGGCGCGACCGGACCGTCCTCGCCACCAAGGTGTACGGCAACATGGCCGCCGACGGCGAGGCGTGGCCCAACCACGACAAGCTGTCCGCCGTGAACATCCGCCGGGCGGTCGACGCCAGCCTCAGGCGGCTGCGGACGGACCACATCGACCTGTACCAGTTCCACCACGTCGACCGCGCGACCGGCTTCGACGAGATCTGGCAGGCGATCGACGTCCTGGTCCAGCAGGGCAAGGTGCTGTACGCGGGCTCGTCGAACTTCCCCGGGTACAAGATCGCCCAGGCCAACGAGACCGCCGCCCGGCGCGGCGGCACCATCGGCCTGGTCAGCGAGCAGTGCCTGTACAACCTGGCCGAGCGCCGGGCCGAGATGGAGGTGATCCCGGCCGCGCAGGAGTACGGCCTCGGGGTCATCCCCTGGTCGCCGCTGCACGGGGGGCTGCTCGGCGGCGTGCTCAAGAAGGAGGTGCAGGGCGGACGGCGGGCCTCCGGACGGGCCGCCGACACCCTGGCCGACCCGGCGGGCCGGGCGCGGATCCAGGCCTACGAGGACCTGCTCGACAAGCACGGCGTCGCACCCGGCGAGGCGGCGCTGGCCTGGCTGCTGACCCGGCCCGGCGTGACCGGCCCGATCGTGGGTCCGCGCACCGCCGAGCAGCTCGACTCGGCGCTGCGCGCCGTCGAGCTGGAGCTGTCGGACGAGCTGCTGGCCGGACTGGACGAGATCTTCCCGGGCCCGGGGCCGTCCCCGGAGGCGTTCGCCTGGTAGCGGGGTGAGCGGGGCGGCGGCCGGTCAGCCCAGCGCCGCCGCCACCGCCACCACCACGAGCATCAGCACGAGTACACCGGCCATGATCCGGTTACGGGTCTTCGGGTCCACGCCTGTGAGCCTAACCGGAGGCGCCGAGCGGACTGCGGCCGACCGCCTCGTAACGGGGCTGCTCCCCCGGCACGCCGGACTTCGGCAGCCGGCTGCGGACCAGGACCAGCTCCGTCACGGTCCAGGCCGGGCCGGTGAAGCCGTCCAGCGCCGCGAGGTGAGGCCGCACGTCGTGCGCCTCCCGGCTGCGGGCGACCGTCAGGTGCGGCTTGTAGCGCCGGTGCTCCCCCATCGCGACACCGGCCTTGCGCCCAGCCGACTCCGCCCGCTCGGCGAGCAGCCGCAACGTCGCGAGATCACCCTCCGCCCCCGCCCACAGAGCCCGCCCGTGCCCGAAGTGGCCGCCGCCGCGCAGCGCCAGTTCGAAGGGTTCGGTGCGGCGCGCGGCCCGCGCCAGCCGCTCCGACAGCTCCGGCACGAGTGCGTCGTCCACCTCGCCGTAGAACGCGAGCGTGAAGTGCCACCCGGGCCGCCCGGTCCACCGCAGCCCGTCCGCCCCGGGCAGCCTCCGCAGCGCGTCCACCTCGACGGCGAGGGCGGCGGTGACGTCTTCGGGGGGCAGGACGGCGGCGAAGAGTCTCATGCCGACCAGTCTCCCCCGGGGAACACGTGTACGTCCGCGCGTGTCCTGGTCACCGTGCGTATCGTTGTACCGCGCGGCTGCACTCGCGTCGGGGGCAGCCGGGGAGGAGCGCCACGATGACCGTCCTTGACGACAGGATCGAGATGGCCGAAGAGAGCGCCGAGCTGACTCTGGACGTCATGTTCGAGTGGCTCGAGAAGTTGCCCGTCCCCGAGGGATACAAGACCGAGATCGTCGGGGGGCACGTCTTCATGTCGCCGCAGCGGCACCATCACTTCGAGATCATCTTCGGTATCCTTGAACAACTGCGCGTCAAGTACACACGCAAGCAACTGGCCTCGGACGTGCGGATCGACTTCCCCGGGCGGCTGAACGGATTCGCCTGCGACGTCGCGGCCATCGCCGAACGCTCCGTCAAGGACGGCAAGGGTCACTGGCGCTATCAGGACGTCGAGTTCGTCGCCGAGGTCATCTCCAAGGACACCGCCGCCAACGACTACGGCCCCAAGAAGGCCACCTACGCCGCCGCCGGCGTCCCGGTGTACCTGATCGTCGACCCGTACACCGGCGAGTGGCACCTCCACACCCTGCCCAAGGACGGCGAGTACCACGGCTCCGTCAGCTTCGGTTTCGGCGAAGACGTCGACCTCACGGGGACCGCCGTCGGCCTCACCCTCAAGACCGACGACTTCCCCCGCGACTGAGCAGGCGCCCTACGCCGCCGGTGCCAGCTCCTCCCGCCGCTCCCGCGGCACGAACCGCACCTGCGGGTGGCCGCGGTGCCAGCCGACCGAGAGGCGCAGGTTGCCGACGCGGGCCAGGACCAGGCCGATGACGACCGCGGCGGTGGCGGCCACCGCGCCGCCCGCGGCGAAGCCGACCCGGGCGCCGTAGGTGTCGGTGACCCAGCCGACGATCGGGGCGCCGACCGGGGAACCGCCGAGGAAGACCATCATGTACAGGGCCATGACGCGGCCCCGCATGGCCGGGTCGGTGGACATCTGGATGCTGGTGTTGGCGGTGACGTTGACCGTCATGCTGAAGACGCCGATCGGGACCATGAGCAGCGCGAACAGCCACAGCCCCGGTGCCGTCGCCGCCACGATCTCCAGCGCGCCGAAGGCCACCGCCGCCGCGATCAGGACCCGCAGCCGGGCCGTGCCGCGCCGGGCGGCGAGCAGGGCGCCGGCCAGCGAGCCGACGGCCATGAGGGTGTTGAAGAGGCTGTACGCCCCGGCGCCCGCGTCGAAGACGTCGTCGGCGAAGGCGGACAGGAAGACCGGGAAGTTGAAGCCGAAGGTGCCGATGAAGCCGACCAGGGTGATGGTCCAGATCAGCTCGGGGCGCCCGGCGACGTAGTGCAGGCCCTCGCGCAGCTGCCCCTTGCCGCGCGGCGCGCGCTGGACGGCGTGCAGGTCGCGGGCGCGCATCAGCAGCAGGCAGCTGAGCGGCGCGACGAAGGAGAGGCCGTTGGCTAGGAACGCCCAGCCGGTGCCCACCCCGGTGATCATGAGGCCGGCGACGGCGGGGCCGACCAGCCGGGCGGACTGGAAATTGGCCGAGTTGAGGCTGACGGCGTTCTGGAGCTGGTCCCGGCCGACCAGCTCGGAGACGAAGGACTGCCGGGCCGGGTTGTCGACGACGGTCGCCAGGCCCATCGCGAAGGCGGCGACGTACACGTGCCAGACCTGGACGTGGCCGGTCAGGGTGAGGACGGCGAGGAAGAGCGCGGTCAGGGCCATCGCGGACTGGGTGACCAGCAGCGTGGGGCGCTTGCGCAGGCGGTCGACGAGGACGCCGCCGTAGAGGCCGAAGAGGAGCATCGGCAGGAACTGGAGGGCGGTGGTGATGCCGACGGCGGCCGAGGAGCCGGTGAGGCTGAGCACCAGCCAGTCCTGGGCGATGCGCTGCATCCAGGTGCCGATGTTGGAGACGACCTGGCCCATGAAGAACAGGCGGTAGTTCCTGACCTTCAGGGAGGCGAACATCGAGGTCCGGGCCGTGCGGGGGGTGTCGGGGGCGGTCGGGTCGTCGTGGCCGTCAGGTGCGGGGGCGGAAGCTGCTCCGGATCCCGTACTCAAAAGGGTTCGCCTCCTCGCGAGAACTGCTTACTTGTGGGCGAGCTTCTCCAGCACGGGGGCGGCGGCGCGCAGTTTCGCCCACTCGTCCTCGTCGAGTCCCTCGACCAGCGTGGCCAGGAACGCGTTCCGCTTGCGGCGGCTCTCCTCGAGCATCACCACGGCCTGCTCGGTCTGCGTCACGACCTTCTGCCGCCGGTCCTCGGGATGCGGCTCGAGACGCACCAGGCCCTTCGCCTCCAGCAGCGCCACGATGCGGGTCATCGAGGGCGGCTGGACGTGTTCCTTGCGGGCGAGTTCACCCGGGGTCGCGCTGCCGCAGAGCGACAGGGTGCCGAGCACCGACATCTCGGTGGGGCTGAGCGACTCGTCGACCCGCTGGTGCTTGAGCCGACGGGACAACCGCATCACGGCGGAGCGCAGGGAGTTCACGGCGGCGGCGTCGTCGCCATGCTTGAGGTCCGGCATGTTCCTTAGCCTAACTCATTAGTCTCGCGAAATACCACCGCACATGCGCCCGCGTGCCCGTGACGCACGCCACCGAAACCCGCGGTTCACCCGTACGAGTGAGTCGTTTCCGGAAATCGGAGCATCACCCGGCAGGCGGGGGCGACCCTCGACCGCATGGGGACCAGCGTGCTCAGCCTGCGGATGGACGGGGAGCTGCTCGAACGGCTCCGGCACCATGCGGCGAAAAGGGGAATGAGCGTCCAGGACTATGTCGTCCGGACGCTCATTCGGGATGACTTCGACGAGCGGTTCCAGTCCGCCGTGGAGGAGACGGAACGGTTCTACGGGGTCACCTGAGCCCCGCCGGTCAGGTCAGACCGAGGGCCGGCATCAGGTAGTAGAAGGCGAAGACCGCCGACACCACGTACATCGTGACCGGGACCTCGCGGCCCCGTCCGGCCGCCAGGCGCAGCACCGAGAAGGTGATGAAGCCCATGCCGATGCCGTTGGTGATCGAGTACGTGAACGGCATCATCAGCATCGTCACGAAGGCCGGGACGGCGATCGTGAAGTCCGACCAGTCGATCTCCCGGACCGACCCGGCCAGGATCAGGAAGCCGACCGCGACCAGCGCCGGGGTGGCCGCCTGCGAGGGCACCATGGTGGCGACCGGGGTGAGGAACAGCGCCAGGGCGAAGAGCCCGCCCGTGATGATGTTCGCGAAGCCGGTGCGGGCGCCCTCGCCGACGCCGGCCGTGGACTCCACGAAGCAGGTGGTGGCCGAGGCGGAGCTGGCGCCGCCCGCGGCGACCGCGATGCCGTCCACGAACAGGACCTTGTTGATGCCCGGCATCTGGCCCTCGCCGTCGGTCAGCTTGGCCTCGTCGCTGACGCCCATGATCGTGCCCATCGCGTCGAAGAAGCACGACAGCAGCACGGTGAAGACGAACAGCACGCCGGTCAGGACACCGACCTTCTCGAACCCGCCGAACAGGCTGACCTCGCCGACCAGCCCGAAGTCGGGCGTGGCGACGGGGTTGCCCGGCCACTCCGGCGTGGTCAGACCCCAGGAGGGGATGTCGGCGACGGCGTTGATGATCACCGCGACCGCGGTCATCACGACGATCGAGATCAGGATGGCGCCGGGGGTCTTGCGGACGATCAGCGCGAGGGTCAGCAGCACACCGAGGACGAAGACCAGCACCGGCCAGCCCTCCAGGTGGCCGCCGGTGCCCAGCTGGAGCGGGACGGTGGTCTGCGCGGCGTCGGGCATCCGGGTGACGAACCCGGAGTCGACCAGGCCGATCAGCATGATGAAGAGGCCGATACCGATGGCGATGGCCTTGCGCAGGCCGTAGGGGACGGCGCTCATCACGCGCTCGCGCAGGCCGGTGGCGACCAGCACCATGACGACGAACCCGGCCAGCACGACCATGCCCATGGCGTCCGGCCAGGACATCCGCGGGGCGAGCTGGAGGGCGACGACGGAGTTCACGCCGAGGCCGGCGGCCAGCGCGATCGGGACGTTGCCGATGACGCCCATCAGCAGCGTGGTGAACGCGGCCGTGAGCGCGGTCGCGGTGACCAGCTGACCGTTGTCGAGCTGGTTGCCGTACATGTCCTTCGCGCTGCCCAGGATGATCGGGTTCAGCACGATGATGTACGCCATCGCGAAGAAGGTGGCGAAGCCGCCGCGGATCTCACGGGACAGGGTGCTGCCGCGCTCCGAGATCTTGAAGTAGCGGTCGAGGCCGTTCTGCGGGGGCCGCCGGTCCTCCGGCGACTCGGGGGACGGGGGGACCTTGGCGGAGGCCGAGGTGGGCATGCGGAGACCTCATCACCAACAGCAGGTTCCCCCACGGCCTTGTCGGTGTTTCTGCGCTTGGAGTTTTCTACGAAAGAAAGTGGTCAGAGACAAACGGGTTCAGTATGAACGTATGAGCCCGGGATGGCCATCTCCGCGCGTAGACCCCGAGGACGCCGCGCCGACAACCCGTTCGCCCGCTCCTCGTAAGCTGTACGCATGAAGAAGTGGACACCCACGCGCGAGGCACCGGAGCCCCTGGAGGGCCCCGTGGTTCCGACCATCGTCGGCGGCACCGTCCTGTGGTTCGTCCTCTTCCTGGCGCAGCTGCCGTTCTACGGCTGGTTCGACGACCACGGCCACACCTGGTGGGTGTGGACCTGCCTGGCCGGAGCCGGGCTCGGCCTGATCGGCATCTGGTACGTCCGGGGCCGCGAGGCCGCCCTGCGGCGGGCGGCGCGGGACGACGCGTAGCACCGGGGCATCACCGGGCTGACGGCGGGCGCGGCGGTGCGGCCGGCCGGACCGTTCCCCGCGCCCTCGCGGAGCGCCCGCCGCACCCCCGCCCGCTGTCCGGCACCGTCAGTCGAACCAGCGGTCCCTGGCCAGCTCCTCCGTGCGGGACTCGTCCTCCAGCAGGGCCGCGACCTCGAACCGCCGCGGCCACTGCCCCGCCGCCCACGCCAGGCCCGCGGCGACCCCCTCCAGCGTCGCCGCGTGCAACGCCCCGTCGTCGGTCAGCCGCCAGTCGATCTCCACACCGTCGACGACCAGTTCCCCGTGCTCCACGTACGACGCCGGGGTCCGCGCCCCGAGCAGCACCCGCACCGGCTCCGGCACGTCGTGCTCGGTGCCCTCGGAGTCCACGTGCCCGGTGACGGACTCGCTCAGCCGCCGCACCTGGAACAGCTCCGCCAGCTCGGCGGCCCGGGCGGGCCGTACCGGCAGCAGCGGCACACCCGAGGTGAAGGGCAGCAGGTCCGGCGAGTCGACCACGACCGCGTCTGCGGCGTCCACCACGCGCACCTCGCCGTCGACCACGGCCCGCACGTCGTCCGGCAGGGTGACCTGCTCCGGGTCCAGTTCGGCCAGCGCGCCGTACAGGGCGTGCAGTTGAGCGGCCGTGACCGGGCGGCCGGGGTCGGCGAGGCGGTCGAGGAGTTCGGCCGCGCCGCCGGGCTCGTCGAGGAGGGCTGCGACCGAGGTGCGTACGCCCAGCGCCCGCAGCACCTGCTCGTCCTCGAAACCGGAGGCGTCGGCCTCGTCGTACAGGCCCCGCAGCAGCGGGTCGGAGCCCGCCGCGCGCAGTCCGGCCGGGCGCCGTCCGCCGAGCACCGGGTGCCCGCGCAGCCACCACGCGGTGTACGGCCGTACGACCTCGTGGGTGCCGTCGGGCAGCAGCACGCGGACCGGCTGGACGAGCGCGTCACGCAGGGGCGGCCGGGACAGCAGGGCGAGGGCCTCGGGCCACCGGTCGTCGTCCACCAGGTCCAGGTCGCGCACGGCGACGATCTCGGTGGCGACCGGCGGCACGGGGGTGTCCGGGAAGCGGTCCAGGACGTCCTCGCTCCACACGTCCACGGCGTCCAGCAGCCCGGCGTCGTCGGGTTCGGCGAAGTCCCCCTCGCGGGGCTCCAGTTCGTCCGGGTCGAGGACGACGTCGGTGGCGCGGACGAGGGCGAAGGTGACGAGCACACCGCAGGCGGCCAGCGCGTCCTCGCCCCACTTCTCGGCCAGCTCCGCGTCCACGGCGGCGACCTCGTCCTCGCGCATGACCCTCGCGAACGGGCCGCCGGGGAAGACGAGTTCGCCCGCCGGGGAGAGTTCGCCGTCCTCGTCGGGCAGGGCGAGAGCACCGAGCCAGGGCTCGTCCCCGGCGTCGAGTCCGGCGTCGCGGACCAGGCCGAGGACGGTGTCGGCCAGTTCCTCCGCGTCGAGGGCGTCCTCCTCCCAGTTCGCGCCGCCGTCGTCCTCCAGCGAGGCCGCCACGGCGGCCCGGACCTGCGGGGTGGTGAGCACGGCACGCGGGGTGGCCGGGAGGGCGCCGAGCTTCTCCAGGAGCGGATGGGCGGCGTCCGGATGGGCGATCTTCAGGCCGAGGCGGGTGAGCACCTCCGGGTCCAGGGAGGCGGCCTCCGGGGACGGCAGCAGCACCTGCCGGGGCCCGATGGTGGTCCGCACCGCTCCCGTCCCGAAGCCCTGGGAAGCGCCCCCGGCCAGCGGTACCGGCAGCCCCGAGAGCCGGTCGGGATCGACGCCGGCGAGGCTGTCGTAGAGCCGGTGCCACCAGCCCGGGTCCTTCTCCAGGCCGGCCAGCCGGTCGATCGCGTCGGTCAGCGGCACCCGGGCGACGCCCAGCGTGCGCAGTTCCACCCGGCGTTCGAGCCCGGCGGGCAGCAGGGTCGGCAGCACCTCGGCGAGGACCCGCACGGTGTCGGCGCCGGCGCCCTCCACCACCTCGGCGTCGCGCGGGCGCAGGGACTCGGGCAGGTCGGGATCGTCGCCGGGTGCCGTGGCGGGCGGGAGGAAGGCGGTGCGCGGCAGCCGTTCGAGGATCGCCTGGCGCAGCGCGCCGTCCAGCTCCCCCTTGCCCAGCGGGCCGGGCACGAGGTCGATGAGACCGGCGGTGACCGGGCGCCAGTCGGCGAGCAGTCCGGCGTAGGCGTCGGCGGCCCGCTCGGTCAGGAAGCCGGTCAGCGGGCCGGGCGCGGCGTGCCGGCGGGTGGAGTCCAGCGGGAAGGAGGCGATGAGCAGGGCGGGCACGCCGAGCGGCTCGTCGCTGGGGGTGGGCGCGTGCACCACGGGGCTGGTGCGGGGGCGCGCCGGGGCGCCGTCCGCGTCGACCGGCACCGCCCAGGTCACGGACCAGTGCGGGCGCAGCCGCTCCTCGACCGGCCGGTCGGCGAGCAGGTCGGGGGTGAGCGGGCCGTGCGCGGCGGCGGTGCGCCAGCGGGTGGTGCCCTCCCGGGAGTCCTCGACCACGGTGAGGGCGCCCTCCGTGCGGCGGGAGAGCGTGCGGACGTCGTCCGCGACCTCGACCACGACCTCCGCCAGGCCCGGCAGGGCGAGCAGCAGGGCGTCGTCCACGCCGTGCAGGAGCCGTTCGGCGAGGTCGGCGGCGGCCGTGTCGCGCAGCGGGAGGATGACGGCCGTGTCGTACGGGCCGGGGGCGCTGCCCTCGGCGGAGAACGGCAGCCGCAGCAGCGGAACGTGCCCGTCGCGCCGCCGGATCTCGTCGCCCAGGCCGGGGCTGTGCGCGGCGGTGTCGGCGGCCAGGTCGCGGGCCTCGGCCAGGGACCAGCGGACCCCGCCGTGCCGGCTGACGACGGCGGGCTCGTCGGTGACGGCCAGCACGGCGGCGAAGCCGACCCCGAACCGGCCGACGGCGCTGTCCCCGGCGTCCCGCTTGGCGGAGGCGCGCAGCGTGGACAGCGACTCGACGCCGGTCTCGTCCAGCGGGGCACCGGTGTTGGCGGCGACCAGCACGCCGTCGCGCAGGGTCAGCCGGAGCCGCCCCGGCGCGCCGGACCGGGCGGCGGCGTCGGCGGCGTTCTGCGCCAGCTCGACGACCAGCCGGTCGCGGTAGCCGCCGAGGACGAGGTCCTCCTCCGCGTTGGCGTCCTCACGGAACCGGGCCGGGCTCGTCGCCCAGGCGTCCAGCACCCCGCGCCGAAGACGTCCCGTACCGAACGGATCGGCCCCCTCGGCGGCAGGCTGCACGAACATGCTCACGGTGACTCTCCTCATCGACGGACCACGAAGGTACCGCGAGGAGACTTCCTCACCGGCCCGGGATTCCTCCGGCCCGTCCGGCGTCGTCCGGCGCGGGCGGCATCATCCGGCGCGGGCGGCATCATCCGGCGCGGGCGCCGTCATGCGGCCGAGGGGCACCATCCAGCCTGGCCGCATCATTTCAGCCCGTCCGGCGTTTGAGGACGAGGCCGTCAAGGCCGATGGGGGGTCCGGGGGCGCAGCCCCCGGGGACAGCCCGGGGACGCGAGCCACGACGGACCCGCACCGACCCACCCGCCGAGGCGACCTACGAATGCCCCAGCTCCGCCGAAGCCTCGTCCTCCGCCAGGGAGACGGACCCCGAGTCCGGCGCCGGCCGCAGCGGGAACGGATCCACCCGCGTCTCGTCGATCACCGGCGGAGCCACCCGCGGCGGCTTCGGCATGACCGCCGCCTCGGAGTGCCCCCCGCACCCGTAGGCCAGCGACACCACGTGCCCGTCCGCCGGGGAGAACTCGTTGGCGCACACCCCGAAGGCCTGCCCGAGCGAGCCGCCGATCCGGGCCAGGAAGCCGCAGCTGACGCAGGACGCGGGGGCCGCCTGGGCCATCGCCGTCTTCGGGCCGTAGCCGTCCTCCCAGCGGTCGGCGGCGACGTGCAGCCCGTACCGGGACAGGACCCGCGTGCGGCGCAGGCCCAGTTCCTCGGCGACCGCCGAGATGGTGCCGCGGGCCGGCACGGTGGTCAGCTCGGCGGGCGGCCCGGCGGTCACCTCCGCGTCCTCGGCCTCGACCAGGTCGGCCATCTCGTGGGAGACGACGGAGTTCGGCGGCGGCTCGTCCTCGCCGCTCCAGCCGGGCTCCAGACGCAGGTCCTCCGCGTCGGTGGGCAGCAGGTCGCCGGGGCCCATGTCGCCGGGCCGCAGCCGCTCGCTCCACGGCACCCACTCGGGGGCGAGCAGCGCATCGGGGCCGGGCAGCAGCACCGCCTCGTCCACCGTGACGATCTTGGCGCGGGAGGCGCGGGCGACGGTCACGGCCCAGCGCCAGCCGCGGTAGCCCATCTCCTTGCAGGCGAAGTAGTGGGTGACGACCCGGTCGCCCTCCGACACCAGGCCCTCGTGTTCGCCGACGACGCCGGGGGCGGCGGCCTCCTCGGCTGCGGCGCGGGCGAGGTCGAGGGCCTCGGCGCACAGGCGGTCAGGGGTGCGGCTTCGCGTTGTCGCTGCGCTCACAGGTATCGCTTCTCTCCATACGCCGTCTCACGAGTGCGCCGCTGCCTGCGAGGGGCGGACGGAGCGGACCTGTGGACCGCGTCGACGTCCGCGCCCGATCGCGCTCGGGCACACCTACGTCATCCATTCTGCGGGATGGCCGTCAGGCGCGCGGCCGAGAACGTTCGCCACGGCGCGTTAGGCACGCTACCTGCTCATGTGCGCTGGGCCTACACCGACGGGAGTTTCGGCGGGGTACGGTCCGCTCCTCCCGCCCGGCCCGGCGTCCGTGTCACCCGACTCGATCACCGCCATCCGTGCCGATGGGACGCTACAGCCCCCGCTCTCGGGGCACTATGACGGGGTGGCAGCCGCACGGACGGAGTTCAAGGGCGGGGGCCGGAGGCGTGGCCCCGGCCCGCGGTTCCGCGCGCTCGGCCGCGCCCTTCGCCTTCCGGTGACCGGGACCGCGCGCGGTATCCGGAAAGCGACGCACGCGCACGGGGCCGGCGAGTCGGGCCTCGGCAAACTGATCGAGCTGCACGGGGTGAACGGCGCCGGGGACGTCATGATCACCGTCGCCCTCGCCTCCACCGTCTTCTTCTCCGTCCCCACCGACGAGGCCCGCGGCCGGGTGGCGCTGTACCTGGCCATCACGATGGCGCCGTTCACGCTGCTCGCCCCGGTGATCGGCCCGCTCCTGGACCGGGTGCCGCACGGTCGCCGCGCGGCGATGGCGTGCGCGATGGCCGCGCGGGCGCTGCTCGCGCTGGTGCTGTCGGGGGCGGTCATCACCGGCAGCATCGAGATGTACCCGGCCGCGCTCGGCGTGCTGGTCGCCTCGAAGGCGTACGGCGTGGTCAGAAGCGCGGTGGTGCCACGGCTGCTGCCACCCCAATTCTCCCTGGTCAAGGCGAACTCACGGGTCACGCTGTGCGGGCTGCTCGCCACCGGTGTGGCCGCGCCGATCGGGGCGGGGCTCCAGCAGGTCGGGCCGCGCTGGCCGCTGTACGGCGCGTTCGTGATCTTCGTGGCGGGCACCGTGCTGTCCTTCACGCTGCCGCACACGGTGGACTCGGCGCGCGGCGAGGCCCGGGCACTGCTCGCCGCCGACGAGGACCACCTGCACGGTCCGCTGCGGGGGCGGAGCAAGCGGCCGGGGCTGCGCACGGTCGGCCCGGCGGTGACGCACGCGCTGGCCGCCAACGCCGCCATCCGCTGCCTGACCGGCTTCCTGATCTTCTTCCTGGCCTTCCTGCTGCGGGTGCACCCGCTGTCCGGGCAGAGCGCGGCCGTGTCCCTGGGGATCGTGGGCGTCGCGGCCGGCGCGGGCAACGCGCTGGGCACGGCGGTCGGGGCGTGGCTGCGGTCCCGGGCGCCGGAGATCATCATCGTGACGGTGGTGGCGACCGTGCTGGGCGCGGCGGTCACGGCCGCGGTGTTCTTCAGCGCCGTCCTGGTGGCGTGTCTGGCGGCGGTCGCGGGCTTCGCGCAGGCGCTGGCCAAGCTGTCCCTGGACGCGCTGATCCAGCGGGACGTGCCGGAACTCGTCCGCACCTCGGCGTTCGCCCGCTCGGAGACGCTGCTCCAGGTCTCCTGGGTGCTCGGCGGCGCGGTCGGCATCGTGCTGCCCCTCAACGGCACGCTGGGCCTGTCGGTGGGCGCCGCGATCATCGCCGCCGGGTGGCTGACGACCGTACGGGGTCTGGTCGGCTCGGCGCGGCACGGCGGGCCGAGCCGACCCAGGGTGGCGTGATCACGCCACGCCGTACCCAGGTGGGGGACGGGCCGCGGGCGCCAGATAGCCTTCGCCCATGACCACGTTGCTCCGCGGCACTGCCGCCCTCGGACACGGCGCTGTGCGGCGCCGCCGCGCCGTCGCCGCCGCCGGCGCGGTATCCGCCGGACTGCTCCTGCTGTCCGCCTGTGACAAGCCCACGCCCATGGCCACGGTCACGGTCGGCAGTGACTCGGTCAGCTCCGAGGCCGCCTGCGGCGGGCACGGCAAGACCCTGGAGACCGCCGAGATCCAGAAGTGCCTGCAGGACGACGACGTCAAGTCCATCTCGGTCAACGCCGACGACACGGTCCGCTTCGGCGTCGACCCGGACGTCGCCGACGAGCGCTGGACGATCCTGATGAACGGTCAGCAGCTGACCGACGACACGGACAACACCTACCGGACGGTCCCGGGCAGCGTGTTCTTCAACGCCCAGTACGGCGCCCAGGGCGACTCCACGCTGGTCACCATCAAGGCCGGCGACGGCAAGGACGACAGCGAGGCGGCCACCGGTCTGTGGTCCTTCAAGCTGAAGAAGGACGACTGACCACGTCCCCCACGCGCGTTCTCGTGGCCACCGCCGTCCCCGCCGAACGGGACGCGGTGGCACGGGCGTTCCCGGAGCCGCCCGCCGAGCTGTCCCGTCCCGGGGTGGCCCTGCACCGCCTCCCGGACGGCGGCCCGGACCTGCTGGCCGCCGGCGTCGGCCCCGCCCTCGCCGCCGCCTCCACCGCCGCCGCCCTGACCGCCGCGGCGCTCGACGGCGCCCCCTACGGCCTGGTCGTCTCGGCCGGCATCGGCGGCGGCTTCCCGCCCCACGCACCGGTCGGCTCGCTCGTCGTCGCCGACGCGATCACCGCCGCCGACCTGGGCGCCGAGACCGCCGACGGCTTCCTGCCGGTCACCGACCTCGGCTTCGGCACCGTCACCCACCACCCGCCGCC
>NZ_QHJH01000145.1 GCF_003947455.1 Streptomyces sp. WAC 04229 | reverse complement strand
AGACAGGGGCAGGCAGACGGGAGGGCGGGGGCGGGGCGGGGGACGCCCAGTTCAGCGGCAGTGCGATCAGGGCGGCGGCGGCCGCGGTCGCTGCGGCACCGGCGGCGGCACGGAGCAGACGCCGGCGGGACGCGGTCTTGCGGATCGCCTCGTAGCGGCCGGGCGGCGGGCCCAGGTAAGCGGTCTCCGGGCGGAGCACGACCAGCAGCGGGTCGTCCTCGTCCCGTCCGGACCCGGGATCGTCCTCAAGGCGTGTGGTCAAGGCTTCTCCTCAGATGGACGCGGAGCAGTTCGCGGGCCGCGTGGAGGTCGGCCTTGACGGTTCCTTCCTTGCGCCCGGTCAGCGCGGACACCTCCCGGATCGGCATGTCAGCGTAGTAGTGGAGCAGGATCGGCACGCGCAGTCGCTCCGGCAGGGACTGCACGAGCAGCCGCACCGAGGGGTCGGTCTGCTCGGGGTGCGGGCGTACCGCGACCTCCGCGGTGACCCGGCGCACGGCCCGGCGTTCGCGCTCCAGCTTGCGCCAGTGATCCCGGACGAGGTTGGCGGCGGTCACGTAGAGGAACCCGCGGGGCTCCTCCACGGACGTCCAGCGGGCCCAGAGCCGGGTGAACGCCTCCGAGGCGATCTCGTGGGCCGTCTCGTCGTCGTCGACGAGCCGGCGGCACCAGCCGGCGAGGCGCGGATACAGGGCGGCGAACAGCTCGGACGCCGCCCTGTCACGGGACCGTTTCAACGCTCTCCATGGTCGTGAGGGTATGCCGTGCACACGGCCGGTCAGGAGGGAGCGGGACGCGTCGCGCTCAGCGCGGCGAAGACGATGACGTTGTCCCGGTACTCCTCGCCGACGCGCGGGCCACCGCAGGTGATGAGCCGCAACTCCGGCCGGTTCACGTCCCCGTAGACGTCGTCCGTCGGGAACTCGGCCTTCCGCACCGTCCGTACGGCGGTGACCGTGAACTCGGCCGCCGCGCCGTTCTCCAGGCGCGTCTCGATCCGGTCGCCCCGGTGCAGCCGCGCGAGGTGGCGGAAGACGCCGTCGCCGTGGGTGCCGACCGTGACGTGGCCGAGGAGGACCGACGGTCCCACCTGGCCCGGGGTCGGCGAGTGCCGGTACCAGCCCGCCCGGTCGTCGTCCGTGACGGGCGGGACCTGCACCGTGCCGTCCGCCGCGAGCCCCAGCCGCATCACCGGGGTGTCGACGCCGGCGGCCGGGATGCGCAGGCCGACCGGCACCGAACGCTCCAGTGGGCGCGCGGACTTGGCACCGGTGGGCGCCGGGGGCGCGGTGGTGCCCGGCCGGTCGGACGCGGCCACGTCGTTCCCCGCGTTCCCCGTGCTCCCCGCGCCGCCGCCGCAGCCGGCGAGCAGCACGGCGAGCGCCGCGGTGGCGAGGGCGCGACCGGCGGGCCGGGTCATGCCCCGGTCGCCGCCCGCCGGCGCCGTACGACGAAGAGGACCGCGCCGCCCGCGACGAGCACGGCACCGGCGCCCGCGCCGACCAGTCCTTCGTCTGTCCCGCCCGGCTCCGGGGCCGCGACGCCGGTGTCGGGGGCGCCCTCGGGCACGGTGGAGACCTGGCCGTCGGCCGGGGCGGGGGCGGGCGTCTCGTCCGCCGGGCCCGGCTTGCTGGGCGAGGGCGTCGGGGCCGTGCTCGGGGCCTCGCTCGGCACGGGGCTCGGGGTGCTCTGGGCCGGGGCCTCGGTGGGCACGGGGCTGGGATCGTCGGCGAACGCGGGCGCGGTGCCGGCCAGTACGGCGGTGCAGGCCAGGGCCACGGCGCTGAGGATGGTGCGGCGCATCGGGTCGCTCTCTCTCGGGGGGTGGTGAGTGGATCGGACGGAGAGACGAGGCGGCGCCCCGGCGGGTTGCAAAGGGAGGGCAAAGTCGTGGTGGGTGACGGAGCACCCCCTTCTTACGGACCCGTGACGTGCCGCGCCGGACGGCCGGCGCGAGGGCCCCGCGCGCCTAGCGTGGACGCATGCGCGTACTGGTCACCGGCCATGCCGGGTTCATCGGGTCCCATGTCGTGACGGCACTGCGGGAGCACGGGCACGAGCCCGTCGGCTACGACGTCCGCGAGGACCCCGCCGCCGACGTGCGCGACCCCGCGGCGGTCGCCAAGGCGCTCACCGGGGTGGACGCCGTGTGCCACCAGGCGGCGATGGTGGGGCTCGGCAACGGGTTCGCCGACGCGGCGGAGTACGTCTCGCGCAACGACCTCGGCACCGCCGTCCTGCTCGCCGCGATGGCGGAGGCGGGCGTGGAGCGGCTCGTGCTCGCCGGGTCGATGGTCGTGTACGGCGAGGGACGCTACGAGTGCGCACGGCACGGCGTGGTGCGGCCCGGCCCGCGTGCCGTCGCCGACCTGGACGCGGGCCGCTTCGAGCCGCCGTGCCCGGTGTGCGGCGCGGCCCTGTCCCCGGGGCTGGTCGGCGAGGACGCGCCCACCGACCCGCGCAACGTGTACGCGACGACCAAGCTGGCCCAGGAGCACCTGGCCGCCGCCTGGGCGCGGTCGGCCGGCGCGACGGCGGTGTCGCTGCGCTACCACAACGTGTACGGCCCCGGGATGCCCCGCGACACCCCGTACGCCGGGGTCGCCTCCTTCTTCCGCTCCGCGCTCGCCCGCGGCGAGGCCCCCCGGGTCTTCGAGGACGGCCGCCAGCGCCGGGACTTCGTGCACGTACGGGACGTGGCCGCGGCCAACGTCGCGGCGCTGACGGCCGACCGCCCGTACGGCACGCTCACCGCCTACAACGCCGGCAGCGGCGACCCGCACACGGTGGGCGAGATGGCCACCGCCCTCGCCGAGGCGTACGGCGGCCCCGGGCCGGTCGTCACCGGCGAGTACCGCCTGGGCGACGTACGCCACATCACCGCCGATTCCGCCCGTCTGCGCACCGACCTGTCCTGGCAGCCGCGGGTCGGCTTCCGGGAGGGCATGCGGGAGTTCGCCCGGGCGGGTCTGCGGGGGGAGTGACGTCGGGGCTCAGGCGTCGGCCAGGGGGAGGGTCACCTCGAAGCGGCAGCCGCCGGGGATGTTCTGGACCGTGGTGCGGCCGCGGTGGGCTTCCACGATGCCGCGGACGATGGCCAGGCCCAGGCCCGCGCCGGCCGGAGGGGTACGGGCGTGGGTGCCGCGCCAGCCGGTGTCGAAGACGCGCGGCAGGTCGTCCTCGGGGATGCCGCCGCAGCCGTCGGAGACGGAGAGCACCACGCCCTCGGGCGAGGGTTCGGCGGCGACGGCGACCGTGCCGTCGGCGGGGGTGCGGCGGATGGCGTTGACCAGGAGGTTGCCGAGGACGCGGCTCATCTCCTTGCCGTCCACCTCGACCGGCACCGCCGCCACCGCGTCGCCGACCAGCCGGACGCCGTGCTCCCGCGCGAGCGGGTCCGCGCCCGCGAGGGCGTCGCCGACCAGGTCGTAGAGCGAGATCCGGGCGGGGGCGAGGGCGAGCGCGCCGGCGTGGATGCGGGAGAGTTCGAAGAGGTCGCCGACCATGTCGTTGAGGCGGTCCACCTCGGTGCGGATCTGGCGGAGGTAGCGGTCGGGGTCCGCGGCGACGCCGTCCTCCAGGGCCTCGGACATGGCCCGCAGGCCGGCCAGCGGCGTGCGCAGGTCGTGCGAGATCCAGGCGACCAGTTCGCGCCGGGAGGTCTCCAGGGCGCGCTCGCGTTCCCGGGACTCGGCGAGGCGGGCGCTGGTGGCGGCCAGTTCACGGCTGAGGGCGTCGAGTTCGGCGGTCGCCGGGACGGTGGGGGCCGCGTAGTCGCCGTCGTCGCCGAAGGAACGTGCGGCGGCGGCCAGTTCGCGGCTGCGGGCGACCACCCAGCGGCCCAGCAGCAGCGCGGTGGCCAGCGACACCACGGCCGCCATCGCCACGACGGTGGTGACCACGGACAGGTCGTGCGGGGACAGGAACATCGCCCAGGCGACGGCAAGCGTGCCCGCGAGCATCGCGAGGACGGCGACCGCCGCCACCACCGCGAGCGACGCGGTCAGCGAGCGACGCCGGATCAGCCGCAGCACGGCCGCGCCGGCCAGCCCGGTGACGGCGGCGCCGGCGAAGGCGTACAGGGCGATGAGGAGGGTGTCGTGCATGTCAGTCCGTCTCCCGCCCCGTCGGGTCGAAGCGGTAGCCCACGCCCCACACGGTCTGGATCAGCCGCGGCCGGGCCGGGTCGTCCTCGACCTTGCCGCGCAGCCGCCGCACGTGGACGGTGACGGTGGACAGGTCGCCGAAGTCCCAGCCCCACACCTCCCGCATCAGTTCCTCCCGGGCGAAGGCCCGCCCCGGGTGGCGCAGGAAGAAGGCCAGCAGGTCGAACTCGCGCAGGGTGAGGGCCAGCTCGGCGCCCTCCTTCGTGGCCCGCCGGGCGCCCGGGTCGACGGTGAGGCCGGCCGCGGACGGCGGCACCAGACCGGCGGCGGGCCGGGTGCGGCGCAGTACGGACTCCACCCGCAGCACCAGCTCGCGGGGGCTGAACGGCTTGGTCACGTAGTCGTCCGCCCCGACCTCCAGGCCGAGGATGCGGTCGTCCTCGTCGCCGCGGGCGGTCAGCATGACGACCGGCACGGGCCCGGTGTCGCGCAGCCGCCTGCACACCTCCAGGCCGTCCATGCCGGGCAGCATCAGGTCCAGCACCACCAGGTCCGGCCGGTGCGCGGCGGCCCGGGTGAGCGCGGCCGGACCGTCGTCGGCCCGGTCCACGAGGTGCCCGGCGCGCTCCAGGTAGCCGGCGACGACCTCCGCGACCGTGGGGTCGTCGTCGACGACCAGGATCCGGGCGGGGTCAGCGGTGGATCCGTCGGGGGTCCCGGCGGGGGATCCGGCAGGGACTCCGTCCGGGGACGCCTGTGCGGGAGCGGGCTGGTGCGGCTGCTGCATGCGCCCAGCCTCGCACCGCGCCCACGCGGACGTCGTCCCCGCGAGCCGCCCCCGGCCGCGACGTCCGTGTTTCGTAAGGAGCGGGAGTCCGTTTCGCCCGATTTCGGCTCGTAGGGTGAGAGCCGTGACCACCTCGCCCGCTCCCGACGTCGACGTCGTACTCCCCTGTCTGGACGAGGCCGGAGCCCTGCCCTGGGTCCTGGCCCGCATTCCGGACGGCTGGCGCGCGCTCGTCGTCGACAACGGTTCCACCGACGGCTCGGCGGAGATCGCCCGCGCGCTCGGCGCCACGGTCGTGACCGAGCCGCGCCGCGGCTTCGGCGCCGCCTGCCACGCCGGGCTGACCGCCGCCACGGCCGACATCGTCTGCTTCTGCGACTGCGACGCCTCCCTCGACCCGGGCCTGCTGACGCCCTTCGTGCGCGAGATCCGGGACGGCGGCGCCGACCTGGTGCTCGGCCGCCGACGACCGCGGGGGCGCGGCGCCTGGCCCCCGCACGCCCGGGCGGGCAACCTCGCGCTCGCCCGGATGCTGCGCCGCCGCACCGGCCTGCGGCTGCACGACCTCGGCCCGCTGCGCGCCGCCCGCCGCGAGGCGCTGCTCGGCCTCGGCCTCACCGACCGGCGCAGCGGCTACCCGCTCCAGATGGTGGTGCGGGCCGCCGACGCGGGGTGGCGGGTCACCGAGCACGACGTGCCGTACCTGCCCCGCACCGGGGCCTCGAAGGTCACCGGGACCTGGCGCGGCACCTGGCACGCGGTACGGGACATGCGCGGCGTGCTCGCCGAGCGACCGGAGCACAGGGTTCCGCGTGACGCGGCCCGCGAGGGGAACACACGGTGAGCATGATGAGCACCCTCCTCGTCATCGCGAAGGAGCCCCGCCCCGGCCGGGTCAAGACCCGGCTCACCCCGCCGTTCACCCCGGACGAGGCGGCCGCGCTGGCCGAGGCGTCCCTCGCCGACACCCTGGGCGCGGTCGCCGCGACGCCCGCCCGGCGCCGGGTGCTGGTCCTCGACGGCGCCCCGGGGCCCTGGCTGCCGCCCGGCTTCGACGTCGTACCGCAGTGCCCGGGCGGCCTCGACGCCCGGCTCGCGGACGCGTTCGCCGGGTGCGCGGGGCCCGCCCTGCTGATCGGGATGGACACCCCGCAGGTGACGCCGGAGCTGCTCGACGTGGACTTCGCGGGCTGCGACGCGTACTTCGGTCCGGCGGAGGACGGCGGCTTCTGGGCGCTGGGCCTGGCCCGCCCCGACCCGGCCCTGCTGCGGGGCGTGCCGATGTCGACGCCGGTGACGGGGGCCGCGCAGCGCGAGCGCCTGCTGGCGGCGGGGCTGCGGGTACGGGACCTGCCGCCCCTGCGCGACGTCGACACCGCCGCCGACGCCCGGGCCGTCGCCGCACTGGCCCCGCACGGCCGTTTCGCCGCCCGGCTGGCGCAGTGCACGGCGGGCGCGGACGCGCGGGTGGGCGGCCGATGAGCGAGCCGGTGAGCGGGTCGGGCGACGGGGCGGACCGCGCCGTGGGGAACGGGCCGGTGGAGCGGCTGTCCGGCGACCGGCCGACCGTCGTCCCCGGGCGTCTCGCGGAGGCGCCGTTCGCGCTGGCGGGGCAGGCGCCCTGGGCCGTGTCCGACCCCTACGCCGCCGCCCTGCGGGCCGGTCGCGGCCCGCTGTTTCTGCGGCGTACCGACGGGTGGCTGCTGCCGTTGGAGGTGGAGCGGTGGTGCGCGGGGGCCGACACGGTCGATCTGGAGGTGCTGGACCGCTGCGAGGGCGCAGTCCTCGACGTGGGCTGCGGACCCGGCCGGCTGGTCGCGGAACTCGCCGCCCGGGGCCGGACCGTCCTCGGCATCGACGTCAGCGAGGCCGCGGTGGCCCACACCGTGCGGTCCGGCGGCCAGTCGCTGCGGCGCTCCGTCTTCGAGCCGCTGCCCGGCGAGGGCCGCTGGGACACCGTGCTCCTCATGGACGGCAACGTCGGCATCGGCGGCGATCCCCGCGCCCTGCTCGACCGCGTCGCCGCCCTGCTCGCCCCCGGCGGCCTGCTGATCGCCGAGACCGCGCGGGTGGACGTCGACGAGCGTGCCCACGTGCAGCTCGTCGACGTCACCGACGGCCACGCGTCCGGCAGCCCCTTCCCGTGGGCGAGGATCGGCACCCGCGCCCTGCTCGACCGCGCGGCCGCCGGGGGCTGGCGGACCGTCGCTCAGTGGACGTCGGGGGAGCGCCCCTTCGTCGCGCTGCGCAGCGACCGCAGCGCCAGCAGCAGCGCCGAGCCGCCGAACAGCACGGCCGTGATCAGCAGCCAGCGGGCGAGGTAGCCGTCCGCCGACAGCCCGGTGACCCCCCGGTACCCCGCGTCGACCCGGCCGGCGATCAGCGGGAACCACACCAGCAGGAGCAGCCCGGAGAAGGCGGCCGGGACGCGCACGTACATCGCCCACCGACGGCGGCCGGCCGCGCCGAGCGCGCCGGTGACCGCCCGGTCCGCCACCGAGTACAGCGGCAGCAGCACCAGGTCGTGCAGCAGCGCCGCCCCCACGAACCACAGGGCCACGCCGAGCCAGTCGTCGGCGAGCAGCCGCACCCCCGCGTAGCCCGCGAGCGCGAAGGAGCAGGCCGACAGGAGGATCTGGAGGGGGCTGCCGGTCACGGCCCGGAGCCGGCCGCGCGGCCCGCCCGGCCCGCGGGACTCGCGGGACTCGCGTACACGGTTCATGCCAGGTCTCCGAACGTCATCCGGGCCACCCACTTGGTGTTCAGCACGCCGGGCGCGGCGGGCACGATGATCCGCGCCGGGTAGCCGTGGTCCGGGCTCAGCGCCTCGCCGTTGACGTACAGGGCGAGCAGGGAGCGCGGGTCGGCGACCTGGTTGGCGCGCAGGGCGCCGCTGCGGAAGGCGCCGCGCCGCTGGAGGGACTCGACGAACACGTCGGGCGGGTCGTCCTCGTGGCCCACGCGCGCGGCGAGGTCCCGCAGCCGCACCCCGCGCCACCACTGGTCGGACGTCGACCAGCCCTCGACGCAGGCGATGGGCAGGGCCTCGCTGTGCTGCTCCATGGCGAGCAGGTCGGCCCGGCTGAGCCGGACGGTCCCGGAGCGGCCCTCGACGACGAGCCGCCAGGTGTCGTCGCGGGTCTCGGCCGGGTCGATGCCGACGTACGCGGCCGTCTTGTTGATCTGGAAGCCGTTGGGGCCGTTCCCCGGGTCGGGTCCGCCGTGCGGGGAGAGGACGGCCGTGGCCCGCAGCGGCGGGTCGAAGCTGCGCCCCGCGTTCGTGGCGAACATCAGCAGCGAGCCGCCGCCGACGAACCACAGGGCGCCGCGCCGCGAGACGGTGGGCGGCGCGGGCCGGGGCGACACCAGGTCGTCAGCCTCCTCGCCACGCTCCCCCGCCCCCTGCGCACCGCGCTCCTCGCGCATCGCCCGGAGGTTGCGCAGCGCCAGCGGCGTCTTCAGCACGGCGTGCGCGACGAACGCGGCGAAGAAGACCCACGCGCCGTAGAAGTGCAGCGGGTAGAAGGAGCCGGGGAAGAGGTAGTCCAACTGGATGTTGAGCACCCCGGTCACGAACTGGAACAGCGCGCCCCCGACCAGCAGCAGCAGCGAGATCCGCTCCAGCGCGTGCGCGACCGAGCGGGCCGGCGGCAAGGTGAACAGCCTCGGCACGACCGACCACAGCTTGGCCAGCAGCACCGGGATCAGGGTGAGCCCGAGGGTGACGTGGACACCCTGGTTGAGGCGGTACAGCCACGTGGGGTCGGTCGGCCACGCGAAGAGGTAGAAGCCGAGGAGCCCCTTGTCCGGGGTCTTGTCGTTGACCGGGGACAGGTCGGGGTTGTAGGCGGCGTATGAGAGCAGGCCGGTCACGAACAGCACGGTGATGCCGGCGAGCAGCACGATGCCGAGCACGGACGTGAACCGGGGCCCGCGCAGCGGGCTGCGCCAGAAACCCGGGGAGGAGGGAAGCCGTGGGGCGAGGTCTCGCATGTCCCGACCGTAGGCAGCGGAAGGCCCCGAAAGCGGTTCACGACCCATGACGAAACGCTGACGTCCGCCGTGTGCGCCGTCCGGCCCGCGATCCTCCGCCCTACGGTGCCGGTGTGACCCGCCTCCGCTCCGTCCCCCGCGACCTGTACGCCGCCGCGGCGGCCGTGCTGCTCGTGGCGGCCGCCATCCTGGTCGGCCGCCACGTGTACACCTACGACGACCTGATCGTCGGCTGGCCACCCCTGCTGGGCCGCTGGGACCCGCACCTGGGCCCCGGCACCCCGGCGGCCGTCCTGGTGGCGGCGGCGACCGCGGCGTACGGGCCGGCCGTCGCCGCCCGGCTGCCGTGGCGCGCGCTGCTCCCCGCGGCGTGGGGCGCGGCGATGGCGTGGACCTGGTCGCTGGCCCTCATCGACGGCTGGGAGCGGGGCGTCGCCGGACGGCTGACCACCGGCCAGGAGTACCTGACGGTCATCGACCGCTGGCGCGCCATCCCGGCGACCCTGCGCGACTTCAACGGGCACATCCTGCTGCACTCCCCGGACAACTGGCCCGCCCACGTCGCCGGTCACCCGCCGGGGGCCACGCTCACCTACGTGCTGCTCGACCGGATCGGGCTGGGCGGCGGGGGCTGGGCCGGGGTCTGGACCATCACCGTGGGCGCGACGGGGTGCGTGGCGGTGCTGGTGGCGGTGCGGGCCCTGTGCGGCGAGCGGCTCGCCCGGCGGGCGGCGCCCTTCCTGGTGCTGGCACCGGCCGCGGTGTGGATGGGCACGTCCGCCGACGGCTACTTCGCGGCGGTCGCCGCGTGGGCCGTGGCGCTGCTGGCCCTCACGGTCACCGGACGCTCCCTGTGGTGGACGGCGGGCGCCGGACTCCTCTTCGGTCTGACCTGCTACCTCTCGTACGGCCTCACGCTCTTCGCCGTGATCGGGGCGGCGGTGCTGCTGCTCGGGCGGCGCGGGGTCCGCGAGCGCCCGGTGATGTTCGTGCCGCTGCTGGCGGGCACGGCGGTGGTGCCGGTCGCCTTCACCGTGATCGGCTTCGACTGGTGGGAGGCGTACCACCTGCTCGTCGAGCGGTACTACGAGGGCGCGGCCGGCGTCCGCCCCTACGCGTACTGGGTCTGGGCCAACCTCGCCTGCACGGTCCTCATCACGGGCCTGGCCACGGTCGCGGGCCTGCGGCGGGCGGGCGTCGTGCTGATCCGGCGGCGGGGCGACGGGGACGCGCAGACGGAGGACCTCCGCCTCGCGTTCCTCGTGGCCGCCGCCCTGCTCGCCCTGCTGATCGCCGACCTGTCCGGCATGAGCAAGGCGGAGACGGAACGCATCTGGCTCCCCTTCGCCCTGTGGCTCCTGCCCGCGGGCGCGTTCCTCCCGCGCCCGCGCGCGTGGCTGGCGGCGCAGGCGGTCCTGGCGCTGCTCGTCAACCACCTGGTCGCGACCGGGTGGTGAGCGGCCGACCGCGCGGGTCAGGTTCCCGCGCGGTCAGGCTGCCCAGCGGGTCAGGATCCGACCGGTGCCGGTCCGACCAGCTCCGTCAGGACGTCCTCCATCGTCACGAAGCCCAGGACGGCGCCCGTCTCGCCGGTGACCGCGGCGAGGTGGCTGTCCTCGGTGCGCAGGGCGGTGAGGGTGTCGTCGAGCGGGGTGTCGATGCGGACGCGGGTGACGCGGTGCAGGGCCGAGCGCGGGAACGGGCGGTCCCGGTCGGTGAGGCCCAGGGTGTCCTTGATGTGCAGGTAGCCCAGGACCGTACCGCCGGGGCCGGTGACCGGGAAGCGGGAGTAGCCCGCCTCGGCGGCCATGCGTTCCAGCTCGGCCGGGGTGACCGTGTGGGGGACCGTGCGCATCTTCTGCGACGGGACCAGGATCTCGCCGACCGGGCGGGTGCCCAGCTCCAGTGCGTCGCGCAGGCGCTCGCCGTCGGCCGGGGTGAGCAGCCCGGCCTCGCTGGCGTCGACCACCATGCGGGCCAGCTGGTCGTCCGTGAAGACGGCCTCGACCTCGTCCTTCGGCTCCACCCTGAGCAGCTTGAGCAGGGCGTTGGCGAAGGCGTTGATGCCGAAGACGAACGGCTTCAGGGCCCGGGTGAGGGCGACCAGCGCGGGACCGAGGAACAGGGCGGTGCTCGCCGGGGCGGCCAGCGCGATGTTCTTCGGGATCATCTCGCCGATCAGCATGTGCAGATACGTGGCGAGGGTCAGGGCGATCGCGAAGGCCACGGGGTGGACCAGCGCGTGCGGCATGTGGACCGCCTCGAACACCGGCTCCATCAGGTGCGCGATGGCCGGCTCCGCGACCGCGCCGAGCACCAGCGAGGAGACGGTGATGCCGAGCTGGGCCGTGGCCATCATCTGGGAGATGTGCTCCAGGCCCCACAGGGTCATCCGGGCGCGCTTGTCGCCCGCCTTCGCGCGCGGCTCGATCTGGCTGCGGCGCACCGAGATCAGGGCGAACTCGGCGCCCACGAAGAACGCGTTGGTCAGCAGCGTCAGCGCGCCAATGAAGAGCTGTACGGCGGTCATCGGGCCATCTCCCGCTGCTCGTGCTCCGGCTGCCCGCCCACCAGGGGCGCGGGCGCGGTGACGCGGAGGCGGTCCGCGCGGTGGTGGTCGACGTCGAGGACGTCGAGGTGCCAGCCGTCCAGGTCGACGACGTCGCCCTTGACGGGGATGCGCGCGAGGTGGGTGGCGACCAGACCGGCCAGGGTCTCGTACGGCCCCTCCGGCGCGGTCATGCCGATGCGCCGCAGGTGGTCCAGGCGCAGCGAGCCGTCGGCCTCCCAGGCCGCCCGGCCGTCCGCCCGCGCGGGGGCGGGCAGCAGGTCCGGTATCTCGACCGGGTCGTGCTCGTCGCGCACCTCGCCGACGACCTCTTCGACGATGTCCTCGACGGTGGCCACGCCCGCCGTGCCGCCGTACTCGTCGATGACGACGGCCATGGTGCGGGCCCGGCGCATGCGCTCCAGGAGGCGGTCGGCGGGCAGGCTGTCCGGCACCAGGAGCGGCGCGGCGGCCAGCTCGGTGACGGGGGTGACCGCCCGGCGCTCCGGCTCCAGGGCCAGTACGTCGCGGATGTGGACGGTGCCGATGACCTCGTCCAGGCTGTCCCGGTAGACCGGGAAGCGGGACAGGCCGGTGGCGTGCGAGAGGTTCGCGGCGTCGGCCGCGGTGGCGTGGGCCTCCAGGGCCTTGACGTCCACGCGCGGGGTCATGACGTTCTCCGCGGTCAGCTCGCTCAGGTGCAGGGTGCGGACGAACAGCTCGGCCGAGTCCGCCTCCAGGGCGCCCTCGGCGGCCGAGTGCTGGGCGAGGGCGACCAGTTCCTCGGCGCTGCGGGCGGACGCCAGCTCCTCGGCCGGTTCCAGGCCGAAGCGGCGCACGAAACGGTTCGCCGTGTTGTTCAGGTGCCGGATGAACGGGCCGAAGGCGGTGGTGAATCCGCGCTGCGGACCGGCGACGACCTTCGCGACGGCCATCGGGCGGGAGATCGCCCAGTTCTTGGGGACCAGCTCGCCGACGACCATCAGGACGACGGTGGAGAGCACCACGCCGAGCAGCGTCGCCACCGTCGAGGCGGCGGCGCCCAGGCCGATCGCCGTCAGCGGCCCGCGCAGCAGCACCGCGATCGACGGCTCGGCCAGCATGCCGATGACCAGCGAGGTCACCGTGATGCCGAGCTGGGCGCCGGAGAGCTGGAGGGTCAGGGAACGTACGGCCTTCAGGGCTCCCTCGGCACCGCGCTCGCCGGACTCGGCGGCACGCTCCAGGTCACCGCGCTCGACGGTGGTGAGGGAGAACTCGGCCGCGACGAAGAGCGCGCAGGCCAGGGTGAGCAGGAGGGCCAGCAGGAGCAGCAGGACCTCGGTCACCGTGCCACCCCGCTTCCATCACGCGCATACGGGGGCACTGGCGGGCCGGCCGTGGCACGGCCGGTACTGGGAGGCTCCATTACGGAACGGGACTCCTTAACGGGGTCGGCGGGCGCCGGTACCAGCCGGGCGCCCGAGGTTTTCCCTCACATGGTAAAGGACCTGCAAAGAGAAGGGGAGTACTCATACCCCTGCGCTTCTACTCGCCTGTAGAGAACGGGCGGACGGTCCCGGTTGTTCCCCGAGGCGCCGCGGCGGCGCGGACACGGGAGCCTGATAGCTTCTACAAAACTGTAGAAGCAAGACTCTCCCGACCCGTACGGAGTTCTCATGGCCCTGTGGGACCGCTTCAAGGAGTCCGCGTCGCAGATGCAGACGCAGCTCGTGGCGAAGAAGAACGACCTCAAGAGCGGCGCCTTCCGCGACGCGAGCATGGCGATGTGCGCGCTGGTCGCCGCGGCAGACGGCACCGTCGACCCGTCGGAGCGGCAGCGGGTCGCCCAGCTGATCTCGGCCAACGAGGTGCTGCAGAACTTCCCCGCCGACGACCTGCGCCGCCGCTTCGAGGAGAACCTGGACAAGCTCACCGCCGACTTCGCCTTCGGCAAGGTCGGCATCCTCCAGGAGATCGCCAAGGCCGGGAAGAAGCCCGCCGAGGCGCGCGCCGTGGTGCAGATCGGCATCGTGATCGGCGGCGCCGACGGGGACTTCGACAAGGACGAGCGCGCGGTGGTGCGGGAGGCCTGCTACGCGCTGGACCTGCCGCCGCACGAGTTCGACCTCTGAGGTCTCACCCGCCGGGGCCGCGGCCGCCCGCGCGGGTGCGGTGCGGGCCCAGTTCACGCAGGACCTCGCCGAGGTCGCCGGCGGTGAGCGCGGGCGCCGGCAGGGGCGGCGCCGCCGGCGCGGCCCGCAGGCCGGCGAGGAACAGGGCGAGCGGGCGGCGCCAGGCGTCCGGCGCGGTCGCGGCGGTCAGCGCCGGGACCGCGCGGCCCAGCGCCGCGAGCCCGAACAGGACGTCCTCGGTGGTGACGTCGGCCCGCACGGCGCCCTCGTCCCGGCAGCGGACCAGCAGCGCGTCCACGGTCCGGCGGTTGTGCTCGTGCACGGCCTCCAGACTGTCCACGCCCCGCAGATGCGTGGTCATCAGGTCGTTGGAGCCGCGGTCGGCGGCCAGGGCCGCGAAGACGACGTCCAGGTAGCCGGTGAGGCCCGCCCACGCGTCCGGCGCCCGCCGGGCCCGCTCACCCGCCTCCATCGTGCCGGTCAGCGAGTCCCGGAACACGGCGTCCACCAGCGCGGAGCGGGTGGGGAAGTGGCGGTAGAGCGTCGCGTTGCCGACCCCCGCCCGGCGCGCGATCACGTCCAGCGGCGCGTCCAGCCCCTGCTCGGTGAACACCTCGTGGGCCGCCTCCAGCAGAAGCTCCCGGTTGCGTCGCGCGTCGCGTCGCTGCCGGGGCGCTCCCTCGCGTGCGCCGACGGTCATCCTCGCCCTCCGGATCGTACGAACCGGGGAGTGCTCCCCGTGCCCTCGGTGCCGATGCTATCGTCGGCCGGGTAAATGGGGAGTACTCCCCGTTTAATTGCCGTCCCCGGTTCCCAGGAGGTCCCATGGCCGCGCCCACCCTCGACGAACTGGCCGCCCTCCGGGCCGCGGGCGCCGTCCACCGGGTGTCGGTGCCGGGGAGCGGGGAGAGCTGGCTGGTCGTCACGCGCGACGCGGCGCGGGCCGCGCTCACCGACCCGCGGCTGCGCAACGACATCCGGCACTCCGCGTCCTGGGACTCCGACGGCGGGCACGCCATCGGCCGCAACATGCTCCAGAGCGACCCGCCGCAGCACACCCGCCTGCGCCACCTGGTGGCCGGCCACTTCACACCGCGCCGGATCGCCGCCCTGCACCCCCGCGTCGAGCGCGTCGCGGAGGATCTGCTGGACGCGCTGGAGCGCGGGGGCACGGCCGACCTGGTCGCCCGGTACGCGCTGCCCCTTCCGGTGACGGTGATCTGCGAACTCCTCGGCGTGCCCGGGGCCGACCGCGAGGTCTTCCACACCTGGTCGAACGAGCTGGTCATGCCCACCTCGCCCAAGGCGGCTCAGGGCGCGGCCGACGCGCTGACCGGCTACCTCACCGACCTGACCGGCGCCAAGCGCGACGACCCGGACGGCACCCTCCTCGGCGACCTGACCGCCGCCGCGGACACCGGGGGCCTCACCGCCGAGGAACTGCTCGGCATGGCCTTCCTGATCCTGGTCGCCGGCCACGAGACGACGGTCAACCTGATCTCCGCGACCGTCCACAGCCTCCTCACCCACCCCGGCCAGCTCGACCGCCTGCGCGCCGAGCCCGGCCTGGCCGGGGCAGCGGTGGAGGAGTCGCTGCGGTTCAACTCCCCCGTGCACGCCTCCGCGTTCCGTTTCGCCGCCGAGCCGCTGGAGCTGGCGGGCACACCGATCGCGGCCGGCGACTCGGTGCTCGTCTCCCTCGCCGCCGCCTCCCGCGATCCCGGCCACTTCCCCGACCCCGACCGCTTCGACATCGGCCGCGCGCCCCGCGGCCACCTCGGCTTCGGCCACGGCCTCCACCACTGCCTGGGCGCCCCGCTGGCCCGGATGGAGGCCACCGTCGCCGTACGCCTGCTCCTGGAGCGTTACCCCACGCTCGCGTTCGCCACCGACCCGGCGACGCTCACCTGGCGCACGAGCACCCTGCTGCGGGGGCTGGCGGAGCTGCCGCTGCGCCTGGGCTGACCACGGGCGTCAGGACGGGTCCTCCGGTACGGCGGACAGCAGGCTGTGCACGACCGGGCCCGCCGAGCCGCCGCCGGTGACGCCCTCCTCGACGACCACGGCGACGGCCACGTTGCCGCGGTGGGCGACGAGCCAGCCGTTGTTGTCCTGGTCGTCGGAGACCTCGGCGGTGCCGGTCTTCGCGCCGACCTCGCCGGGCAGGTCGGCCAGGACGCGCGCGGTGCCGTCGGTGACGGTGTCCCGCATCATTCCGCGCAGCTGGCTGACGACCTTGCCGGGCAGCGGCTCGGTGCGGGTACGGTCCTCGTTCCCCTCGGTGACGGACGGCTGGTGGAACTCGCCGGAGACCGCGGTCGCCGTCACCGACGCCATGATCAGGGGGTTGGCCTGGATCCGGCCCTGCCCGATCATCGACGCGGCCTTCTCGGTCTCGTCCTTGGGCACCGGCACCGAGCCGTCGTACGTCGGGATGCCCACGTGCCACTCCTGGCCGACGCCGAAGTAGGTGCGGGCGACCTCGCCCAGCTCCCCCTCGTCGAGCTTGCCGCGCAGGCTGATGAAGGCCGTGTTGCACGACTCCATGAAGTCCTTGCGGAAGGTGGCGCCCGGGTACTCCGACGTCTCGACGTTGTGGAACTCCTTGCCGACCGTCAGGTACTTGGGGCAGTCCACGACGTCGTCGGGGGCGACCGCGTCCTTGAGCAGCAGGGCGCTGCTGGTGACGATCTTCCAGGTGGAGCCGGGCGCGTAGGTGCCGGAGGCGGCGCGGTTGAAGCCGCTGGAGGGGGAGTTGGCGAAGGCCAGGACCTCGCCGTTGTCGACGCGCAGGGCGACGAGCGCGGCGTTCTTGCCGTCGGCCTCCTCCAGGGCCTGCTCGGCGGCGGACTGCCAGGTGGCGTCCAGGGTGGTGCGCACGGGCCGGTCCGCCGTCGCCGGGTCGGGCTTCTTGCCGAAGGACGCCTCGGTGCGCACGGTCTCGCCGCTGGCCCGGTCGACCAGCTCGACCGCGCCGCGCGGACCACCGCCGCCCGAGTCGCCGGCGAGCCGGCCCAGGAGCGGTGCCAGGGACGGGTACCGCGCGCCGTTGAGGGAGGTCCCCTCGCGGTCGGTGACCTTCGGCGGGGTGGTCTCGGCGCGCTCCAGCCGGAACTTCTCCGTGTCGCTCAGCCGCGGGTGCACCAGGGACAGCCGCCAGTCCACCTTCCAGGCGCCGTCCTGTTCACGCAGGGGCAGCTCCGACTCGTACGTCCAGGTGCCGAGGCCGCTGATCGGCATCCGGGCGGTGAACGGGACGCCGAGGGTGCCGTCCTCGGCCTCCTTCGCGTCCTTCGCCGCCGTCAGCCTCGGTTTCTCGATGTCGAGCCCGGCGGTGAAGCTCTGCAGCACCTCCTCGGCCGGGCCGGGTCTGGTGGTGCGGCCGGCCGCGTTCGGCAGGCGCCCGGCGGACCAGTCGGCGAGGAACGCGCGCGCCTGTTCCATCGCGGCGGGGTCCGGGCCGTCGTCGCCGCGCGCGAAGGGGCCGAGCCCGGCGGCGTACGAGCCGCCCGCGGCGATCGCGAGTACGACCGCCACCGCGGCGACGGCCCGCACGCCGTTGCGGGGGCCGCGGCGGCGGGGGGGCTGCCGGGGGGGGGGGGGGCGCCCCGCGACGAGACCCTGCGGCTGGCCCTCACCCTGGGCTCCGGGCCGTTCCTGCTGACCGTGGACGCCGAGAGCGGCTTCGCCGACGACCCCGACGACGTGGGGGAGTTCGCGCGGCAACTGGCGGC
>NZ_QHJH01000144.1 GCF_003947455.1 Streptomyces sp. WAC 04229 | reverse complement strand
CTCCCCGCAGTCCCCCCGCGCGCGGGCCCCCGCCACGGCGTCCTCGATGCCGTGGGTGTCGTACCGCACCCACCCGGCGGCCACCAGCACCGGCAGGGTGAGCCCGAGCGCCAGCACCCGCTGACCGGCCCGGGGGCCCGCCGCGGGATGCCGCCGCGCCAGCCACAGGCCGTGCGCGACCATCACCGCCCACCACAGCAGCAGGAGCACCTCGCACCACGTCTCGGCCGTGGCGTACGTCAGCCGCAGCAGCGCGACGGTGACCACCGCGCAGGCCCAGAACAGCCACCGGCGGCCCAGCATCAGATAACCCGCCCCGAGCAGCGAGGCGTTGCCGACGGCGACGGCGAGCGGATCGGGCTCACGCGGCGGCCGGGGCCCGGCGGGAGGCCGGGGCTCCCAGCCCGGGTCCCAGTACCCGGGCAGGTCCGGCCCCGGCCGTTCGCCCTCGGGCCGCTCCGGGTCCTGGTACGGCGGCCGGGTCACGCGTCGTACTCCTCGCGCGCACGGAGGCGCTCCTCGCGGGCGCTGACGTAGTCCTCGGCGGCCGGGCGGTACAGCAGCACCACACCCGGGACCGCGAGCAGCGCGCCGAGCAGCAGCGTGGTGCCGCCGTACAGCGCGTCCTCGAACGCGAACGTCGCCCCGAGTACGAAGACCACCGCCGTCAGGCAGGTCACCGCGGTCCGGGCGCCCCGCTTTCCCCGGCCGGCCCGGACCGCGCACCAGAAGCAGACCGCCACCAGCAGCAGCACCAGGGCCCCCGCCTCCTGCGGACCGGCCGCCGTCGTCGCGGCGATGAACGTTCCGAGCATCACCAGCACCACCGCCAGTGTCACGCTCGGCGGGCGACGGGTCGCCTCGGCGGTCATCGGATCACTTCCCTCGTCTGTCCGTTCCTGAGCCCGGCGCACGCCGATGACTGACGGCGTACGCGAGGTGTCTGCGGGGTGGCGCGGCCACGAGCGGCGCGGCGTGCGCGCCACCCCGCCGACTCCCCCGAGCACCGATTCCACCCCGCGGCGGTGTTGTTCAGCAGCCCGGCCGCCGCTCTGAACAATGCGGAACCGGCACGCGGCGGGCCGGGCGGCACCTGACCATGCGGAACCGGAGTGAAGACACCGTGAACTCCGCGTGCGCCACCGGCGGATGCCCGCCGCCGTGCTTGCCGCCATTCCCGCGCGTGCCTACCGTGGGCGCCCGGACGGGGACCGGGAGCTATGGCGGGGCGGGGATACGTGAGCGGACGCGGAGTGGGACGCCGGGAGCGACGGCTCGACCCGGGAGCCGGACCGGTGCAGCGGTTCGCCGCCGAACTCCGCGCCCTGCGCGAGTCGGTGGGCCGGCCGACGTACCGGACGATGGCGGACAAGGTGCCGTTCTCGGTGACCGCCCTCTCCCAGGCTGCGGCCGGACGTCAACTCCCCACGCTCGCCGTGACCCTCGCCTACGTCGACGTCTGCGGCGGCGACCCCGAGGAGTGGGAGCGGCGCTGGCGGGCGGCGAGCGCGGAGGCCGCCGCCCTCGCCGCCGCCGAGGAGGAGTCCCGCCCGCCCTACCGGGGCCTGACACGCTACGAACCGGACGACGCGGCGCTGTTCTTCGGCCGCGACCGGCTCGTGGACCGGCTGACCGCACTGACCCGCCGGCACCGCTTCACCGCCGTCTTCGGCCCCTCCGGCAGCGGCAAGTCCTCCCTGCTGCGGGCCGGGCTCATCCCGCGCCTGCGCACCCCGCAGACCGGCCCGGACGCGCCCTGCGCCCCCGCGGCCGTCCGCGTCCTCACCCCCGGCGCCGACCCGCTGCGCACCCACGCGGACCGCCTGGACCCCGCTCCCGGCGCGGCCCCGGGGGCGGACACCTGGCTCGTCGTCGACCAGTTCGAGGAGCTGTACACCCTCTGCGCCGACCCCGCCGAGCGCAACGCCTTCGTCGACCGGCTGCTCGCCGCCGCCGCGCCGGGCGGTTCCCTGCGTGTGGTGATCGCCGTACGCGCCGACTTCCTGGGCCGCTGCGCCGAACACCCCGCCCTCACGGCCGCGTTGCAGGACGCCACCCTGCTCGCCGGTCCGATGAGCCGCGAGGAGCTGCGGGAGGCTGTGGTCCGGCCGGCCGCCGCCGAGGGGCTGGTCGTCGAACGCGCTCTGACGGCACGGCTGCTCGACGAGGTCGAGCACGCCCCGGGCGGACTGCCGCTGATGTCGCACGCGCTGCTGGAGACCTGGCGGCACCGCACCGGCCGGACCCTCACCGAGACCGCCTACGAGACCGCCGGCGGCCTGCGCGGCGCCGTCGTGCGCACCGCCGAGGAGGTGTACGGCGAACTCACCCCGCCCCAGGCCGAACTGGCCCGCCGGGTCCTGCTGCGGCTCGTCGCACCGGGCGACGGCACCCCCGACACCCGGCGGCCCGCCGAACACGCCGAACTCGACCTCGGCGACCCGGACGGCACCCGCGCCGTCCTGGACCGGCTGGTCCGCGCCCGGCTGCTCACCCTCGACGACGGCACCGTCGAACTCGCCCACGAGGCACTGATCACCGCCTGGCCCAGGCTGCGCGGCTGGATCGACGCCGAACGCGACCGGCTGCGCGTCCACCGCGCCCTCTCCGAGGCCGCCCGCACCTGGACCGGCCTCGGCCGGGAGAACGCCGCCCTCTACGCGGGCTCCCGCCTGGCCGCCGCCCACGACGCCTTCCCACCCGGCCACCACGCCGAACTCACCCCGACGGAAGCCGAGTTCCTCGCCGCCTCGACCGGCCGGCGGCGGCGCGCGGTGTGGCTGCGGCGCGGGCTGTCGGCCGCCCTCGCCCTGCTGGTGCTGGTCGCGTCCGGCACCGCCGTCGTCGCCCTCAGACTCCGCGACACCGCCCGGGCCGAGCGGGACGACGCCGTCTTCGGCCGGATCACCGCCGAGGCCGACCGGCTGCGCCCCACCAGCACCCCCCTGGCCGCCCGGCTCGACGTCGCCGCGCTCGGCATGCGCACCACCCCCGAACTCAGGACGGCGCTCACCACGGACGCGGGCCGGGTGCTGTCCACCCGGCTGCCCGGACACCGGGACATCGGCAGCGCCGTGGCCTTCGCCCCCGACGGGCGGACCCTCGCGAGCGGCGGCCACGACGGCACCGTACGCCTGTGGGACACCTCGAAAGCCGACCCGCGCGCACCGCTCGGCGAGCCGCTGCGCATCTCCGGCGGCGACGTCGGCGCGCTGGCCTACTCGCCCGACGGCACGCTGCTCGCCGCCGCCGGCCAGGGCGGCGGCATCCGCCTGTGGGACGTACGCGACCGCGCGCGGCCCCGGCCGCTGGGCCGGCCCCTGGTGAGCCACGGCGGAAAGTCCGTCACCTCCGTGGACTTCACCCCCGACGGCCGCACCCTGGCCACCGCGGGCGACGACGGCACCCTGCGCCTGTGGGACGTCGGGGACCCGGCCCGCCCCGCCCCGCTCGGCGATCCGGCCCGTGCCGACACCCGCAGCGTCCGGGACGTCGCCTTCGCCCCGGACGGCCGCACCCTCGCCACCGCCGGGCACACCGGGACCGTACGGCTCTGGCGGGCCGGCGGCGCCGACGGGCCGGCCCCGCTCGGCGAGCCGCGGCGCGCGCACGAGGAGGCGGTCTGGTCCCTCGCGTACTCCCCGGACGGCGACACCCTGGCCACCGCCGGCTACGACGACACGGTGCGCCTGTGGGACGTCTCCGGCGGCGACGCCCCACGCCCCCTGGGCGAACCGCTCACCGCGCACTCCGCCGCCGTGTGGTCCGTGGCCTTCGGCCCGGACGGACACACCCTGGCCAGCGCCGCGCAGGACGACACCGTGATCCTGTGGAACGTCGCCAACCCCGCCTACCCGCAGCAGATCGGCGAACCGCTCACCGGCCACACGGAGGGCCTGTGGGACCTGGCGTTCGCCCCGGACGGCCGCACCCTCGCCACCACCGGCGCCGACCGCGGCGTCCGCCTGTGGCACCTGCCGGAGAACGTCCTCACCGACTTCACCAACCCGCTCACCGCCGTGGCCTACGCCCCCGGCGGCAGGCTGCTCGCCGCCGCCAGCACCGACGACGCCCTGGTCCGGCTCTGGGACGTCGGCCGGCCGGATCACCCGCGCAGGCTGCCGCGAGCCCTCACCGGCCACGAGGCCGCCGTCCTCACCGTCGCCTTCGCCCCGGACGGCCGCACGGCCGCCTCCGGCGACGAGGACGGCACCGTACGGCTGTGGGACCTCTCCGACCCGGCCCGTCCCGTCCCCGCGGCCACCCTCCCCGACGCACACCCGGGCGGCGCCCTCACCGTCGCCTTCGCCCCGGACGGCCGGACCCTCGCGACCGGCGGCGCGGACGAGCGGGCCCGGCTGTGGGACGTCCGCGACCGCGATCACGTACGGCCCGTCGGGGCCCCGCTGACCGCCCACACCGACTGGGTCGGCTCCGTCGCCTTCGCTTCGGACGGGCACACCCTCGCCACCGGCAGCCAGGACAAGACGGCCCGCCTGTGGGACGTCCGCGACCGCGACCGGGCCCGGCCGCTGGGCGAACCGCTGACCGCCCACGGCGACTGGGTCAACTCCGTGGCCTTCGCCCCCGAGGGGCACGTCCTCGCCACCGGGGGCCGGGACCGCACCGTACGGCTCTGGGACGTCACGGACCCCGGCCGGGTCCGGCCGCTGGGCGAGGAGCTGACCGGACACCGCGGCGGCGTCACCTCCGTGTCCTTCGCCCCCGACGGGCGCACCCTCGCCAGCGGCGGCGAGGACCACGCCGTACGCCTGTGGAACGTGGCCGACCCCGCCCACGCCGAGGCGTTCGGCGGCCCCCTGACCGGCCACCTGGACACGGTCACCTCGGTCGCGTTCGCGCCCGGCGGCGACACCCTGGCCTCCGCGGGCAACGACCTGACGGCCAGAATCTGGACCCTGGACACGGACCGGGCCGTCCGGCACGTCTGCGCCCGCACCGGCGGCGACCTCACCCCCACCCGCTGGCACGAACTGCTGCCACAACTCGCCTACCGGCCCACCTGCCGGTAGCGGCCCCGGCCCACGGTCACCGTCGGCCGGGCCCATCGCGGACAGACCCGCCCGCGAGCCCCGCTACCGTGTGCACCCATGACGACCAAGGCAGGCACGAGCGCCCCCGTCCTCGGCATCCGCGCCCTCAACCGCGCCACCCTCGCCCGGCAGTTGCTGCTGCGCCGCGCGGCCATGTCCGCCGAGGCGGCCGTCGCGCACCTCGTCGGACTCCAGGCCCAGAACGTCAAGCCCCCGTACTACGCGCTCGCCGCCCGCCTCGACGGCTTCACGCCCGAGGACCTGTCGGAGGCGATGGCCGGCCGACGGGTCGCCCGCCTCGTCACCATGCGCTCGACCATCCACACCCACACCGCCGACGACTGCCTCACCCTGCGCCCCCTGGTGCAGGCGGCCCGGGACCGGGAGCTGCACGCCTTCCGCAAGGGCCTGGCGGGCGTCGACCTGGACCGGCTCGCCGGCCTCGCCCGCGACCTGGTCGAGGCCGAGCCGCGCACCATGGCCCAGTTGCGCGAGGCCCTGCTCGCCGAGTGGCCCGACGCCGACCCGCAGTCCCTGGCCGTCGCCGCCCGCTGCCGCCTCCCCCTCGTCCAGGTCACCCCGCGCGGACTGTGGGGCAGGAGCGGCCAGGTCACGCTCACCACCGCCGAGCACTGGCTGGCCCGCCCCGCACGGCCCGCGCCCGCACCGGACGACACCGTCCTGCGCTACCTCGGCGCCTTCGGGCCGGCCTCCGTGAAGGACATGCAGACGTGGGCGGGCCTGACCCGGCTGCGGGACGCCTTCGAACGGCTCCGCCCCCGGCTCGTCACCTTCCGCGCCCCGGACGGCACCGAACTCTTCGACCTCCCGGACGCGCCGCGCCCCGACCCGGACACCCCGGCCCCGCCGCGCTTCCTGCCCGAGTTCGACAACCTGCTGCTCTCCCACGCCGACCGCACCCGCGTCGTCCCGCCCGCCCACAAGGGCCGTACCTGGACGGGGAACCAGGCCCACCGCGTCCTCCTCGTCGACGGCTTCGTGGCCGGACTGTGGAAGACCGAGGAGGACGCCCTCGTCGTCGAAGCCTTCGACCGCCTGCCCGAGGAGCGCCGGGCCGAGGTCGTGGCCGAGGGGGAGCGGATGCTGGCCGTCATGCAGCCGGAAGCCGCGTACGGCGTCCGCTTCGGGACGGTACGCGGCTGACGCGTTGGAGAGGGGGCGTTGCGGGCCGCTCGTGGAGGCTCGCAACGCCCCCTGGCTTGCACCTGAGGGGTACTCAGGAGGTCAGGAGACCTGCCGGGGCGGGGCTACGAGGTGACCTGCGCGGTCACCTGGTCCGAGAACGTGGTCAGCCGGGAGTAGACCCCCGGGTAGCCGGCCCTCGCGCAGCCCTCGCCCCAGGAGGTGATTCCTGCCAGGACGCCCCCGATGATCAGGGGTCCGCCGCTGTCGCCCTGGCAGGTGTCCACGCCGCCGGACGGGAGCCCGGCGCACACCATGTCGCTCGCGACGAAGTCGGAGCCGTACGAGCCGCCGCAGTCCGAGTCGGAGACGACCGGCACGGTCGCGGTCCGCAGCTGGTTGGAGGAACTGCCGTTCTCCCGGGTGGTCCCCCAGCCGAGCACCCGGGCCTCGTTGCCGGCCGCGTAGACCGAGGTGTCCGAGGAGGAGACGTACTTCGCCGGCTTGTACGGCATCGACGACGCCAGCGTCAGCACCGCCACGTCGTCGCCGTTGGTGGCGTCGGTGTAGTCCGGGTGCACCCAGATCCGGCTGACCCGGGCGACCGTGCCGTTCGAGCCGTCGAGGTAGGTGCGTCCGCCGACCACGCGGACGCTGCGCGCGCTCTCGCCGGCCATGCAGTGCGCGGCGGTGACGACCTTGGTGGGTGAGACGAGGGTGCCGCCGCAGAACTGGTTCTGGGAGGCGTCGGTGATCTGCATGACGTACGGGTAGGCGGCCGTCGTGGTGGTGGTGCCGCCGACGATCGGCTGCGGCGCGGCGACGGCGGAGGGGGCGGCGAGCAGCGCGGCTGCGCCGGCGGCGGCCAGCACGGCGGCTGCCGATCTGGCGCGGGTGAGCCCGAACATGAGTCTCCTCAAGGGGTTGCCGGTGGGGGGTCGCACGGACGTGGGGGGTTGCACGGGGGTCTCGGGACAGACCCCCGTATGCCCGGGCGAGCGGCACGTGTTCACGCTAGAACCGGCGGTCGGGGCACCCCAATGAGGGAACCCCCTAGGGGAGGCGGGCAGGGAAAACCCTCGGTGCGTGACCGGTAAACCCCCGCCGTTCTCAGTCCGTTCGCCCGCCCGCCGCCAGCCGGACGAGATCGACCCGGGACCGGATCCCGAGCTTGCGGTAGACCCGGGTCAGGGTCGCCTCGACGGTCTTGACGCTGACGAAGAGCCGGGCGGCGATCTCCCGGTTCGTCTGGCCTTCCATGACCAGCGCGGCCACCTGACGCTCCATCGCGGCCAGCCCCGCGAGACCGTCCGGCGTGGCGGCCGGTGCCGGGGACGGCCCGGCCGACCGCGCCGCGACGGCCGCCTCCACCCGTTCCAGCCAGGGCAGCGCCCGGCAGCGCCGGAACAGCCGCGTCGCCTCGTCGTACGACGCCGCCCCCGGCGCCCGGCCCGGCCGTTCGGCGTGCAGTTCGGCCAGCGCGAAGGCCGCCCGTGCCTCCTCCAGGCCGTACCCCAGCCCGGCCAGCCGCTCCCGCGCCGACGTCAACCGCGCGACGGCCGCCCGGTGTTCGCCCCGGCCCGCGCGCACCAGGGCCTCCGCCCGGTCCAGCACGGCGAGCACGCTGCCCCGCCCGAGCCGCAGCGCGTGGGCGCGGCTGACCTCGATGACGTCCATCGCCTCGGCCGGCTCGCCGGTCCGCACCAGCGCCTCCGCCAGATCCCCCTGCCACCGTCCGCGCGCCGGGTCGGTGATGCCCGCCCCGGCCTCCAGCTCCCGCACCCGGCGCAACGCCCGCACGGCCGCCCCCGCGTCGCCCGCCACCAGGTTCGCGTGGCCGAGCGCGGCCAGCGCCCGCGACAGGTACACGGCGTCGCCGTCCTCCTCCGCCCGCCGCACCGCCTCCCGCGCCAGCTCCAGGGCCCGGCCCGGGTCGCCGCCCGCGGCCTCGGCCAGCGCGGCCTGCATCGCGCCGGCACCCTCGCCGATGCCCGCGTCCCGGGCCAGCGTCAGGCTCTCCCGCGCCAGCTCCAGGGCCCGGCCGCAGTGCCCGGAGTGCAGCTCGGTCTCGGCCAGGAAGCGCAGATAGTGGACCTCGCTCTCGGCCATGCCGCGGCGGCGCACCTCACGCAGCAGCGTGGTGGCGGTGGCCCGCGCCTCGGCCAGCCGGTCGCTCATCACCAGCCACCGGAACCGGGACGATCCGGCCCCGTTGTGGTGGCACGCCACCCGCGGGTCCTGCGGCTCGGCCAGCGCCCGCCCGATGGTCGCCGGGGCGTCCGGATGCCCCATCAGCGTCTCGCACTGGGCCTGGAACGCCAGCGCGAGCAGTTCGGTACGCCGGTCGGCGCCCCGCGCCGCCAGCCGGGCGGCGTGCGCGGCCTCCTCCCGGCCCTGGGCGAAGTCGCCCTGCACCACCAGGGAGCGCCAGGCCAGCTGGTAGTGGACCTGGGCGAGCAGCCGCGGGTCGTCGCCCGCGTCGGCCAGGGCCTGCGGGAAGACGGCGTCGACCTCGCCGATGGCCTGCCCGGCGGCCTCGATCACCACCATCCAGGCGCGGACCCGGTCGCCGGGGGCGGTGGCCCTGGTCAGCACCTCGCGGGCGATGTCCCGGGCGAGATCCTGCTCGCCCGCCGTGATCGCGTCCTCGGCGGCCGCCACCCGGCGTTCGTCCGGTCCCGGCGCGCTGTCCGCCGGGGTGTGCCGGGCGGCGAGCAGCCCGAGCGAGGCGGCCACCGAGGGCGCCCCGCGGTCCCGGGCCAGCGAGGCGGCCTCCGCAAGCCGCGCCGCGACCTCGGGGTCGGTGCCGGTGGTGGCCAGGGCGAGGTGCCGGGCGCGCTCGATCGGGTCGGAGGCGGCCGTGGACAGCGCGGCGTGCGCGGCCCGCCGCTCGGGCGCCGGGGCCTCGGCGTACAGCGCGGCCGAGATGAGCGGGTGCGCGAACCGTACGGTCGGGCCCTCCGGGTCGGTCGCCAGCAGTCCCAGCGCCGCCGCCTGGGCCGTCTCGGCCTCGGCGTTCCCCCGGCCGGCCGCGCGCAGCAGGGCCGGCGTCGGGCGGGCGCCGGCGCTGGCCACCAGCAGGGTGCGGCGGGCCTCGTCCGACAGCATCTCCAGGCGGGAGAGGACCAGGGCGCGCAGCGAGGTCGGCACCGGCAGCGGCTCGCCGGGCCGGGGCGCCGCGGGGCTCTCGGCCAGCGCCCGGCCCAGTTCCAGGGCGAAGAGCGGATTGCCGCCGCTGGTGCGGTGGATGTCGCGGACCGTGGCCCGGTGCAGGCCCGCGTAGCCGCGTTCGCCGAGCAGCGTCGCGACCTGGGCGCGGGTCAGCGGGCCGAGGCGGAGCGCGCGGGTGTCCGGCGGGGAGGCGCGCAGATGGCGGTCGTACGCGGCGTCCTCCGTCTCGGGCCCCTCGGTCCGCACCGCGCACAGCAGCCGCACCGGGGTCTCGCCCAGGCGTCGGGCGGCGAAACCGAGGAGTTCCGCGCTGGCCGGATCCAGCCACTGGAGGTCGTCGGCGACGACGAGGACCGGGCCCGCGGCGGCGAGGGCGCGCAGGGCGGACAGCACCGCCAGCCGCAGCGCCAGGCCGTCGCGCTGGAGGGTGGACTCGCCGCGTCCGGTGAGCGCCGACTCCAGCGCGGTGCGCTGCGCGGCGGGCAGCGCCCGGGACACGTCGTCCAGGACCAGGCCCAGGAGGTCGGCCAGGGCGAGGAAGGGGAGATGTGATTCGGACTCCGTGGCCGAGCAGCGCAACACGGTGTGGGAGGTGCGGGCGTATTCCGCCGCCAGGGTGCGCAGGACGGTCGACTTTCCAATTCCGGCGGGCCCGTGCAGCAACACACTGCCGCCCCGGGCCAGCTGCTCACGTGCCGCGCCGAACGACTCCTCCCGCCCGATGACCAGGTCGGAGCGGAATCCGGCAGACTCCGCGAAGTCCCGTGGCACGGTGACCGCTCCCTCCGAGTGTCGTGTCCGGGCCAATGTTAGGCAACGGGCCATTGGATTAAGGAGGGACGAGGAGGTGAGGCAAATAACAAACCGGCGGGCACGGAAATCAAAGAGCCGCGGGAAATCCCCGGGCCGCCCCGCACCCTACGGCAGCCATCCCGTCCGGCGGGCCCGGGCGACCGCCTCCGTGCGGGTGCGGGCGCCCAGCTTGCGCATCGCCGAGCGCAGGTAGCTCTTCACGGTCTCGGCGCCCAGCCCGAGCCGCTCCGCGGCCTCGACGTTCGTCGCGCCCGCGGCCACGCAGGCCAGCACGTCCACCTCGCGCGGGGCGGGCCGGGGTCCCGTTCCCGGCCCGTCCCCGGGCGCCAGCAGGCCGCAGGCGCGCAGCAGCTCCTCGCGCAGCGCGGGGTCCGCGATCCGGGGCGCCAGCGCCCGCAGCGCCGCGTGCGCCTCCCGTACCTGCTCCCAGCCCGCCGCGTCCGACGGGCCGTGCGGGGCGGGCCGGGCCGCCGCCAGCAGCTCGTCCGTCTCGTCCCGCAGCACCAGCGCCTGCTCCACGTCCCGGGCCGCCGCCACGGCCGCGCCCAGGGTGCGGTCGCCCAGCGGCTGCGCGGTGCGCAGGGCGCCGTACAGCACACCGCGCACCCGGCGCCGTACCACCACCGGGACCGCCAGCACCGAGCGCAGTCCCTCGGCGGCGACGGGCCGGTCGTACTCGTGGCTGATCTGCGCGGAGACGGAGTAGTCCGTCACCGCGCAGGGCCGCGACAGCGCCACCGCCCGGCCGCCGAGGCCGTTGCCCGAGGTCACCGCGAGGGCGCTGAGCGCGGCCGTCGCCGTGCCGCTCAGCTCGCTGATGCGCACCTGCCGCCGGCCCGCCTCCACCAGCCCGCCGAAGGCCACCGGCAGCCCGGTCGCCCGCCGCAGCCGCACCAGCGCACCCCGGATCTCTGCTCCGTCCCCCGACTCCACCGCCACCCGTTCCGCCCTCCCTCACACCCGTCCCGGGGCGCCCACCCCCGTTCGGGGGTAGTGAGACCTGCATCACGGATTACACGATGGCAGAGAGCCGCCCGGCAAGGTCCGGCACGAAGGAGGACAGATGACGACGGCCACGGAGCTGTTCCGCAGCGCGCGGGACTTCCTGCTGGAGCACCGCGAGGACTACACCGCCGCCTACGAGGGCTTCACCTGGCCCCGCCCCCGGGACTTCAACTGGGCGCTGGACTGGTTCGACGTCATCGCCGACGGGAACGAGCGCACCGCGCTGCACATCGTCGAGGAGGACGGCTCGGAGGTCCGGGTCTCCTTCGCCGAGATGTCCGCCCGCTCCGGCCGGGTCGCCAACCGGCTGCGGGAGTGGGGCGTGCGGGCCGAGGACCGCATCCTCGTCATGCTCGGCAACCAGACCGAACTCTGGGAGACCGCGCTCGCCGCGATGAAGCTCCGCGCCGTCGTCATCCCGGCCACCCCGCTGCTCGGCCCCGCGGACCTGCGCGACCGCGTCGACCGCGGCAAGGTGCGGCACGTGATCGTCCGCGCCGGGGACGCCGGCAAGTTCGACGACGTCCCCGGCGACTACACGCGCGTCGCCGTCGGCGGCACGGCACCCGGCTGGCTGCCCTACGCGGACGTGTACACCGCCGACGCCGGCTTCACCCCGGACGGCCCCACCGCCGCCGACGACCCGCTGATGCTGTACTTCACCTCGGGCACCACCGCCCGCCCCAAGCTGGTCGAGCACACCCACGTGTCCTACCCGGTCGGGCACCTGGCGACCATGTACTGGATCGGTCTGCTCCCCGGTGACGTGCACCTGAACATCTCCTCGCCCGGCTGGGCCAAGCACGCCTGGTCGAACCTGTTCGCGCCGTGGAACGCCGAGGCGACCGTCTTCCTGTACAACTACACCCGGTTCGACGCGGCCCGCCTGATGGCCGAGATGGACCGGGCCGGGGTGACCACGTTCTGCGCCCCGCCGACCGTGTGGCGCATGCTCATCCAGGCCGACCTCACCCAGCTCGCCCACCGCCCGCGCGAGGTCGTCGCCGCGGGTGAGCCGCTCAACCCCGAGGTGATCGAACAGGTCCGCGAGGCCTGGGGCGTGACCGTCCGGGACGGCTTCGGCCAGACCGAGACCGCGGTCCAGGTCTCCAACAGCCCCGGACAGGTGCTGAAGACGGGCTCGATGGGCCGCCCCAGCCCCGGCTACCGCGTCGAACTCCTCGACCCGGTCAGCGGTGCCCCCGGCGCCGACGAGGGCGAGATCGCCCTGGACCTGTCCGCGCACCCCGTCGGCCTGATGACCGGCTACCACGGCGACCCCGACCGCACGGCGGAGGCGATGGCCGGCGGCTACTACCGCACCGGCGACATCGGCTCCCGGGACGCCGACGGCTACCTGACCTACGTCGGACGCAGCGACGACGTCTTCAAGGCGTCCGACTACAAGATCTCCCCGTTCGAGCTGGAGAGCGCCCTGCTGGAGCACGAGGCGGTCGCCGAGGCGGCGGTCGTGCCCGCACCGGACGAACTGCGCCTCGCGGTGCCGAAGGCGTACATCGTGCTGGCGGCGGGCTGGGAGCCGGGACCGGACACCGCGAAGGTGCTGTTCGAGCACTCCCGCGAAGTCCTCGCCCCCTACAAGCGCCTGCGCCGCCTGGAGTTCGGCGAGCTGCCCAAGACCGTCTCCGGCAAGATCCGCCGCATCGAGCTGCGCGAGGCCACCGCGGCCGGTTCCGCGAACGAGTACCGCGAGGAGGACTTCCGGTGACCCCACCCCCGTCGTACGCCCACGGCACCAGCACCACCCCCCTGCTCGGCGACACCATCGGCGCCAGCCTCGCCCGGGCTGTCGCCGCCCACCCGGACCGCGAGGCCCTGGTCGACGTACCGTCCGGACGCCGGTGGACCTACGCCGAGTTCGGCGCCGCCGTCGACGAGGTGGCGCGCGGACTGCTGGCGAAGGGCGTCACCCGGGGCGACCGGGTCGGCATCTGGGCGGTCAACTGCCCGGAGTGGGTCCTCGTCCAGTACGCCACCGCCCGCATCGGCGCCGTCATGGTGAACGTCAACCCGGCCTACCGGGCGCACGAGCTGGAGTACGTCCTCCGGCAGTCGGGCATCACCGTCCTCGTCGCCTCCCTCGCCCACAAGGGCAGCGACTACCGGGCGATCGTGGAGCAGGTCCGCGGCCGGTGCCCCGCGCTGCGCGAGACCGTCTACATCGGCGACCCCTCCTGGGACGCGCTGAGCGAGGGCGCCGCGCGGGTGCCGCAGGACCGCCTCGACGCCATCGCCGCCGGGCTGAGCTGCGACGACCCGGTCAACATCCAGTACACCTCCGGCACCACCGGCTTTCCCAAGGGCGCCACCCTCTCCCACCACAACATCCTCAACAACGGCTACTGGGTGGGCCGCACGGTCGGCTACACGGAGCAGGACCGGGTCTGTCTGCCGGTGCCCTTTTATCACTGTTTCGGCATGGTGATGGGGAATCTGGGGGCCACCTCCCACGCCGCCTGCATCGTGATCCCGGCCCCGTCCTTCGAGCCGAGGGCGACGCTGGAGGCGGTGCAGCGGGAGAGGTGCACGTCCCTGTACGGCGTCCCCACGATGTTCATCGCGGAACTGAACCTCCCGGAGTTCGCCTCCTACGACCTCACCTCCCTGCGCACCGGGATCATGGCCGGCTCGCCCTGCCCGGTGGAGGTGATGAAGCGGGTGGTCGCCGAGATGCACATGGAGGAGGTGTCCATCTGCTACGGCATGACCGAGACCTCCCCGGTCTCCCTCCAGACACGCATGGACGACGACCTCGAACACCGCACCGGCACCGTCGGCCGGGTCCTGCCGCACATCGAGGTGAAGGTCGTCGACCCGGTGACCGGGGTGACCGTGCCGCGCGGCGACGCCGGTGAACTGCGCACCCGCGGCTACAGCGTGATGCTCGGCTACTGGGACGAGCCCGAGAAGACCGCCGAGGCGGTCGACGCGGGCCGCTGGATGCACACCGGGGACCTCGCGGTGATGCGCGAGGACGGGTACGTGGAGATCGTCGGCCGCATCAAGGACATGATCATCCGGGGTGGCGAGAACATCTACCCGCGCGAGGTCGAGGAGTTCCTCTACGCCCACCCGAAGATCGCGGACGTCCAGGTGGTCGGCGTACCGCACGAGCGCTACGGCGAGGAGGTCCTCGCCTGTGTCGTCCCGCGCGACGCCGCCGACCCGCTCACCCTGGAGGAACTGCGGTCGTACTGCGACGGCCGGCTGGCCCACTACAAGGTGCCCAGCCGCCTCCAGCTCCTCGACTCCTTCCCGATGACCGTGTCGGGGAAGGTGCGCAAGGTGGAGCTGCGGGAGCGGTACGGGAAGCCCGCCTGAGCGGGACCACGGGACCAGCTGAAGGTCACCGTGCGAAGGGGGGCCTTCAGCCGGCGGTTGCGTCCAGTGCCACGGCCGACCCGTTCACCGGGCGCGGCACTCCCGTCGGTTCGAGCACGAACAGCGCCACCCCGAGCAGGTCGGCGCGGGCCCGGGCGTCCCCGGCGTATCCGGTGAGGGAGAAGTAGACGCACCGAGCGGACTCCGCCATCGCCGTCAGCCACAGGCACTCCACGTCCCGCAGCGAGGCCGGGCCCGCCGTCGGATCCACCTGGACGACGAGGCCCGCCGCGGCCAGCCCGATGCCGGACAGCGGCCGCTGGTCGGCGCGGCGCACGTCCCGGTGCCCCAGCCCGCGCAGGTACAGCACGGCCGCGGTCACCGCGTCGCGCGCGGTGCGGATCGGGACCGCCCGGTGGGCCGGGACCCGTGATCCGGGGGCGCGACCGAACCGGCCCGGGGCCGCGTCGTCCACCGGTACGCACAGCACCGTCCCGCACGGGCACCCCAGCTCCGGCCGCGGCCACCGGCTGCGCGCCCCGCAGGCCGCGCAGCGCACGCCGACCCACTCCTCCTCCCACGCCCGGTGGGTGACCGCGGTCGCGGTCCCGTGCGGATCGAGCGCGGGCGCGACGGGCTCCCCGCACGCGCAGGGATACGAGGGCGCCGTGTAGCGGTGCCGCCGCCCGCAGGCCGTGCAGCACACCGAGATGGTCTCGGACATGACCCCCATCGTCCTCTCTTGACTGCCCTCGGCCGCCCACTTACATTACTTCCAGATCGTAGAAAACAAATTTCGCTATACGGAAGTTGCTACGGAAGAAGCTCACCGCGGGGCGCGACGGGAGTGCGAATCCGACAGCCGGAGCAGGAGTACTCGATGGCTCGTATGACCGCTGCCCGAGCGGCAGTTGAGATTCTCAAGCGCGAGGGCGTCACCGACGCGTTCGGTGTGCCGGGCGCGGCGATCAACCCCTTCTACGCGGCACTCAAGGCGTCCGGCGGCGTCCAGCACACCCTCGCCCGCCACGTCGAGGGCGCCTCGCACATGGCCGAGGGCTACACCCGTACCCACCCCGGCAACATCGGTGTCTGCATCGGCACCTCGGGACCGGCCGGCACCGACATGATCACCGGCCTGTACTCGGCGATCGGCGACTCCATCCCGATCCTGTGCATCACCGGCCAGGCGCCGACCGCGGTGATCCACAAGGAGGACTTCCAGGCCGTCGACATCGCCTCCATCGCCAAGCCGGTGACCAAGATGGCCGTCACCGTCCTGGAGGCCGCCCAGGTCCCCGGCGTCTTCCAACAGGCGTTCCACCTGATGCGCTCGGGCCGCCCCGGTCCGGTCCTGATCGACCTGCCGATCGACGTCCAGCTCACCGAGATCGAGTTCGACCCGGAGACCTACGAGCCGCTCCCGGTCTACAAGCCGGCCGCGACCCGCGCCCAGGTCGAGAAGGCGATCGGCATGCTCAACGCCGCCGAGCGCCCGCTGATCGTGGCCGGCGGCGGTGTCATCAACGCCGACGCGGCCGACCTGCTGGTGGAGTTCGCCGAGCTGACCGGCACCCCGGTCGTGCCGACCCTGATGGGCTGGGGCCTGCTGCCCGACGACCACGAGCTGAACGCCGGCATGGTCGGCCTCCAGACCTCGCACCGCTACGGCAACGCGACCTTCCTGGAGTCCGACTTCGTCCTCGGCGTCGGCAACCGCTGGGCCAACCGCCACACCGGCAAGATCGACGTCTACACCAAGGGGCGGAAGTTCGTCCACGTCGACGTCGAGCCGACCCAGATCGGCAAGATCTTCGCCCCGGACTACGGCATCGCCTCCGACGCCAAGGCCGCGCTGGAGCTGTTCGTCGAGGTGGCCAAGGAGCTGAAGGCGGCCGGCAGGCTGCCCGACCGCTCCGCGTGGGCCGCGTCCGCGCAGGAGAGGAAGGCCACGCTCCAGCGCCGTACGCACTTCGACGACATCCCGATCAAGCCGCAGCGCGTCTACGAGGAGATGAACAAGGCCTTCGGCCCGGAGACCCGGTACGTCTCCACCATCGGCCTCTCGCAGATCGCCGGCGCCCAGATGCTGCACGTCTACCGCCCGCGGCACTGGATCAACTGCGGCCAGGCGGGCCCGCTCGGCTGGACCGTCCCGGCCGCGCTCGGCGTCGCCAAGGCCGACCCCGACGCCCAGGTCGTGGCGCTCTCCGGCGACTACGACTTCCAGTTCATGATCGAGGAACTGGCCGTCGGCGCGCAGCACAAGATCCCGTACGTGCACGTCCTGGTCAACAACTCCTACCTGGGCCTGATCCGCCAGGCGCAGCGGGCGTTCGAGATCGACTTCCAGGTCAACCTGGAGTTCGAGAACATCAACTCGCCCGAGCTGGGCGTCTACGGCGTCGACCACGTCAAGGTCGCCGAGGGCCTGGGCTGCAAGGCGATCCGGGTGACCGACCCGAACGAGCTGGGCGCGGCCCTCGAGCAGGCCAAGAAGCTCGCCGCCGAGCACCGGGTGCCGGTCGTCGTCGAGGCGATCCTGGAGCGCGTCACCAACATCTCGATGTCGGGCACCAACGACATCTCGAACGTGGTGGAGTTCGAGGAGGTGGCCACGGAGCCGGGGCACGCCCCGACCGCGGTCAAGACGCTCAAGGTCTGACCCGCACCACCCGCACGGCCTGAGGGCGAGGGCGGTCCGTCGACGCGACGGGCCGCCCTCGCCCTCAGGCCGTGCGGGTGGTGCGGGTCAGACCTTGAG
>NZ_QHJH01000143.1 GCF_003947455.1 Streptomyces sp. WAC 04229 | reverse complement strand
GTCTCGTGGGCTCGGAGATGTGAAAAAGAGACACCGCCAGCGCCGCCCCCGCCAGGGCCGGGGACGTGACGCCGAAGCCGGCCGCCAGGGCCAGGCCGCCGATCCAGGCGCCGCCGGCGTTCGCGAGGTTGAAGGCGGCCTGGTTGGCCGAGGAGGCGAGGGACGGGGCCGCGGTGGCCTTCTCCATCACCATCAGCTGGAGGGGGGAGCCGGTGACGAAGGCGGCCATGCCGAGCAGGGCCACCGACACGGCGGCCGTGACCGGCGTGCGCATCAGGACGGGGAAGAGGGCGAGGACCACGACCAGCGCGGCGAGGCCGCCGAAGAGGGTGCCGCGCAGGGAGTGGTCGGCCAGGCGGCCGCCGAGCAGGTTGCCCGCGGTGGCGCCGACGCCGAACAGGGCCAGCAGCAGCGTCACGCTCGCGTCCGCGAATCCGGCGGCGTCCGTCAGCATCGGCGTGATGTAGCTGTACGCCGCGAAGAGCGCGCCGAAGCCCGCGACCGTGGTGCCGAGTGCCAGCCAGACCGGCAGGGAGCGCAGGGCGGCCAGTTCGCCGCGCAGGCCCGCGGCGGGGGCGGGGGCGTTCTCGCGCGGGATCAGGACGGCCAGGGCCGCTATCGCCGCGACGCCGATCGCGCTCACGCCGAGGAAGGTGGCCCGCCAGCCGAGCGCCTGGCCCATGGCGGTGGCCGCCGGCACGCCGACGATGTTGGCGACGGTGAGGCCCAGGAACATGAGGGAGACGGAGCGGGCCTTGCGTTCGGGGGCCACCATGCCGGTGGCGACCACCGCGCCGACGCCGAAGAAGGCACCGTGCGGCAGGCCGCTGACGAAGCGGGCGGCGAGCAGGGAGATCTCGCCGGGCGCCACGGCCGACAGGGCGTTGCCCAGCACGAAGAGCGCCATCAGGGCGATGAGGACGGAGCGGCGGGACATCCGCGTGGTCGCCGCCGCCAGCAGCGGGGCGCCGATGACGACGCCCAGCGCGTAGGCCGACACGAGGTGGCCCGCGGTGGGGATGGAGATGTCCAGGTCGTCGGCGACGTCGGGCAGCAGGCCCATCATCACGAACTCGGTGGTACCGATGCCGAAGGCGCCCACGGCAAGGGCGAGCAGGGCCAGGGGCATAAGGGGACGTGCCTTTCGAGAGCGGAGTGCGTAAGGGAGGGACGACTGTATGTTCCCCTACGGAACAAAGGCTCTCAGGGCAGGTATTCCACGGGCGAACTTCAGGAGGCCGTTGTGTCGACCTTCACACGCGCGGCGATCGGCAGGTGGTCGCTGCCCGTCGACGGGAGGGTCCAGCTCGTCATCGGCTCGACCCCGTCGACCAGGATCTGGTCGATGCGGGCCATCGGGAAGGACGCCGGCCAGCTGAAGCCGAAGCCGTTGCCGACGGCGCCCTGCGGGGAGCGCATCTGCGAGCTGATCGCGGTGAGCGAGCGGTCGTTCATGGTGCCGTTGAGGTCGCCGAGGAGGATCTTGCGGGGCAGCTTCTCGTCGGCGATGGCCTCGCCGAGGGCGTCGGCGCTCTTGTCCCGCTGCCGGGCGGTGAACCCCGCCTCCAGCTTCACCCGGACGGAGGGCAGGTGGGCGACGTACACCGCGAGCGGCCCGGACGGGGTGGTGACGGTGGCACGCATCGCGCGCTTCCAGCCCAGCTGGATGTCCACCGCCCGCACGTCGGCGACCGGGTACTTGCTCCACAGTCCCACGGTGCCGACGACGGCGTGGTGGGGGTACTTCGACTCCAGCGCCTTCTCGTACGTCGGTACGGCGGACGCCTTCAGCTCCTCCAGGGCCAGCACGTCCGCGCCCGACGCGGACACGGCGCGGGCGGTGCCGGCCGGGTCGGCGTTGTCGGCGTTGACGTTGTGCGTGGCCACCGTGAGGTCGCCGCCGCCGCCGGTCTTGTCGAAGAGCAGGCCGCCGAAGAGGTTCAGCCACACGCTCACCGGCAGCACCAGCGCGATCAGCGCCGTCGCCGACTTGCGGACCACGGCGATCACCAGCAGGACCGGGATCAGGAGGCCGAACCACGGCAGGAAGGTTTCGGTGAGGCTGCCGAGGTTGCCGATGGCGTTCGGGATGTGCGAGTGGGCCGCCATGACCGCGGAGAGGAGGAGCGCGACCGCGGCCGTGACCAGGCCCCGGGTCCAGATCCGCCGGTCGCCGCGCCAGCCGGTGACCACCCGGCCGACCAGGCGTCGAATCCGGTTCCCCCGGCGCTCGGGATCCGAGCCACCGTTGTCCGTCTCCGTCATGTACGCCTGCTGCGCCATACCGTCGCCTCACTGCCCGCCGTGCTCACCGTCGCCCCCGTGACTCAGCACCATAGGGGATGATCGGTTCCGATCCTGCCGTCCTTCGACGGCCGTACGGGCACTGGGACGAACGAGTCGCCGCGCGGGGTTCCGCGTCCCGCCGGCTCGGGTCGCTCTGTGACAGAACGGGCACATTTCACCCCGTGAGCCGATCGGTGGCACGTGACGAGGGTCCCCTAGCCGGAGGGACGGCTCAAGTGCCACCATGGAGGGGATCCGGGGACGCCGTCAGGGCGCCTCGAGATGACATGAAGGAGCCGTTGCCATGACGCAGCTTTCGGCTGCCCCGACGTCGCAGCGCACCCCCGGGGACGGGAGCAGGGCGCTGTACGGGGGCAAGATCAACCGTCGCATCACCGTCCGGGACATCACCGCCGCCAAGGAGCGCGGCGAGAAGTGGCCCATGCTCACCGCGTACGACGCGATGACCGCGTCCGTCTTCGACGAGTCCGGCATCCCGGTGATGCTCGTGGGCGACTCCGCGGGCAACTGCCACCTCGGGTACGAGTCGACCGTGCCCGTCACCCTGGACGAGATGACGATGCTCTCGGCCGCCGTCGTACGGGGCACCAGCCGCGCCCTGATCGTCGGCGACCTGCCCTTCGGCTCCTACCAGGAAGGCCCGGTGCAGGCGCTGCGCTCGGCGACCCGCCTGGTCAAGGAGGCGGGCGTGGGGGCCGTGAAGCTGGAGGGCGGTGAGCGGTCGCACGAGCAGATCCGGCTGCTCGTCGAGTCCGGCATCCCCGTGATGGCGCACATCGGTCTCACCCCGCAGTCCGTGAACGCCATGGGCTACCGGGTGCAGGGCCGCGGCGAGGAGGCGGCCCAGCAGCTGCTGCGCGACGCCAAGGCCGTACAGGACGCGGGCGCCTTCGCCGTCGTCCTGGAGCTGGTGCCGGCCGAGCTGGCCGCCGAGGTGACCCGGACGCTGCACATCCCGACCGTCGGCATCGGCGCGGGCGTGGAGACCGACGCCCAGGTGCTGGTGTGGACCGACATGCTCGGGCTGACCGGCGGCCGGGTGCCGAAGTTCGTCAAGCAGTACGCCGACCTGCGCCAGGTCATCGGCGACGCGGCGAAGGCGTACGCCGAGGACGTCGTCGGCGGCACCTTCCCGCAGGACGAGCACTCCGTCCACTGACAAGCCACCGCGGTACGACACCGGCCCCGCCGATCTTCCCCCGTCGGCGGGGCCGGTGGTTTCGCGGCACCGTCGGCGGGACGCCGGGGGGTGTCGGACGGCTGTCGGTGGCTGTCGGCGCCCTGTCGGTGGTTTGTCGGTGGGGGCTGACAACGTCGTCGGCATGAAGCGAATCGACGACAACCCCTCGGCCGCGGACGCCGCGGTCACCGTACGGGGGCTGGTCAAGCACTACGGCGAGACCAAGGCGCTGGACGGTGTCGACCTGGACGTGCGCGAGGGCACCGTGATGGGTGTGCTCGGACCGAACGGCGCCGGCAAGACCACCCTCGTCCGCATCCTGTCCACCCTCCTCGCGCCCGACTCCGGCCAGGCGCACGTCGCCGGCCACGACGTCGTACGGCAGCCCCGGCAGCTGCGGCGGGTCATAGGCCTCACCGGGCAGTACGCGTCCGTGGACGAGAAGCTCCCCGGCTGGGAGAACCTGTACATGATCGGCCGGCTCCTGGACCTGCCCCGCAAGGAGTCGCGTGCCCGGGCCGACGAACTGCTGGAGCGGTTCTCGCTCACCGACGCCGGCAAGCGGCCCGCGTCCACCTACTCCGGCGGCATGCGGCGCCGCCTCGACCTGGCGGCGTCCATGATCGGGCGCCCGAAGGTCCTCTTCCTCGACGAGCCCACCACCGGCCTGGACCCGCGCACCCGCAACGAGGTGTGGGACGAGGTCAAGCGCATGGTCGGCGACGGCGTCACCGTGCTGCTCACCACCCAGTACATGGAGGAGGCCGAGCAGCTCGCCTCCGAGCTGACCGTCGTCGACCGGGGCCAGGTCATCGCGAACGGCGGCATCGAGGAGCTGAAGGCCAAGGTCGGCGGCCGCACCCTGCGCGTCCGCCCGGCCGACCCGCTGCAACTGCGCCCGCTCGCCGCCTTCCTGGACGAGCTGGGCATCACCGGGCTGGCCGGCAGCACGGTCGACACGCAGCGCGGCGACGTCCTGGTGCCGATCCTGAGCGACGAGCAGCTGACCGCCGTGGTCGGCGCGGTCACCGCGCGCGGCATCACCATCGGCTCCATCACCACCGAACTGCCCAGCCTGGACGAGGTCTTCCTGTCCCTCACCGGCCACCGCGCCAGTGCCCCGCAGGACCCCGCGTCCACCGACGCCCGCGAGGAGGTCGCCGTATGAGCGCCGCCACCACCACTCCCACGGACGACGCCCGCATCTCGCTGCGCGGCCACGCCCGTCACACCAGCGCCCTGGTCCGCCGCAACCTGCTCTGGATCCGGCAGGACCCGGAGTCGATGTTCGACGCGCTGCTGATGCCGGTCGTCTTCACCCTGCTGTTCGTGTACGTCTTCGGCGGGTCGATCGGCCAGGCCCTGGGCGGCGGGCAGGACGGCTACGTGCAGTACGTGATCCCCGGCATGATCGCGATGATGAGCATGACGCTGTCCCAGGGCGTCGGCACCGGGTTCAGCCAGGACTTCAACTCCGGTGTCATGGACCGCTTCCGGTCGCTGCCGATCGGGCGCGGCTCGGTGCTCTTCGCGAAGATCGCGGTGGAGATGGTGCGGATGCTCTTCGCCACCGCCGTGCTGATGATCGTCGCCGTACTGGTCGGCTTCGACATCGACCACTGGGTCGGGCTGTTCGCGGCCGTGGGGCTGTCCGCGGTGTTCGCCTCGTCGATCATGTGGGTGTTCCTCACCCTCGGGGTGATCCTGAAGAACGCGCAGTCCGTGCAGGCGATGGGCTTCCTGGTGCTGTTCCCGCTGCAGTTCGGCTCCTCGATCTTCGCGCCGCCGCAGTCGATGCCGGGCTGGCTCCAGGCCTTCACCGACTACAACCCGCTGTCCACGCTCGCCGACGCGGCGCGCGGCCTGATGGTGGGCGGTCCGGTCGCGCACGACCTGTGGATCACGCTCGGCTGGTCGGTGGCGATCACGGCGGTGATGGCGCCGGTCGCCATCCACAAGTTCCGCACGAAGAGCTGAGTCACGGACGTCACGGACGCGTCGTACGCGTCAGACGAGGGCGACGGCCTCCCCGGGGGAGAGGCGGCCGCCCTCGGCGTACGCGGCGTCGTACGCCTCGGCGCCGAGCGCCGAGCGCACCCGTTCGAGGGCCCGGCCGCGCGCGTCCCGCTCCATGCCGGACGACACGTGGCCGGGCGGCAGCATCGCCTCGGCGGCACCCATGCACCGTGCGCCGTCCGCGGCCCGGCGCCCGCCGTCCACGCGGGCCAGGGCCATCGCGGCGATGGTCAGGTAGGCGGACCGCATGTGCGGGGCGATGGCCGCGGACAGCGGGTCGTCGGCCCGCTCCAGGGACTGGCGGACCTTGGTCAGGCACTCCTCGTGCCGGTCCTCCAGCGTGGCGAGCCATGCCTCCGCGGCGAGGATGAAGGCGTCGAAGACCACGAAGTGCGCGATGGTGAACTCCTCGCGCAGCAGACGCAGTTGCTCGCCCGCCTCGGCGGTGCGGCCGGTCATGCCGAGGTGGCCGGCGAGGAAGAGCCGGGCGGCGGGCATCGCGCCGTTGTGACCGGCGCCGCGATTCCGCTCGATCACGTCGCGCAGGATGCGCTCGCCCTCCTCCGCGTCACCCGACTCCAGCAGCACGCTGCCGAGGCGGGCGTCGAGAACGTCCACCTGGGCGTGCGCGCCGAGCCGCTCGGCGTGTTCCGCGGCGGCCCGGTAGTCGGCGGCGGCGAGTACGTACTCGCCGGTGCGTTCGCGGGCCTCGGCGCGTCCGGAGAGGGCCTCGGCCATGCCCCAGGCGTCGCCGAGGCGGCCGTAGATCTCCAGCGACTCGTCGGCGTCGCGCGTGGCGTCGCCCGCCCAGTCGGTGCGGTTGGCCAGCATGTTGGCGCGCATCTGGAGGGCGCCGGCCAGCTCCCACTCGTAGCCCGGGGTCTCGCGGCAGGTCCGCACGGTGGCGTCCTGGATCTCGCGCAGCCGCTCGATGTCGCCGGCCAGCAGCACGGCGAAGAACCAGAGCACCCCGGGGCTGCGGCAGGTCTGCGGCATGCCCGGCTCGTACGTCGCCGCGATGACCCGCAGCTTGCTCTGGGCCGCGGGCCGCTGCCAGGCGTCCAGTTCCGTGTCCATGCAGGCCAGGTGGGCCAGGTGGATGCCGCGCCGGGCCTCGGCGAGGACCTCGCCGGTCATCGGCGGCGGGGCGGCGGTGCAGCGCTCCCACACCGGCAGGGCGGGGCGGACCGGTTCGGCGAACGGGTCGGGGCCGAGGGCCATGATCTCGACGAACCAGTTCCGGGCCTCCACCCGCAGGTCGCGCATCTGCCAGTACCAGCCCAGGGACAGGGCGAGGGACAGCGCCTCCTGCTCGTCGCGCTCCACGATGGCGTGGCGCAGGGCGGTGCGCACGTTCTCGTACTCGCGCTCCAGCCGCTCGATGGCGGCGAGCTGCTGCGGGCCGCGCAGCAACGGGTCCGTGGTGCGGGCGAATTCGCGGTAGTGCGTCAGGTGGGCGCGTTCGGCGGCGGCCCGGCCGCCGGTCTCGTCGAGGCGTTCGCCGGCGTACTCGGCGACGGTCTCCAGGAGCCGGTAGCGCATGCCCTCGCCGGTCTCCCGGTCGGTCACGGGCGCGGCCACGACGAGGGACTTGTCCACGAGGGAGCCGAGGGCGTCCAGGGCGGCGGGCCCGCACACGGCCTCGGCGGCGGCGAGGTCGCAGCCGCCGGCGAAGACGGAGAGCCGGCCCAGCACCTCCCTCTCGTCGGCGTCCAGCAGGTCCCAGGACCAGTCGACCACCGCGCGCAGCGTCTGCTGGCGGGGCAGGACGGTGCGGCTGCCGGAGGTGAGCAGGCGGAAGCGGTCGTCCAGGCGGTCGGCGATCTGGCGCGGGGTGAGCATGCGCAGCCGGGCGGCGGCCAGTTCGATGGCCAGCGGCAGGCCGTCGAGGCGGCGGCAGATCTCGGCGCAGGCGGCGGCGGTGTCCTCGTCGGCGTCGGGGCGGAAGCCGGGTCGGGCGGCTGCGCCGCGGTCGGCGAGCAGCCGCAGTGCGGCGGGTTCGGGCAGCGGCTCCACCGGGCGCAGGGACTCCCCCGGTACGCCGAGGGGTTCGCGGCTGGTGGCGAGGACGGTCAGGCGGGGGCAGCGGGCGAGCAGTTCCTCGGTGAGGCGGGCGGCGGCCTCCACGACGTGCTCGCAGTTGTCGAGGACGATCAGCATGCGGCGCCTGCCGCAGTGTTCGACGAGGCGCTCGACGGCGGTGGCCCGCCGGTCGGCGCCGACCGCCCGCATCTCCTCGGCACCCGCTCCGTACAGCACGGTCTCGCGGGCGCCGAGGGCGGTCAGCACGGCCTCGGGTACGGCGTCGGGGTCGTCCACGGGGGCCAGTTCGGCGAGCCACACGCCGTCCGGTGCGGTGTCCCCGGCGCCCTCGGCGGCCTCCTGTGACAGTCGGGTCTTCCCGGCGCCGCCGGGCCCGAGGAGGGTGACGAGACGCGTGGTCGCCAGGTCGGCGCGCAGGCACTCCAGGTCGGCGTCCCGGCCGACGAAGGAGGTGAGCCGGGCACGGAGGTTGCCCCGGGGCCGGGCGGCCGCCTCTCGGAGTGGCTCGGCGGGCGCGGTCCGGGCGCCGGGCCCGGGGGGCGTCACCCCTTCCCCGGGCGCGAGCAGTTCCGCGTGCAGGGCCCGCAGCTCGGGCCCGGGGTCGGTGCCGAGCCGGTCGGCGAGCAGGTGCCGTACGGCCTCGTAGGCGGCCAGTGCCTCGGCGGTGCGGCCGGTGTCGCGCAGGGCGCGCAGCCGCAGTGCCTGGAGGGACTCGTCCAGGGGGTGGCCGTCGCACAGCGCGGTCAGCTCGGGCAGGGAGCGCTCGGCCGCCCCGAGGCCGAGGGCGGCGGTGTGCCGGGCGCGCAGGGCGTCCAGGTGCCTGGTCTCCCAGCGGGCCGCCTCGGCGGTGCGGTCGGGCAGGTCGGCGAGGGCGGGGCCGCACCACAGGGCGAGGGCGTCGTCGAGGACGGCGGCCGCCTTCGCCGGGTCGCCGTCGGCGAGGGCGCGGCCGCCCTCCCCGACCAGCCGGTCGAAGCGGTGCAGGTCGACGTCGTCCGGGGCGGCGGTGAGCCGGTACCCGCCGTCGGCCGAGGCGACCGCGTCCGCGCCGAGCGCCCGGCGCAGCCGCCCGACCAGTGCTTGGAGGGCTCCCGGCGCGTCGGCGGGCGGATCCCCGTCCCACACCTCCTCCACCAGCAGCCCCGCGGGCACGGCGCGTCCTGACCTGAGCGCGAGCACGGTCAGCAGCGCACGCAGCCGTGCCCCGCCGAGCGGGACGGCCGTGCCGTCGGGACGGAGTACCTGTGTGGTGCCGAGGATGCGATAGCGCACGGGCCCCATTGTCCCTGGTGCGGTCGGAGCCGGTCACGGGGTTTTGGCGGCGCGGCGGGGCGCCCGTCTGGAACCGCCGGCATCCGCGGGACGTTCTGCCGGTGGGCCCGGTACGGTCGGGCAGTCCCGCAGGTCTTACGTGTGTTCGAGTACCAGGGAGTTCCATGACCACCGCCACCGCCCGCCCCAGTGACCGGCGGGTCAGTCCCGTCTTCCTCGGGATCGTCGCCGTCGCCGCGGTCACGGGGTGGGCCACCTGGAGTGGGTTCGCGGAGCAGCCGGGGCTGGCCGTCTTCCTGTTCGTGACGGCGGCGTGGATCGTCTCGCTGTGCCTGCACGAGTACGCGCACGCCCGCACCGCGCTGCACAGCGGTGACATCTCGGTCGGCGCGAAGGGCTATCTCACCCTTAATCCGGTCAAATACACCCACGCCCTGCTGAGCATCGTGCTCCCGGTGCTGTTCGTGATCATGGGCGGGATCGGGCTGCCCGGCGGGGCCGTCTTCATCGAGCGCGGGCGGATCCGGGGGCGGTGGCGGCACAGTCTGATCTCGGCCGCGGGTCCGCTGACGAACGTCCTGTTCGCCGTGGTGTGCACGGCGCCGTTCTGGCTGGACGCGCTGGACGGCGTGCCGCACGACTTCCGGCTGGCGCTGGCCTTCCTCGCGCTGCTCCAGGTGACGGCGGCGATCCTGAACTTCCTGCCGGTGCCGGGTCTGGACGGCTACGGGGTGATCGAGCCCTGGCTGTCGTACAACGTGCGGCGGCAGGTGGAGCCGCTCGCGCCGTTCGGGCTGCTGATCGTGTTCGCGCTGCTGTGGATCCCGGCCGTCAACGGGGTGTTCTTCGACGCGATCGACGCGATCCTGCGCGGGCTGGGGATCGGCGAGGTCGACACGTACTGCGGCTTCGAGCTGTACCGGTTCTGGCAGACCGACGAGCTGTGCACGGTCGCCGGGTGACGGCGCTCAGCCCGTGACGGACTCGCGGCGAGTGTCCCGGCCGCGCTTGACGTAGTACCAGCACATGTTGGACGACAGCCCCGACAGCAGCACCCACACGACGCCGATCAGCACGCTGCCCTGCACGAAGGAGACGACGGCGGCGGTCACCGCGAGGACGCAGACGACCAGGGCGTAGAGGGCGAGGCGGGGCATGGGGCTGGCTCCTGTCGGGGGACACGTGCGGGTGACGCGGGTACCGCGGCACCCACCAGTGTCCCCCATCGGCTCACACGTCCGTGACGCGGAGCCCGGCGTGTGCCTTGTAGCGGCGGTTGACGGAGATCAGGTTGGCGACCAGCGACTCGACCTGGTGGGCGTTGCGCAGCCGCCCGGCGAAGATGCCGCGCATGCCGGGGATGCGTCCGGCGAGGGCCTGCACCCGCTCCACGTCGGCGCGGTCCTCGCCGAGCACCATCACGTCGGTGTCGATCTCGTCGATCTCCGGGTCCTGGAGGAGGACCGCCGAGAGGTGGTGGAAGGCGGCGGTGACCCTGCTGTCCGGCAGCAGGGCGGCGGCCTGCTCGGCGGCGCTGCCCTCCTCGGGCTTGAGCGCGTAGGCGCCCTTCTTGTCGAAGCCGAGCGGGTTGACGCAGTCGACGACGAGCTTGCCGGCCAGTTCCGTGCGCAGGGATTCGAGGGTCTTGCCGTGGCCCTCCCAGGGCACGGCGACGATCACGACGTCGCTGCGGCGGGCGGTCTCGGCGTTGTCGGCGCCCTCGACGCCGTGCCCGAGTTCCGCGGCGGCGGCCTCCGCGCGTTCGGCGGCGCGCGAGCCGATGATCACCTTCTGGCCGGCCCTGGCGAGGCGGTACGCGAGGCCCTTGCCCTGCGGGCCGGTGCCGCCGAGCACGCCCACGACCAGCCCGGAGACGTCGGGCAGGTCCCAGGGGTCCTTGGCGGGGGCCTTCTGTGCGGCACTGTCGGTAGAGGTCATGGGCCGACCCTACGTCCGCCCCGGTCACGACGGTCGTACGGGTCTCGGCGCCGGCGGCGGGCCCTCCCCGGTATCCCCGGGTCGGGGGCGCCGGCGGCGGGCCCTCCCCGGTATCCCCGGGTCGGGCGAATCCGGGGCGAACGCCGGACCGGGCGGGCGGGGTTGCGGCAGGATGCGGCCGCATGGACGCCGTACGGGTCGCGCTGCTGCGGGAAGTGCTCGCCGGGACCGAGTGGCTGGGGGCCACCCGGAGGTTCGCGGGGTCGCTGCGGGGGTCGGTGGTCCCGCACGGGGGCGGGTTGCTGCTCGTGGGCACCGCCGAGCACGAGCCCTGGCACCTGGCGGCGCACCTGGTGGACGAGGCCGCCTGGTCGGGGACGCCGGAACTGGCGCCCACGCTGGTGCGGCACGACGCGCGTCCCACGGACCCGGCGCATCTGGCGGTGGGTCTCGGGCGGCTGGCGGCGGCCCGGCGCGGGGAGACGCTGCTGGTGGTGACGCCCGCCGATCCGGGCGCTCCGCTGCTGGAACGGGTGCACGACGCCCGCCGGGCCGGTGCGACGGTGCTGTCGCTGGGCACCGACCGCGGCCCGGGCGAGCGGGAGCTGACGGCGATGGCGCACGAGGCACTGACCGTGCCGGACGGCGCCGAGCTGGACCTGGACACGGTGCAGCACCTGGTCAGCGCGGCGGCCGGCGAGAACGCGGTGCCGCCGCCGCGGGGCCGCCGCCGCTTCCGCGACCGCCTGTCCCGCCTGGCCGACCACCTGACGGCCCCGCCTCCGTCCGGCTGGTGAGGGCCGGTCCGGGGTCTGGGGAAATCCGGTTGCCGCCGTTCTCCGCCCGGCCCGACGATGGCTCCTCGTGACCGAAGCCTCCCCCGTCTCCGACGACGCGCCCGTCGGCCTGCGTGCCCTGCTGCCCGACCTCTCGCCCTGGCGGGCCTCCCGGGACTTCCGGCGGCTCTGGGTCGCCGGGCTGATCACTACTTTCGGGAGCTTCCTGACCTTCGTCGCGCTGCCGGTGCAGGTCAAGGAGCTGACCGGGTCCGCGGCGGCGGTGGGGGCGATCGGCGCCGTGGAGCTGGTGCCGCTGGTGGTGTTCGGGCTGTACGGCGGCGCGCTGGCCGACGCCTGGGACAAGCGGAAGCTGATCGTGTGGACGGAGGCCGGTCAGGGCGTGCTGTGCGCCGCGCTGCTGGTCAACTCGCTGATGCCGAGCCCCGCCGTGTGGCCGCTGTACGTGATCGCCGCGCTCACCTCGGCGCTCGGCGCGGTGCAGCGCCCCGCCCTGGACGCGCTGATCCCGCGGATCGTCGCCCATGAGCACCTGCCGGCCGCCGCCTCGCTGAACGCGCTGCGCTGGCAGGTCGGCGGGATCGCGGGGCCGGCGCTGGCCGGTGTGGTGGTGGCGTACGCGGGTCTCGGCTGGGCGTACGCGGTGGACCTGGTCACCTTCCTCGCCTCCGTGGCCCTGGTGGTGGGCCTCGCCTCCGCACCCGCCTCGCACGAGGCGGCGAAGCCGTCGTGGGCGGCGATCGCCGAGGGGGCCCGCTACGCGTGGAGCCGCAAGGAGCTGCTGGGCACGTACGCGGTCGACCTGGCGGCGATGTTCCTGGCGATGCCGCTCGCGGTGCTGCCGTTCCTGGCGGACGAGCTGGACGCCGAGTGGTCGCTGGGACTGATGTACGCGGCGATCCCGGCGGGGTCGCTGCTGGTGAGCGTGAGCAGCGGGTGGACGTCGCGGGTGCACCGGCACGGGCGGATGGTGGTGCTGGCGGCGGCCGGGTGGGGTGTGGCGATCGCCGCCGCGGGGATCGCCGGGACCGTGTGGCTCGTGCTGCTGTGCCTCGTCCTGGCCGGCGCCTGCGACATGGTCAGCGGCGTCTTCCGCAGCGCGATGTGGAACCAGACCATCCCGGACGAGCTGCGCGGGCGTCTCGCGGGCATCGAGTTGCTGTCGTACTCGGTGGGCCCGCAGCTGGGCCAGGTCCGGGCGGGCGGCACGGCCGCGCTCACCGGGGTGCGCGCCTCGGTGTGGTCGGGCGGACTGCTGTGCGCCGGGGCGGTGGGGCTGCTGGCGCTGTGTCTGCCGACGATGATGACGTACGACGTGCGGACCAACGAGCACGCGGTGCGGCTGCGCGAGAAACGCGCGGCCGCCCGCACGCCGGACGCCTGATCAGGCCCCGCGCCGAGGCCCGGTCAGGCGTCCGGTCACTCGTCGTCGGAACGGCCCGCGGGGGCGTCGTGCCACTTGGGGTCGTTCTCCCATTCGAGGTTGCGCTCGCGGGCGGTCTGCATCGCGTGCTCGGCCTCGGCGCGGGAGGCGTACGGCCCGAAGCGGTTCTTCGCCGGGCACTCCGGGCCCTCCTCGACCTTCTTGTGCTCCAGGCAGTAGTACCACTCGCCCGGCTTGCCGACCGTGCGCTTCTTGAACAGGGCCATGACCAGCTCCTCTCGCCACCGACATGTTCCCCCATGCCCGCTGGTTAGACTCCTTCGCATGTCTGGCCAGTCGCTGCTCGTACCAGGGGAGCTGTCTCCCACCCGTTCCGTGCCCGGAAACATCCGGCGGCCCGAGTACGTCGGAAAGCCCGCGCCCACGCCGTACACCGGTCCGGAGGTGCAGACGCCCGAGACCGTCGAGGCGATGCGCGTGGCCGGGCGGATCGCGGCGCGGGCGATGGAGGAGGCCGCGAAGCTCATCGCGCCCGGTGTGACGACGGACGAGCTGGACCGGGTGGCGCACGCCTACATGTGCGACCACGGCGCCTACCCGTCGACGCTCGGTTACCGCGGTTTCCCCAAGTCGCTGTGCAGCTCGGTCAACGAGGTCATCTGCCACGGCATCCCCGACTCCACGGTGCTGCGCGACGGCGACATCGTGAACCTCGACGTGACGGCGTACATCGGCGGTGTGCACGGCGACAACAACGCGACGTACCTGGTCGGCGAGGTGGACGAGGAGAGCCGGCTGCTGGTCGAGCGGACCCGGGAGGCGCTGGCCCGCGCGATCAAGGCGGTCCGGCCGGGCCGGCAGATCAACATCATCGGCCGGGTCATCGAGTCGTACGCCAAGCGGTTCGGGTACGGGGTGGTGCGGGACTTCACCGGGCACGGCATCAACACGTCGTTCCACTCGGGGCTCATCGTCCCGCACTACGACAGCCCGCACGCGACGACCGTCATCCAGCCCGGGATGACCTTCACCATCGAGCCGATGCTGACGCTCGGGACGCACGAGTACGACATGTGGGACGACGGCTGGACGGTCGTGACGAAGGACCGCCGGCGGACGGCGCAGTTCGAGCACACGCTGGTGGTGACCGACTCGGGGGCGGAGATCCTCACCCTCCCGTAGCCCCCACCGCGCCCGGTGAAGGCCCGCACTCCTCGAGGTGCGGGCCTTCACATGTCTGGGTAGCCTTTTGCCGACAGACCGTCGGAAAGACCTTGACTTAGGTAAGCCTAACCATAGAAAATCGGCCCATGGACTCCTTCTCGACCCTCATCCGCACGGCGTCGCACGAGCAGCACGTGGAGGCCGAGACCTCCACGTTCATGAGCGACCTGCTCGGCGGCCGGCTCGGCGTCGACGCGTACGCCCGCTACACCGAGCAGCTGTGGTTCGTCTACGAAGCCCTGGAGAGCGCCGCCGACCGCCTCGCGGCGGACCCGGTGGCCGGTCCGTTCATCCGCCCGCAGCTGCTGCGGCTGGCCTCGCTGGAGCGGGACCTGGCCCATCTGCGCGGCCCCGGCTGGCGTGCGGGGCTGACCCCCCTGCCCGCGACGGAGGAGTACGCCTCCCGGGTGCGCGAGTGCGCCGAGGAGTGGCCCGCGGGATACGTCGCCCACCACTACACGCGCTACCTCGGCGACCTGTCCGGCGGTCAGATCATCCGCGACAAGGCGGAGCGGACGTGGGGCTTCGCCCGCAAGGGCGACGGAGTCCGGTTCTACGTCTTCGAGGAGATCGGCAACCCGGCCGCCTTCAAGCGGGAGTACCGCGAACTGCTCGACGGCATCCGCGCGGACGACCTGGAGAAGCAGCGGGTAGTGGCCGAGTGCAAGCGCGCCTTCGCCCTGAACACGGGGGTCTTCCGGGCGCTGGGCGAGGAGTTCCCGCTGTCCGCCTGATCCGACCCGGACACCGGCGTACGACAACAGTCACCTCCCGGCCCTGGCCGGGAGGGGACCGCCGCGGTCACCGCTCCAGGCGCACCCGCCCGCCGATCTCGATCCAGCCCTCCGGCTGCGGGGCGGTGAGGATCTGCGAGCCGGCGCCCTGCGTGATGTTGAGCGCGCGGCCCAGCCGAGCGGTCAGCAGCAGCGCCGCCGCACCGGTCGCCTCGTCCTCGTCGATGCCGTCGCCCCGGCCCGGGAAGGCACGGGCCCGCACGCGCCCCGCCGCCTCGTCCTCCCACGCCCAGGCGTAGATCCTCCCCCAGACTTCGTCCGGGGGGACCCCCATCTCGCTTCGCTCGCCCGGCGGCGGCACCGGCAGGTCGTCCACCTCGGCGGCGGTGGCGTACTGGCGCAGGGTGCGCGGCGGGGCCCACTCGGGGCGGGCCTCGATCCAGCTGAACTCCCCGTCCAGCCGGGCGCCCACCACCCCGGCCGGGGTGACGAGTTCGGGCACGTCGAGCAGCCAGGCCGTGCCGACGCAGGGATGCCCGGCGAAGGGCAGGCGCAGGGTGGGCGTGTAGATGTCGACGACACCGCGCTCCGGGTCGTCGACGAACACCGTCTCGCTGAAGCCGAGTTTCGCGGCCAGCTCCTGCCGCCGCCCCGGCTCGGGCACCACGGAGCCCTCGCGGACGACGCCCAGCTCGTTGCCGTATCCGCCGTTCGGCGCGCAGAAGACGCGCAGTACGTCGTAGTCAGTCACCGGGGCATTCAAGCATCGTCCGGCGGGCCGGGGCGGCACGGGAGTCCGCCCCGGCCCGCGTCGGACTACTGCTGGGTCCGGCGCCTGCGGGTCGCGTAGACCGCTCCCGCGCCGATCGCGACCGCGACGCCCGCCGCCCCGGCCAGGGCCGGTCCCGGGATGTCGGAGCCGGTGGTGGCGAGGGCGCCCCCGCCGGTCGAGCCGCCCGTCGTCGTGCCGGTGCCGCCGATGGTGGAGGCGGTCCCTCCGGTGCCTCCGGTGCTCCCGCCCGACGAGCCGCCGTCCGGGAGCTGGGCGCCGTCGCTGAGCGCCACCGACAGGTCGACGGTGTCCAGGGCGGTGCCGGCCGGGTAGAAGTCGCCGAAGGCCTTCGCGCCGGCCGCGGTGAGTGTGGCGGCGACGCCGTCGGCCGTGATGACGTCCTGCTCGGCGGCGAGGTCGGCGGACTTGGCCTTCAGGTCGGCCAGCACCACACCCTCGGTGAGCGTGCCGAGGCTGTTCACGTCGGCGCTCAGCTTGCCGCTGCCTCCGTCGAGGGTGGCCTTGAGGTTGCTCAGGGTCAGGTCGAGGCCGTATGTGCCGTTGGTCTCGTGGCCCTTGAAGTTCACGGCGCCCGCGAAGGAGGCGGTGAGCCTGTCGGCGTCGGTGTCGTAGGTGCCGGTGGCGTCCTTGAAGGTGAAGGCGCCGTTGCCGGCCGCCTGGGTGGCGCCGCCGGAGACGGTGACCCTGCCCTTGGCCACGGGGCCGACGACGTAGGCGCGGAAGGTCTGCTTCACGCCCCAGCCGAGGGTGCCGTCGGCGACCTCGCCCTTGGTGGCGGCCTCGGTGGCGGAGGCGGACGGGCTCGCCTCCGTGGTCTTCGTCGGCGTCGGGGCGGGTGGCTCGGTCTCGGGCCGCTCGGTGGGGGCGGTCTGCGAGGCGGACGGGGACGGTTCCTGCGTCCGCGTCTGGGACGGGGAGGGCGACGGCGAGGCGGGCGGCGTGCTCGGCGGCGTCTTCTGGACGACCGTCAGCGGGTCGCCGGCCGCGCCCGCGTAGCTCGCGCTGCCGAGGTACTCCCCCGCCTCGGCGGTGAGGGTGGTGGCCATGTCCTTCATCGCACGGGTCACGGCGACCGTGGCGAGCGGGACGTCGTCGCCCTCGGTGGTCCTGGGGGCGCCCGCGGAGGTGTCGACCTTTCTGATGTCGGCCGTGATCTCGCCGGCCTTGCTGTCGAAGCGCACGTCGGTGAGCGTGATCTCGAAGCCGTGCGCCGCGGACTTGCTCACCAGCCCGCCCTTGAAGGCCAGGTCGACGGTGTGTCCCGTGGTGTCGTAGGTGCCGGTGCCGTCGACGAAGGTGAACGCGCCGTTGCCCGCGGCCTGGGTGGCGCCGCCCGACGTGGTGAAGGTGCCGAACATGCCGACGTAATTGCGGTACGACTGCTTGATGCCCCACGTCAGCTCGTAGTCGGCGAGCGGGACTTCGGCCGCCGTGGCGGTGGTGGCGCCGGCCGTGACGAGGACCGTGGCGCCGAGCGCGGCGGCGGTGGCCACGGCTGCGGCGAGGGCGGTGGAGCGGCGTCGTCTGACGGGCATGGCTCGGTTCTCCTTGGGTGAGGGGTCGCCGGGGGCGGTCCGGTGTCGTGTGTCTCCGGGGGGGGTCAGCC
>NZ_QHJH01000142.1 GCF_003947455.1 Streptomyces sp. WAC 04229 | reverse complement strand
GTTCGACGACGTTCCGGCCGCACTGCGCGACCAGCTGTGACCCCTCGCGTGCCGCCGCATGCCGTGCGGCGGCACGCGAGGGGTCACAGCTGGTCGCGCAGTGCGGCCGGAACGTCGTCGAACGCGCCGGACTTCCGCCCGATCCGGTCGATGCGGAGCGTCGCCGTCGCACCGTGGGCCGCCAGCCCTTCGAAGGCCGAGACGCGCTCGACGGCCGGGGCCAGAGAGGCGGTCCCCTCCTTCGAGGCACGCTGGTACGTCAGCGGCTTGAGGAACCGGGACACGGAGAGCCCCGCGTTGTAGCGGGCCGTCTTGCCGGTCGGCAGTACGTGGTTGGTGCCGGCGATGCCCTTGTCGGAGTAGGCGACCGTCGACCACGACCCGATGAACAGCGAGCCGTAGTTGGCGAGGTTCACCAGGTAGTAGTCGTCGTCCTCGGTCTGGATCTCCAGGTGCTCGGGGGCGATCACGTCGGCCACGGCGACGGCGGCGGCCGGGTCGTCCACCACGACGACGGAGCCGAAGTCGCGCCACGCCGGGCCGGCGATGTCCCGGGTGGTGAGCGTCTTGAGCTGGCGCTCGACCTCCCCGATCACGGCGCGCCCCAGGTCGGCGGAGGTGGTGATCAGGGCGGCCGGTGAGTTGGGCCCGTGCTCGGCCTGCCCCAGCAGGTCCGCCGCGACCCACACCGGGTCGGCGCTGTCGTCCGCGATGACGGCGACCTCCGAGGGCCCGGCCAGCAGGTCGATGCCGACCCGGCCGAACAGCTGCCGCTTCGCCTCGGTGACGTACGCGTTCCCCGCGCCGACCAGCATGTCGACCGGTGCGTCACCGAGCAGCCCGAAGGCCATCGCGCCGAGGGCCTGGACGCCGCCGAGCGCGAACACCCGGTCGGCGCGCGAGAGGTAGGCGCCGTACAGCACGGCGGGGTGCGCGCCGTGCTCGCCGGACGGGGGAGTGCAGGCGAGGACCGTGGGGACGCCGGCCGTCTTGGCCACGTTCACCGTCATGAAGGCGCTGGCGAGGAGGGGGAACCGGCCGGCGGGCAGGTAGGCGCCGACGCGGGAGACGGGAACGTAGCGCTGACCGCCGGCGACACCGGGAGCCACCTCGATCTCGAAGTCCGTCAGGTGCTCGCGCTGCGCGGCGGCGAAACGGTGGGTGCGCTCGTAGCCCATCTCCAGCGCGGTACGGACGTCCGGGGGAAGCGCGTCCCCCGACTTCTTCAGGTCGGCGGCCTCGATCTCCAGGTCGCCGGACCAGCCGTCCAGCTCCTGGGCGTAGCCGCGTACCGCGTCCATGCCCTTGCGCTCGATCTCGCTCAGCATCTGTGAGACGCGCTCGACCACCGAGGGGTCGCGCTGTGCGGGCGGACCGTCCACGGACGGCTTCTTGAGCCACTGGAACGGGGGGAGGGACTGTGCTTCGTCGTGCGTGATCTGCATGGCAGGGACGCTAGACGGCACACTGCCACAGGACCAGAGGGGCGATTCCTGTCCGAAGCACAGGGTTTCCCTGTGGCTTGTCCCGTGGCTCGGGCGGCCGGTACTCAGAGGCCGAGATCGTCCCGGATCTCGCGCAAGGTGTCCTCGGCGATCCTGACCAGCTCCCGGGTGGCCCGGGACAGCGGATGGCCCCGCCGCTTTACCAGCGCGATCGTGTCGTAGAGGGGGTCGGCGAACGGGACGGTGCGCAGCCCCGCGGGAAACGCCGCCCCGGCGACCACGGCCCGGCTGGCGATCGTGTCGCCCACGCCGGCGGCCACCAGGCCCAGCGCGGCCTCGACGTGTTCCAGCTCGATCAGGGGATCGACCCTCACCCCGGCCAGCTGGGCCCGTTCCGCGAGCTGGCGCCGGGTGGGGTCCTGCCAGCCGTAGTGGGCGTCGTAGAGGACGAGCGGCGTACGGGAGAACGCCTCGATCGTCATGGGCGTCCGGGTGCGCTCCTCGCTCGCGCTGACGAAGAACACCTCGTCCCGCAGCAGCGGCGTCACCACCAGCCCCTCGTCCTCGATGGGCAGCACCACGAGCCCGGCCTCGATCCGTCCCGCCGCCACGGCCGCCGCGGTCTCGGCGGAGTTCTGCCCCACCAGGCGGACCCGGACGGACGGGTAACGCGCGTGGAACAGCTGCACGAGGTTGGACAGCAGGTAGTAGTCGGCGTTGCGCAGCACACCGAAGGTGGCGGTCCCGCCGCCCAGCGAACCCAGGGAGCGCACCGCCCGGGTTCCGCTCTCAGCGGCCTCCACCGCCTGCTGGGCGTACGGCAGCAGTTCCTGGCCAGCCGAGGTCAGGGCCAGGGTGCGGCTGCCCCGCGCGAACAGCTCGGCGTCCAGCTCGGTCTCCAGGCGGCGCACCAGCTCGGAGGCGGAGGCCTGGGCGATGTCCATGGCCCGCGCCGCTGCGGTGAACGACCCGAGCCGCTCCGCCTCGACGAAGGCCCTCAGCTGGTTGAGGGTCATACGCGGTCCGTGTCCTGTCGAGTCGGGGGGGCGCGACGTCTTGACGCCGACGCGGGGGTCCTCGTTCTACCACGGCCGCCGGGCGGCGCGGGTCGCCGCGGCACCCGCGCGGCCCACAGGTTCTTCCTGTGGATCGTGCTGGACAAGGGGATCTTGTCCCGTGGGTGGTCCGGTGATTGGCTCGACCACGCCCCCCGTCCCCGGAAGCCAGCGACCGCGGAAGGCTGCCCAGTGATGACGACTCCCTTGCAGATCGGCCTCGTCCAGACGGCCGCGCGGCACCACGCCGCCGATGCCACCGACGCGTTCGCCGAGGACGTCCGCCGCGTCATGGCGGCGCACCCCGGCGTCCGGTTGCTCGCCTACCCGGAACTGCATCTGTGCGGGCACGAGCCCGGTGAGGACCCCGAGCGGGTCATGACCGCGGGGGCCCAGCCCCTGGACGGCCCGCGGGGTGCCCGGCTGGCCGCCCTCGCCCGTGAGCTGGACATCTGGCTCGTGCCCGGCAGCGTCTACGAGCAGGGTGCCGACGGCCGGACATACAACACCGCCCCCGTCTACTCGCCCGCGGGCGAGCGGGTCGCGGCGTACCGCAAGATCTTCCCGTGGCGCCCTCACGAGACCACGGCGGCCGGCTCCGACTTCGTGGTCTTCGACCTGGCCGGGCACGGACGGCTGGGCCTGACGATCTGCTACGACGCCTGGTTCCCCGAGGTCACCCGCCACCTCGCCTGGCAGGGCGCCGACCTCGTACTGAACCTGGTCCGCACCCCCACCGTCGACCGTGCCCAGGAAGTCGTGCTCGCGCAGGCCAACGCGATCGTCAACCAGGTCTTCATGGCCAGCCTCAACGCGGCCGCGCCGGACGGCCTCGGGCGGAGCGTCGTGGTGGACCCCGAGGGGCGGATGCGCGCCGAGGCCGGGCCCGGGTCGGAGGACGTCCTGACCGACGTGATCGACCTGGCCGAGGCCCGGCGGGTGCGAGCGCGGGGCACCGCGGGGCTCACCCGGGTGTGGGACCCCTTCGAGGACGGCGGGCCGCCACTGGAGCTGCCCCTGTACGCGGGCCGCATCGAGCCCGAGCGCTGGCGTCGCGGCGCCGGTGTGGGCGAAGGTGCCCGGCGTGTTATTGAATGAGGTGTGCGGTCGGAGACTCGGGGCCCGCCGCACGGGTGCGAGTACGGCCCGGCGCCGTGCCGGGGCCGGCGAGCGAGCTGAGAGAGCCGTATGGACACACCCTCTCCTTCGTCCTCTTCGTCCTCGTCGCCGTTCGACCTGGTCAGCAGCGCTTTGGGCAAGTACATCCCGCGCGGCGGAGCGGCGGCGGCCGACGCCTCCGGAGCGCCGGACGAGACCACCGCCCGCGTACGCGTCCATCCCAACCCGGGGGCCGGCCTCCAGGAGCAGATCCTCGGCGCGGTCAACCTGGACCGGGAGCTGCGCATCACGCGCAGCAACCTGGACGCCCCCGTCTTCGCCGGTCTGGACGTCGTGACCGGAAGCCCCTTCGTCGACCTGCTGCCGCCCTGGGACGTACCCACCGTCACCCGGCGGCTGCGGCAGGTGCTGGAGACCGGCGAGGCACACGTCGCCCGGGTCCAGCGGCTGCGGCGCGCGGACGGCTCGGAGCTGGTCGTCTCCATGAGCATCCTGTCCGCCGCGGCGCCGCAGGAGGGCCTGACCGTCTCCCTGATCGCCATGGCCAGGAGACTGCACCTGTACGCCGCCGAGACCGCGATCGGCACCTCGCTGGACATCGGCGAGACCGCGCAGTCGCTGGCGGAGTCGCTGCTGGCCTGGGGAGACGTGGCCGCCATCGACCTCGACTTCGCCGTGTGGACGGGCGAGGGGGTCACCGAGCACGGCCAGGGACGCATCCGGCTGCGGCGGGCGGCCCTGGTGCCGGACCGGGTCTGGCCCGAGGGCTACGTGACTGAGGGCGACGACCTGCCCAAGGACGCGAGTCATCTGCTGGCGCAGGCGATCCGGCGCGACGACGCCGCCCAGGCCATCGTCATCCCGGACCGCGAGTCGATCGAGCGGGTCCTCGGCAGCCCGAAGCTGGTCCGGGCCCTGGTCCCCAGCAACCGGTCGGCGGGTGTGGCCTGCATCCCGCTCGTCCTCGACGGGTCGCCGCCCGTCGTGCTCGGCGTGGCGGAGGTCTGGCGGCGGGCCGACCGCCCCTTCAACGACGGCGAGCTGCTCGACCTCCAGGAACTGGTGGCCAGAACCTCGCACCACGTCGATCTGGCCCGGCAGCACCAGCGCGAGCACACCCAGGTGCTGGCCCTGCAGCGCCGGCTGCTGCCGCGCACCGGGGGCGACACCGTCGAGACCGCCAGCGTGTACCAGCCCGCCACGCCCGACAGCGCGGGCGTCGGCGGCGACTGGGTCAACAGTTTCCCCCTCCCGGACGGCCGTACCGCCCTCGTCGTCGGCGACGTCGTCGGACACGGCCTGGGGGCCGCGGCGACGATGGGCCAGCTGAGCATGGAGGCCCGCGCACTGCTCTCCGCGGGGCTGGCGCCCGACGAGGTGCTGGAACACCTGGACAAGACGGTGACGATGCTGGACGACGCGGAGTCGGGGCTGGCCGCCGGCTACAGCGCCCTCGGATCGACCTGCTGCATCGCCGTCTACGACCCGGTCAGCCACCGCGTGGCCCTGTCCAGCGCCGGCCACCTCCCCCCGGTCCTGGTGCTCCCGGACGGACGCGCCGCGCCGCTCGCGGTCCGCCCGCATCCGGGCCTCGGCGCGGAATTCGCGCTGCGGGAGCCGTTCGGGGTGCACACGTTCGCCGCACCCCCGGGCTCCCTGCTCGCCCTGTACACCGACGGGCTGGTGGAGGATCCCGCCGTGCCGATCGACGAGGGCATCGGCAGGCTCGCGGACGCCGTGTCCACGGTGCACCCCTGGGACGTCCTGGAGGAGGCCGCGCGCTGGGTCGTCTCCGGGCTGTCGCCGCAACGCGGGCGCGACGACGTGACCCTGCTGCTGGCCCGCATGATCGGCTACCGCAAGGGGGACACCGCCACCTGGCGGCTGCCCGCCCGCGACGACGCGGCCGCCCGGGCCCGCACGCTGGTCTCCGCGCTGCTGCGCGAGTGGCGTACCAGGGACGACACCCGGGACAGGGTGCTGCTCCTGGTCAGCGAGCTGGTCACCAACGCGGTCCGGTTCGCCCGCGGGCCCATCACGGTACGGCTGATCAGGGCCGGTCACGGACTGCTGTGCGAGGTCGGCGACACCGGCAACGGCCGTCCCCGCCTCGGCCGCGGCGGACTGCTGGACGACGGCGGTCGCGGCCTGCACGTCGTGCACCGGCTCACCGCCCGGTGGGGGGTGCGGTGGACGGACACCGGCAAGGTGGTCTGGGCGGTGGTGGCCAGGTGACGGCGCGGCCGGGCTACAGCCACTCTCCTTCGAGTGCGGTCGCCGTGAGGCCCGGGGCCGCCGCGTACAGCACGGCGCGACTGCCCGGCCGCTGTCCGGCGTCGTGCGCCCGGCGCATGATGTCGAACACGGCGGCGCCACCGCGGTTGCCGCCGGCGTAGCTGTCCCGGCTGTGGTCGAGGAGCCCCGACGGCCACTCCTCGGGCATGGTCTGCTCCATGTACTCCAGCACGCGCGTCCCGCCGGGGTGCGCGAGCAGTACGTCGGGGTGCCAGGAGCCCGGGTCGTCCTGGTAGCGGTCGTGCAGCCAGTCCCACATGGCGGTGACGGTGTTCTGCACGGCGCGCGGGCCGCGCCGGTCCATCACGAAGTGGGTGCCGTCCGCCCGCGTCTCCAGGCGGTGCAGGTCCTGGGTGTCCGGCAGGGTGTGGTGCCAGGAGGCGTCCAGCCGCAGCACCGACTGGGGCCTGGGGCGGCCCGTGACCACCGTCGCGACCGCGGTGTCCGCGAACAGCAGCCGGACGATCAGGGACTCCAGGGTGTCGTCCGCGGGCTGGTAGGTCGTACTGAGCGCCTCGGAGATCACGACCAGGACCACCCGGTCGGGGTCGGCCGCCACGAGGTCGGCCGCGAGTGCCAGGGAACGGGTCCCGGCGACGCAGGCCCACTGCGAGGCGGGCAGCAGCGTCGTGTCGCCGCGCAGCGGGAGCCGGTTGGCCAGGGCGACGTCCAGACCCGGCAGCGCCGGGGTGGTGGAGTTGCTGGTGATCAGGCAGTCGACGTCCGAGACGTCCAGCCCGGCGATCTGCAGGGCCCCGCGCGCCGCCCGTTCCCCGTAGGCCTGCACGGCCTCCCAGGCCGGGGCGGTGCGCTCCTGCACGGTCTGCGGTGTGGGCACCGATTCGAGGGCGGCGACCACGCGGTCCGCGTCGTGCTCGGTGAACCCGTCGCGGACCAGCGCCTCGCGCGCGGGCCCGGTGCCGGCCGCCGACAGGGCGCCCGAGGCGCCGGGCGCCACCGCGGACTCCAGCGGCAGCATCCAGCCCCGGGTCTCGATGCCGGTACTGGCCGCGATGGCGTCGATCCGGGGCGCCCACGCCGCGTCCGGGTGCCGTTCGCGGACCTCCTCCACTATCTGGCTGGTCTTGACGGCGTGCTCGCCGTGTATGACGGCGGGCGGGCACAGGTATGCGGCCACGATTCGCACCTTTCTCCGGTGAACAAGAGAGGGAATGTCCGAGTGCTGTGGCATGGCTCACTCCAGCACCCCACGTCCAAGTCCATGCCGGCGCGCGTCACTTCGGGCGCCGGCATCCGATTCGAGCATGGGGGCCAAAGGGACATTTGCGCTGTGACTCAGACAACTTGGGCGGCTCTTGTCGTGCGTGACGCTCCACACACCCAGGTGGGGGAACGCCTCCGGAGGTGTCCCTCTCAGACCAGTTCGCCGTTCCGGGCCACCACCCGCCCGCCGTGCACGACCAAGTCGCGCCGGGGCATGTCGACCACGACCTGCGGCAGGCACTCGCCGCGCACCAGCACGAAGTCCGCCGGCGCCCCCGGCTTCAGGTCGGCCCGTGGCAGGCCCATCACGTCCGCGCCGCCGTGCGCGCCGACGTCGTAGCAGGAGGCCAGCTCGTCGTCGAGGCGTACGTCCGTGATCCAGCCCAGCAGATGGGCGCGGTGCAGCATGTCCGCGTCGCCGAACGGGCTCCAGGAGTCGCGCACGCCGTCCGAGCCGAGCCCGACCCGCACGCCGTACTCGCGCAGCGTGGAGACGGGCAGGACCAGGGACTCGTTCGGCGCGACCGTCGTCAGGGCGATGTCCAGCTCCGCCAGGTCCTCGGCCATGGTGCGCAGGGCGCGCTCGGCGAGGAACGGCAGACAGAAGACGTGACTCACCGTCACCCGGCCCCGCAGGGACAGGGACCGGGTGCGGTCGATGATGCCGCGCATGACCCGGGTCCCCTTCTCGTCCCGGTCGTGCAGATGGATGTCGACGCCGATCCCGTGCCGGTCGGCCAGGTCGAAGACCAGGTCGAGCTGTTCCTCCGGAGCCTGGTCGAAGCTGATCGGGTCGATGCCGCCGATCATGTCGACCAGGCCCTCGCGGGCCGCCGTGGCCAGGAGTTCGGCCGTGCCAGGCGTACGGACCACGCCGTGCTGGGGAAACGCCACGATCTGCACGTCCAGCGCGTCCGCCAGGCGGTCCCGCGCCTCGGCGACGCCCTCCACCCCGTCGAGGCCGTAGGCGGGGGCGACGTCCGCGTGGGCCCGCATCGCCCGGGTGCCGCGGGTCACGGCGTGCGCCATCAGTCCGTACGCCCGTTCGCCGACCGGGCGCCGCTGGGAGTGGTACAGCTCGACGTCCTGCTCGCAGTACTCGGCGATGCCGCTCGCGGGCCTGCGCGACACCCACGGGCCGCCCCAACTGGTCTTGTCGGGGTGGATGTGCGCGTCGACGAGCGCCGGCAGCGCCAGCCGGCCGCCGCCGTCGACGACCTTGGCACCCCTGGGCGCCGGCCGGTCCGAGATCCGGCCGTCGAGGACGGTCAGGTCCACCGCCCCGGACCCGCCCGGCAGACGCACGTCGCGGAACACGACGGCACCGCGGGCGTGCCGGGCCGGTTCGGATGACGCGTGCGCCGTCGTGGCGGCCAGGGCGGCGGTGCCGCCCAGCGAGGCGGCACCGGCGAGGACGTTGCGCCGGGACAGGGGCGGAGGGGTCATGCCGTTCTCCTACGGGTCAGGGGTGTTGGGCGGATTGCGGGCGCGGGCCGTGGTCAGACGGGGATGCCCGCACGCACCACCCGGGACGGCTTCTTGAGCAGTGACACGTCGGCCAGCGGGTCGCCGGTCACCAGGACCAGGTCACCGGCGTGCCCCCGGGTCGGCCGGCCCGCCGTGCCCTCCAGGTCGAGCAGCCGCGCGGCGTGCGTCGTCGCCGTGCGGATCGCGTCGAGCGGCGAGAGTCCGGCGGCGTGCATCAACTCCACCTCGCGCCCGATGGGGTCCACCGTGCCGCCGGAGGAGTCGGTGCCCGCCGCCAGCGGCACGCCCAGCTCGTGCGCCGCCAGCACCGCCCGCTTCAGGACGGGCAGATAGGCGCGGCCCCGCTCGGCGAGTACCGGGTCCGAGGACTCGGCGAGGCCCGCGATCGCGGTGAGGGTGGGGGTGAAGTACGTGTCCCGTCGGCGCATCTCGTGCAGGGTGCGCTCGCCGACGAACACGCCGTGTTCCAGGGACCGGATGCCCGCCGTCACCGCGTCGTGGCAGCCCTTCTCGCTGTAGCTGTGGCAGAGCACGCCCTTCCCGCCGCGCCGTGCCGCCGCCACCACCTCGCTGAGCTGGGCGTGCGAGTAGACCTGGGCCAGCGGGTCCTGCTCGGGCAGCCCGGCGCGTTCGTTCACCCGCGTCTTGACCACCTCGGCGCCGCGCGCCAGGTTGACCCGCACGACGTGGCGCAGGGCCTCGGCGGACCGGACCCCGCCCTTCAGCCCGGCCAGCACGGCGAGCTCCGGGTCGGCGAGGAGGGTGTCGCCCAGGTCCGGCGTGACGAAGATGCCCGCCGCCCGCAGCCGGGGCGCCATGCCGGGGGCCCGGCGGGCCAGCTCGCGCACGGCGATGTCCTGGTAGAAGTTGGTGGACCCGCTGCGCGCGCTCGTCGCGCCCTTGCCGACGGCGTCGCGTGCCTCGGCCACGGTGTTGAGGTGGATGTGTGCGTCGATCAGGCCGGGCAGGACCCACTGGCCGTGCGCGTCGAGGCGCGGGACGCCGGCCGGGACGGTGGTCCTGCCACGGGCACCGGCCGCGCGCACCACACCGTCCCGGATCACCACGACGGCGTCCTCGGTGACGTCACCAGTGGCGGGGTCGAGAAGCGTGCCGCCCTCGACGACCAGGTCGCCGGTGCGCGGCCGACGGTCCGAGGTGGTCGCCGCCGCCGGTCCGGCGGAACCGAGGGCCGTCGCGGTACCGGCGAGGGCCGCTGAGGCGGCGAGCACGCCCCGGCGGGTCAGCCGGGGGGACGGGGGCTCGGAGGGCTCGATGCACATCGCTGGGCTCCTGGTGGGGGCGGGGAGTCGCGGCAGGGGGAGACCTGCCTGGCGCCATTTTGTATACCAAGTAATGAGAGCGGGACAAGAGGCTGTCGGATGTGCCCCGAAAATTCGCACCGGTGCTGCACATTTGATGGTCGCCCAGTAGGTAAGGAATCACTTGGTATACAAAGCGCTGTCCCCGAAGAGGGACCGCAGTGCCACGGCCCGGCTGTCCCGGACGTGCAGCAGCGTGCTCGCGGCGGCCGGCTCCTCGTCGCCCGCGGCGATGTGCCGGAAGATTTCCGCGTGCTGGGCCCGCATGTGCGCGGGCTCGGCACGCATGCCGAACAGCAACTGCAACTGCCAGCCGAGCTGCTCCATGGTGCGGGCCAGCAGCGGGTTTCCGGAGAGCGCGACGATCCGCTCGTGGAACTCCGTGTGCGCCGCGACCTCCAGCGCGCCCTCGTCCTCCTCGGCGGCGTCCTCGGCCCGCGCCAGGGAGGCACGCAGTGCGTCCAGTTCCGGCAGCGGCCCGTCCGCCGCCGCGACCTGCCGGGCGGCGAGCCGCGACGCCTGGACGGCCAACGGCTCCCACACCTCGTACAGGTACCGGACGTCGGCCCGCTCCAGACGCCGCACCCGCACTCCGCTGTGCGGCAGCAGTTCCAGCAGCCCCTCGGCGACCAGCGCGCGCAGCGCCTCGCGGACCGGCACCCGGGACATCCGCAGCTCCTCCGCGACCTCCCGCTCCACCAGCCGCGTGCCCATCGGATACCGGCGGTCCACGATGCGCTCGCGCACGGCCTCGCGGGCCCGCGCGCTCAGCGACGTCCGGGTCTGTCCCGCCTGCGGTGTGCCGCCTGCCACGTGCACCGTCCCTCGCCCTCGCCCGCGCTGTTCAGAGCGAGGATACGGTCAGGGCGATCACCGGGCCCGCCCGCGGGCGCGACCGCCCGCCGATCGTCATACTGGCCGGGTGGCGGACGAGGACGAGGGGACGGACCGACGGCTGGAGCAAGCCATCCTGGAACTCCTGGAGCGCCGTCGCCCGGGAGCGACGATCTGCCCCTCGGACGCCGCACGCGCGGTCTACGAAGGGGACGACGACGGCTGGCGCGCCCTCATGGAGCCGGCCCGCGGTGCGGCCGGGCGCCTGGCCGAGGCCGGGGAGGTCACGGTCACCCAGCGCGGTCGCCGGGTCGACCCGGCGACCGCGCGCGGCCCCGTCCGCATCCGCCGCGCCCGCTGACCGGAGTCAGCCGAAGACGTCGTACGTACGGCGGTAGAGGGCGTCGGTGTGTTCGCGGACGTCCCGGTACACCGCTTCAAGGCGCCTGTAGAGGGCGTGGTTCTCCGGGTCCGGGTGGAAGACCTCACCGTCGCGGACCATCCTGGCCGTGGCCTCCTCGAAGTCCGCGTGCACACCGAGACCCACCGCCGCGCAGATCGCGGCTCCCAGGCCCGCGGCGCTGGACGCCTCGGCGCGCCGCGCGGGGACGCCGTGCACGTCGGCCTGGATCCGCATCATCAGGTCGGAGCGCGAGCCGCCGCCGGAGACGATGACCTCGCGGTGGGCCGTGCCCAGTTCGCGTGCCATGCGCTCCGTCGTGTCGTGGACCGTCATCGCGAGGGCTTCCAGGATGGACCGGTAGACGTGGAAGCGGCCGTGGCGTCCGTCGAAGCCCAGCATCGTGCCCTTGCGGAAGGGGGCGTCGTCCGGGGCGAGCCAGTCGAGGACGGTCATCAGCCCGTCGGACCCCGGCGGCACCTTCGCAGCCTCGGCGTTGAGGTAGTCCTCCACCTCCAGCCCGGCGGCGCGCGCCCGGACGGACGCCTCCTCGCCGAGCAGGTCGCGGTACCAGCTGACCGTCCACATGCCGCGCCGCACCCCGCCGGACTCGTAGAGGTAGGAGTGCGGCACGGCGGCGTAGTTCACCCAGAAGTCCGAGGGGCCCGTGACGTTGCGCGGGCCCGTCGCCATGCCGGCCACGTACGTGCCGAGCGAGACGAGGAGGGTGTCGGGGGAGCGCAGCCCGCAGCCCAGGGCCTCGACCGCCTTGTCGTTGGCCGTGGCGACCACGGGGACCCCGGCGGGGATGCCGGTGTGGAGTGCCGCGGCCTCGGTGACCCCGCCCAGGACGTCACCGGGCAGCACGAGGTCGAAGAGCAGCTCGCGGCGCAGGCCGAGCTTCGCGATCTCCGCGTCGTCGTCGCTCCACTGCCAGGTGTCCGGGTCCAGGGGCCACATCCCCGCGTAGTTGGCCGCCGTGTCACGGAACTTCCCCGTCATCCGGTGACCGATGTAGCCGGAGCTGGTCGTGACGCGGGCGGCCTCGGGGGCGGAGTCCTGGTAGGGGTGTCCGACGCGCTCGTCCATCCAGCTCATGACGGGCTGGGCGAGCGTGCCGTCCGCCTTGAGGACGGCACGGCAGAAGCGGATGGTGCACAGTCCCACGCCCACGATGTCCGCCGGGTCCCCGTCGAACGCCGCGAGCGCGGCCCGGCTGGCGGCGCCGATCGACGTCCACAGATCGTCGTCCGGATGCTCCACGACGCCGGGCCGCGGGGTGTCGTAGGGGCGCAGCGCGGCGCGGCCCTCGCTGACGACCCGCCCGTCGGTGTCGAAGACGGTCACCTTCGAGGACTGCGAGCCGTTGTCGATGCCGATGAGGTAGCGGGGACGGGCGCTGGACATGGCCACTCCGGAGAGGTCGTGCGGGTCGGGGAAGGAGCAGGACCCCGGCCGGCGTGACGGCGGCCGGGGTCGGCTGGGCGGCTGGCTCAGGCGTCCATGGGGAAGATGGTGCCCTTGTTCATGATCCCGTTGGGGTCGAAGGTCTCCTTGAGCTTGGCGAGGATCCGGTACGCGCTGCCGTGCTCCTGCGTGGTCCACGGGGCGCGGTACTTGCCGATGCCGTGGTGGTGGACCATGGAGCCGCCCACCTTCAGCGCCTCCTCGACGATGATCGCGTTGAGGGGGATGTGGTACTTCTCGATCTCCTCGCGCGGCTCGCAGTTGATCCGGTAGTCGTAGACGAAGTACAGGTTGGTGCCGGTCTGGTAGCTGTGCGAGGAGTGGGCACCGAGCATGACCAGGTCGTCGGCGGCCGGGAACTCGGTGCGGATGCGCCGGATCACGTTGTCGTACAGCTCGACGGTGCGCGACCAGTCCACGGAGACCTCGGTGGTGTAGCCGAGTTCGCCCTTGGCGAGCATGACCTGCTTCTCGGCCTCGATCTTGTCGACGCCCCAGTTGAGGTTGTCGAACCAGTCCTCGATCAGCCGCGGGTCGACCTTGTCGTGCGGGTACTGGGCCAGGACCCGCTCGATCTCCTCGCTGGTGGCGCGCACGAGGCCCTTGGGCCCCTCCGCCACGAAGACGACGACGACCTTGCCCTGGTAGAAGTGCGAGAAGTGCTGGCGGGCGTCCTCGGGCGAGTAGACCCGGACGACCGACGGCTTGAACCCGTTCGTGACGACCTCGCGGATCGCCTTGACGCCGGTGGCCATGTCGTCGACGAGGAAGCCGTGGAACTCGTTGTTCTCCGGCTGGTACTTGAAGACCTTGACGGTCACCTCGGTGATGTAGCAGAGGGCGCCCTCGTTGCCGATGACGACGTGCCGGATGTCGGGTCCGGCCGCGCGGCGCGGGACGTTCTTGATGCGGGTGACCGAGCCGTCCGGGAAGACCGCCTCCAGACCGACCACCATGTCCTCGATCGCGCCGTAGAGCGTGGAGAACTGGCCGATGGAGCGGGTGGAGACCAGCCCGCCGTACTGGGCGAGCGGCTTGGACTGCGGGGAGTGGCCCGTCGTGAGCCCCTGCTCGCGCAGCTTGTCCTCGAGGACCTGGAGCGGCACTCCGCACTCCACGGTCACCTGCATGTTCTCGGCGTCGATCGCCAGCACCCGGTCCAGGCCGGAGCCGTCGAGCACGATGGTGTCCTCGACCGCGGTCTCCAGACCGCCCTCGGTGCCGGTGCGGCCGGTCCGCGCGACCACGTTGATCCGGTTGTCGTTCGCGAAGGCCAGGACCTTCGAGACGTCCTCGGTGGAACGGGCGTTGACGATCGCGGCCGGGAGCGGGGCGTCGAAGATGCCGTGTACCGACTGGTACTTCTTGAACCGGTCGACGCTCGCGAGCTTCAGCTCCTCGGTGTCGGTGACGACCTGTCCGGCGTCGAGCATTCCGGTGAGGTGGGCGACGATGTCTTCGCGGGTGAGCTTGGAGAGCGACTGGGCCATGGTGATCTACCTCTTGGTGTGCGGTGCGTGGGGGAGGGCGTGGCGCGGGGGGTTCAGCGGACCAGGTAGCCCCCGTCCACCGGGAGGACGTGCCCGTTGACGTAGTCCGACGCCCGGGAGGCGAGGAAGACGGTCGCGCCCATCAGGTCCGCGACGTCGCCCCAGCGGCCCGCCGGGATGTGGTCCAGGACGCGCTGGTTGGTCTCCGGGTTCGCCCGCGTCGCCTCGGTGATCTTCGTGGCGAAGTAGCCGGGCGCGATGGCGTTGACCTGGATGTTGTGCTGGGCCAGCTCGTCGCAGTACGCCTTGGTGAAGCCCACGATGCCGTGCTTGGTGGCCGCGTACGCGGGCGACCACTGGCCGCCGAGGAACGAGAACATCGACGCGATGTTGATGATCTTTCCGGAGCGCTGCGGAACCATGAACCGGACTGCCTCGTGGCTGAGCTCGAACGGGGCCGTGAGGTTGATGTCGACCATCGGGTCCCACTGCTCGCGGCCGAACTCCTCGACGTCCGCGATGTTGCAGATGCCCGCCGAGTTCACCACGATGTCGACCGATCCGAAGGCCTCCGCGCAGCCCTCGACGATCCGCCTCGGCACGCCGGGCCCGGTCAGGTCCGCCTTCATGAACTCCATGCGGCGGCCCTCGGCCTCGATCAGCTCGCGGGTGGTGCCGTCGTCCTCGGTGACGGACGGCACGAACACGTCGGCGCCCGCCTTGGCGAGGGCCAGCGAGAACGCCCGGCCGAGACCCGTGTTGCCGCCGGTGACGATGGCGCTGCGGCCGTCGAGGGAGAAGAAGTCCCGGTCGAAGTCGGTGATGTCCATGGTGAGTGACCTTCCTCAGAGCGCGGGGGCCGGCTCGGTGGGAGCCGGCGCGGACGCCGCCGCACGCGCGGCCAGCTCCCTGCGGCGGATACGGATGGTGAGTGTGGTGAACAGCAGGCCCAGCAGCGCCGCGGCCAGCAGGAAGACGAACATGGTGGTGTAGCCGCCGCCGCGCTCCGGCACCGCCGGACTGGCCGAAGGGTCGCCGATCCACCAGGCGGCGAGCGACGGCAGGAAGGCGTCCGGCAGGAACGCGATCCCGGAGACCAGGCCGATCACCCCGCCCCGCTCGTTGGCCGGGATCTCCACCTCCCCGACGGTGGCGAAGTACACCCCGCGGCTGGCGAAGACGAACAGGCAGAGCAGGAACATCAGCGTGACGGCGACCCAGCCGAAGGCCGTGCTGCGCGGCAGTACGAGGAACAGCACGGCGGCAGCGGCGCACCCCAGGAACATCCAGCGCAGGAAGCGCGGCGTCGACCGGGTGACCTTGTCGACGACCACACCGCCCGCGGGCCCGGCGGCGAACTGGAACACGTACGTACGGACCACACCGATGACACCGATCAGACCCGCCGCGATCCCGTAGTGGTGCTCGAGCAGCGGCGAGAAATAACCGAGCGTGGTGTAGAAGCAGTACATCATCATCACGGTGAGCCCGATGAGCCACGTGTATTTGTTGCTGGCTGCCCGCCACAGCTGCTTCAGCGTGACGGTGCTGGAATCCAGCGCGGCCAGTTTCTCCTTGTCGCTGTCCACGAAGAACCAGATGAGCGCGGCGAAGACGAAGGCGAGTATTCCGTAGAGCCGGATGAGCCACGTGACACCCGCCGCCTGCGTGACGGCCGTCGCCACCAATGCGGTGCCGACGAATCCCACGAGGGTGGAGGTGACTCCCCGCGCGCCTTCCAGGAAGCCGAAGAGCCGGCCCTGTTCCGAGGCGTCGCCGAGCATTCCGATGGCCTTGAGCAGAGCCGGCCAGTAGAGGCCGGTGCCCATGACCGCCATAAGGGCGTGCGCGACGAGCGTACCGGTGTAGCCGGGGGCCTGCGCGATGTACAGATCCAGCACGCCGGTACCGGCCAGACCCAGCGTGACCAGGACCTTCGGCGAGAACTTGTCGGCGAACCAACCTCCCGCGAAGTACATCACGATCGCCACGATGCCGAACACGGAGATGATGTTGCCGTAGTCCTGCGTCGAAAGGTGCAGCGCCTCGGCCGTGGGGCCGAGAAAGACGAAGCGGATGTAGGCGACCTGGAAGATGATGCCGCACGACATCGACAGGATCAGGAATCCCGTCCATTTCCGCGCTCTGTTCACAGTCCACCTCGTTGTGGTTCGCAATCGGGCAACAAAAAAAGAACAGCAACTCTCGACGGGCGAGGAGTTACTGTTCTCTGGTCTCTAGTAACTGCTCCGGCGCGGAGGCCGGAGCCGATATGTGATTGTGGCGGCCGAACGGGTGATCAGATGGCCGCAGGGCAAACCTAGGGTGACGCTCGGGCGAGTGTCAAGGGTCCACCGGCGGTGTCACATCTCCCAGACATCGGTATTCGACGAGGCAATCGCGGCGGCGCCCGCCTTGAGCGCGGCGAACACGTCGTCCCGGTCGCAGACCAGGCCGCCCGCGATGAGCGGCACGTCGATGTCGGCGACGACCCAGGAGATGACCCGTGGCATGCACCCCGGGAGGATCTCCACGCAGTCCGCCTGCGAGGACCGCACCTGCGGCGCGAGCTTGCGGTACGAGAGCGAGTCGATGAGGAAGAAGCGGTGCACCGCGTACAGGCCCAGCTCGCGGGCGGCCCGCACCATGAACGCCTTGGAGCTGAGCACCCCGTCCGCGGCCGTCTTCTCCTTCACGTACCGGACGACGATCTCCTTGCCCGCGAAACCCTCCAGCAGATCTACGTTGACCAGGACCGTCCGGCCGTCCTCCTTCAGCCGGGCCACGATCTCCGGCAGGTCCAGGACCGTGCCGTAGAGCAGGAAGACCACGCGGCAGTCGGAGCGCAGCACGGCCTCCAGCCCCTCCGCGTCCTTGACGCTGGCGACGACCGGGTTCTCCTCCAGGAGGGCGGGCAGTGGTGGGGTGTCCAAGATGCGCTCCTAGCAGAGGCAGGCGGTGTCCTCTCAGGGTAGGACGAGGACGCGGGGCACCGGCTTCCGGTCTCCGGCCGCCGTCGGCCACCGTCCTTGACGCGGGCTCGCGGCCCTCCCATACTGACGGCCAAATCGATTTGGCCAAATCGATTTGGCTCTCCGTCCAGGGCCGGATCGCTGTTCCAACCCGAGCGTGCTGCAGGCCCGAACGGAGTCCGACGTGACCAGTGCCCACCAGAGCCGGCCGCCCCAGGCCGGACGTACCGATCAGCCCCCGCAGGCCCCGCCCCCGG
>NZ_QHJH01000141.1 GCF_003947455.1 Streptomyces sp. WAC 04229 | reverse complement strand
CCCCCGGGCCCGGTCGGACTCTGGCCCCTCGACGAGGCCGACGGCGGGGTCGCGCGGGACACGGCGGGCGGACACGACGGCACCGCGACCGGCGTCAGATGGCAGGCCGACGGGGGCGGAGCCGCCTTCGACGGGACCGGCGGCCAGATCGTCACCGACGGGCCGGTCCTGGAGACCGGCGAGGGCCGCAGCTTCACCGTCGCGGCCTGGGTCCGCCTGACGGCCGTACCGGGCACCTTCGCCACCGCCGTCAGCCAGGACAGCGACACCGGCAGCGGCTTCTACCTCCAGTACGCCCACGAGGACGGCGGCTGGGCCTTCTCCCGCCCCGGCCTGCGCGCCGTCGGCCGCACCGCACCGGCCGCCGGCGTCTGGACCCACCTGACCGGAGTCTGCGACGGCCGGACCCGCAAGCTCCGCCTCTACGTCAACGGTGTCCAGGAGGCGGAGACCGACGACACCGGCGCCGCCCCCGCCACCGGCGCCTTCATGATCGGCCGGGCCTCCTACGACGGAGCGCCCGCCGACTTCTTCCCCGGCACGGTCCGGGACGTACGCGCCTTCGACCGTGCGCTGCCCCCAGCCGAGGTCGGGAAGCTCGTGTGACGTGACTGATGCACACTCACCATCGTTACGTAGCGCGTTGGTTGACGCCCCGTGCTAAAGATGTAGCTCTCAATGAACCGGTGAACGGACGGGGGAGAGTTGAGCGGGGAAACCGGAGTCGGCCTCACGGGCAGTGGCGCCGAGCCGTTGGAGGACGACGACCCGCGCCGGATCGGACCGGTCCCGCTGCTGGGCCGGCTCGGGGCGGGCGGCATGGGCCGCGTCTACCTCGGCGTACACGAGGGCCGGTACGCGGCCGTCAAGCAGGTCCTGACCTCGGTCGTCGGCGAGGACAAGGAGTTCCTGCGCCGCTTCGGGCACGAGCTGGACAACCTCGCCCGGCTGCCCGCCGGGGCCACCGCGCCGCTCCTCGCGGGTGACCGGGACGCCCGGCCGCCGTGGTTCGCCACCGCCTACGTGCCCGGCATCACCCTGCGCGAGGCCGTCGACCTGCACGGGCCGCTGCCCGCGGCGGCGCTGTGGCTCCTGCTCAAGGAGGCCGCCACCGGACTGGCGGCGGTGCACGCCCTGGACATGGTCCACCGCGACCTCAAGCCGTCCAACGCGATGCTCACCCTCGACGGCCTCACCCTCATCGACTTCGGCGTCGCCCGTGCCGCCGACCAGAGCCAACTGACCAGGACCGGCATGGTGGTGGGCACGCCTGCCTACATGTCGCCCGAACAGGCCTCCGGGAAACGGGCGTCGAGCGGCGTCGTCGACGTGTTCGCGCTGGGCTCGGTGATCGCGTACGCGGCCTCGGGCCGGCCGCCCTTCGGCGACGAGTCCGGGCACGCCGTGCTCTACCGCATCGTCCACGAGGATCCCGACCTCCAGCCGCTGCGCGAACTGGACCCCGAACTCGCCGACGTCGTCGCGGCCTGCCTCGACAAGGACCACGAGGGCCGGCCGACCGCCGCCGAACTGGTCGAACGCGCCGCGCCCCACGCTCCGTCGGCCGCACCGTTGTGGCCCGCGGTGATCACCGAGCGGCTGGCCGAGCGGGCCGCCTTCGCGTCACGTACGCCCGACCCCAGTGTGCTCACGGTGCCCCTGGCACCGCAGGGGCGGACGCCGGAGGCGGCGGAGGAACCAGAAAGGAAGCCGGAGAAGGATCCGGAGAAGGAGCCCAAGAAGAAGCCAGAGGCGGCAGCGCCCCGCACGGAGCGCCGCCGCCGCATCCTGCCGGTGTTCGTCCCCGTGGTGGTCGTCGTGGCGGGCGGCACCCTCGCCTTCCAACTCCTGCCCTACGTCACGGACTCCAGTGACACTGCGGGGCCCAAGGGGCCCTCCTCGTCCGTCACGGCCACCGCCACCGGGTCCCCGTCGCGGACAGCCGCCGACGGGTCCGCGAAGCCCTCGCCCTCCACCGCCGCGTCTTCCTCGAAGAAGCCGGAGCCCGGCGCGAAGGAGTCGGCGACCGCCCCCGGAGCGGGCCCCGGCGCGGACGACGGCAACGCCGCCGCGAAGGGCGACGGCGACTCGGGCACCGGCTCGCGCGGCGACGCCGACGGCGGGGGCAACAGCGACAGCGGCGCCGGCGGGGGCAACAGCGACAGCGGCGCCGGCGGTTCCTCCTCGGGCGACGACACCGGGGCCGAAGCCCCGTCCACGGACGGCACCGTCCTGCGCAACGGATCGACCGGGCACTGCGTCAACGGGTCGCAGGGCGGCGTCCGCCCCGGTTCCTGCACCGCCGACGCCGCCGTTTGGGACCTGCGCGGGACGTCCTCCGGCACCTACCGGATCGTCCACAGGGCGACCGGCAACTGCCTGAGCAGCTACGGCGCCCTCCACAGCGGTTTCTGCAGCTCACAGAGCGGTCAGGAGTGGCGCCTGGGCCCGGGCGACTCCGTCGTCGCCACCAACACCGGCAGGTGCATGGAGGAGTCGACGGTGAGCGGCATGCTCATGATGCAGACCTGCGACGGCTCGGCGCTCCAGCGCTGGACACGGGGGTGAGGCGCGGGGCGTGACGGGTTACTTCCCGCCGCGCCCGCCGTCCGGCCGGTCGTCCTTGTCGGCGTCCCGGTCCTTGTCACCGTCCAGGTCCTTGGCGCCGTTCCCGTCCGCGTCCCCGTCCGTGTCGCGGGCCTCGTCCTTGGCCGGGCCGTTGCCCGGCTCCTTCCCCAGGGACTTCAGGAAGTCCGGGTTGTCGTCCGGCGCGACCCACTGCCGCCGCCCGCCGCCCGCCCGGGGCGACGCTCCCGCCGGCTGCCGCTTCTTGCCGGCGATGATCCAGGAGATGGACCCGACCAGCGGGAACAGCAGCACGAGGATGGCCCAGAAGGGCTTGGGGATGTACCGCACGTCCTCGTCCTTCGTGCTGATGCAGTCGATGAACGCGTAGACGCTCAGGGCCAGTGGCACGAGGAACATCAGCACCCGGAGCATGGGCGTCTCCAGCGGAAGCGGGGGGTGGGGACGCGTCACGACCCCAGGTACAGGGCCAGGGTAGCGGCTCGGGGATACTGGACGGCATGGCTTACGACGATCTTCGCTCCCTGCTCAGGGCGCTGGAGCGCGAGGGCGACCTCAAGCGCATCAAGGCCGAGGTGGACCCGTACCTGGAAGTCGGGGAGATCGTCGACCGGGTGAACAAGGCCGACGGCCCCGCCCTCCTCTTCGAGAACGTGAAGGGCTCCGACATGCCCCTCGCGATGAACGTCTTCGGCACCGACCGCCGCCTGCTCAAGGCCCTCGGGCTCAAGTCGTACGCCGACATCTCCGACAAGATCGGCGGCCTGCTCCGTCCCGAGCTGCCGCAGGGCTTCGTCGGGATGCGCGAGGCGTTCGGGAAGCTCGGCACGATGACGCACGTGCCGCCGAAGAAGGTGAAGCCGGGCAGCGCGCCCGTCCAGGAGACCGTCCTCACCGGCGACGACGTCGACCTCGACCGGCTCCCCGCCCTCTTCACCTGGCCGGACGACGGCGGCTCCTTCTTCAACCTGGGCCTCACCCACACCAAGGACCCGGAGACGGGCATCCGGAACCTGGGCCTGTACCGGCTCCAGCGCCACGACAAGCGCACCATCGGCATGCACTGGCAGATCCACAAGGACAGCCGGAACCACTACCAGGTGGCCGCCCGGCGCGGCGAGCGCCTGCCGGTCGCCATCGCCTTCGGCTGCCCGCCCGCCGTGACCTACGCCTCCACCGCCCCGCTCCCCGGCGACATCGACGAGTACCTGTTCGCCGGGTTCCTGCAGGGCAAGCGGGTCGAGATGGTCGACTGCAAGACGGTCCCGCTCCAGGTCCCCGCCCAGGCCGAGGTCGTCATCGAGGGCTGGCTGGAGCCGGGGGAGATGCTCCCCGAGGGCCCCTTCGGCGACCACACCGGCTTCTACACCCCGCAGGAGCCCTTCCCCGCCCTGAAGATCGACTGCGTGACGATGCGGAAGCGCCCGCTCCTCCAGTCGATCGTGGTCGGCCGCCCGCCGACGGAGGACGGCCCGCTGGGACGGGCGACGGAACGCTTCTTCCTCCCGCTCCTCAAGATCATCGTCCCGGACATCGTGGACTACCACCTCCCCGAGGCCGGCGGCTTCCACAACTGCGCGATCGTCTCGATCGACAAGAAGTATCCCAAGCACGCCCAGAAGGTCATGCACGCCATCTGGGGCGCCCACATGATGTCCCTGACCAAGCTGATCGTGGTCGTGGACTCCGACTGCGACGTCCACGACCTGCACGAGGTCGCCTGGCGCGCGCTCGGCAACACCGACTACGGGCGCGACCTGACCGTCGTGGAGGGCCCGGTCGACCACCTCGACCACGCCTCCTACCAGCAGTTCTGGGGCGGCAAGGCGGGCATCGACGCGACGCGGAAGCTGCCCGAGGAGGGCTACACGCGCGACGGGGGCTGGCCGGACATGGTGCTGTCCGACCCGGAGACGGCGGCGAAGGTCGACCGCCGCTGGAAGGAGTACGGACTGTGACGTCGGCATCCGCCGCGCTGCCGCATCAGCCGGGGCGCACCAAGGCGTTCCTGCGCCTGGTGATGATCGAGCACTCGGTGTTCGCGCTGCCCTTCGCCTACATCGCCGCCCTGACCGCGATGTACGAGTGGGACGAGAACATCCACTGGGGCCGGCTGCTCCTGGTCACCGTCGCCATGGTCGGCCTGCGCACCTTCGCGATGGCGGTCAACCGGATCATCGACCGCGAGATCGACGCCCGCAACCCGCGCACCGCCCACCGCGAACTGGTCACCGGCGCGATGTCGGTCCGGCACGCCTGGACCGGCGCGCTGATCGCCCTGGCCGTCTTCCTGGGCGCGGCGGCCCTGCTCAACCCGCTCTGTCTGGCCCTCGCCCCCATCGCGGTCGTGCCGATGGTGGTCTATCCGTACGGCAAGCGGTTCACGAACTTCCCGCAGGCCATCCTCGGCCTCGCCCAGGCGATGGGTCCGATCGGCGGCTGGCTCGCCGTCACCGGCAGCTGGTCCTGGGACGCCGTGATCCTCGGCCTCGCGGTCGGCATCTGGATCGGCGGCTTCGACCTGATCTACGCCTGCCAGGACGTCGAGACGGACCGCGAGGTCGGCGTGAAGTCGGTCCCGGCCCGCTTCGGCGTCCCGGCCGCGATCTGGGGCGCCCGCGCCTGCCACACCGTGACCACGGCCCTGTTCGTCTGGTACGCCCTCGCCACCGACGCCGGGTTCTTCTTCTGGCTCGGCCTGCTCGTCGTCGCGGGCGCCTTCCTCTACGAGCACACCATCGTCCGGCCCACCGACCTGACCCGCCTCAACAGGGCGTTCTTCAGCGTCAACGGATTCATCGGCATCGCCCTGTTCGTGTGCGCGCTGCTTGATCTGCTGGTGCGGGGCCTCACGGTCTGAAAACCCTGAGCCTGCGACTAGGCTCGACATCATGAACCCAGGACAGACGCAGCGCGTGCCTTGGATCGTGGGGGTCTCCGGAGCATCCGGCACCCCCTACGCCGCCGCCGTGCTACGCGCGCTGCTCGCCGCCGGCGAGAGCGTCGACCTGGTGGTCAGCCGGGCCTCGCGGCTCACCCTGCTCGACGAGACCGGCATCTCCTTCCGCGACGCCCACTGGCAGCACGACCTGCGCGAATGGCTGGCCCGCGGAGCCGACGGCAAGCCAGGCACCTTCGACGTGGACGTCTCCGGCGTACGGCACTGGAGCGCGGGAGACCTCGCGGCCGGGCCGTCCTCCGGGTCGTACCCGGTCAAGGGCATGCTGATCGTGCCCGCCTCGACGGCCTGCGTCGCGGGCGTCGCCCTCGGGCTCTCGAAGGACCTGCTGCAACGCTCGGCGAGCGTGACCCTCAAGGAGCGCCGCCCGCTGGTGGTGGCCGTGCGGGAGACCCCACTGGACGGCCGGACCCTGCGGCACCTGGTGACCCTGGACGACGCGGGCGCGAGCGTGGTGCCCGCCTCGCCCGCCTTCTACGCGGGCGCGACGCACATCCAGGACCTCGTGGACTTCGTCGCCGGACGCGTCCTCGACGCGGCCGGGGTCGGACACGATCTCTACCGCCGCTGGCGCGGCGATCTCGGCGGGGCGCGCCCCACCACCTGAGCACCACCTCCCCCCACACGTTGGTTACCCACATCTTCAGAACTCTTCAGTGGAAGGCTTCGATCGCATGGACGCGGTGGACAGGCAGCTCATCCAGGCCCTGAGGGAGAACGGCCGGGCCTCCTACGCGGAGCTGGGGCGCCTCGTCGGACTGTCGGGACCCAGCGTCACCGACCGCATCAACCGGCTGGAGGCGGCCGGCGTCATCACCGGCTACCGGGCGACCGTGGACTCCGCCTCGCTCGGGCTCGGCGTCATCGCCCTGATCGGCATCTCGCTCTCCGACGCCGCCGACCACGAGGACGTGGCGCAGCGGCTGAAGGACCTGAGCGAGATCGAGGACTGCTGGTTCATCGCCGGCGACGACTCCTACATGCTCAAGGTGCGGGCCACCGACGTGGACGGCCTGGAGAGCATCATCCGCCGCCTCTCGGGCACCAAGGGCGTCTCCCGCACCCGCACCACCATCGTGCTCTCCACGAAGTGGGAGAACCGGGTGGGCGAGCTGCCCGAAGAGGTCTGACAACCAGGTCAGACACCGGGGCCCGGCACCGGGGGCGTACGGTTTACGAGTCTGTCTCAGAAAGAGGTATCGCATGGACGCCGGGCTCAAGCGGGAGCTGGAGCAGAAGGTCCGCTCCGGGGAGCGGCTGACCCGCGAGGACGGCATCGCGCTGTACGAGTCGGACGATCTCGCCTGGCTCGGCGGCCTCGCGCACGAGGTGCGGACGCGGAAGAACGGCGACGTCGTCCACTTCAACGTCAACCGCCACCTCAACATGACCAACGTGTGCACCGCCTCCTGCGCGTACTGCTCCTTCCAGCGCAAGCCGGGGGAGAAGGACGCGTACACGATGCGCATCGAGGAGGCGGTGAAGCTCGCCAAGGCGATGGAGGGCGAGAACCTCACCGAGCTGCACATCGTCAACGGCCTGCACCCGAACCTGCCGTGGCGCTACTACCCGCGCTCCCTGCGGGAGTTGAAGGCCGCGCTGCCGGACGTCTCGCTCAAGGCGTTCACCGCCACCGAGATCCACCACTTCGAGACCATCTCCGGGATGTCCGCCTCCGACATCCTCGACGAGCTGATCGACGCCGGTCTGGAGTCGCTGACCGGCGGTGGCGCGGAGATCTTCGACTGGGAGGTGCGGCAGCACATCGTCGACCACCGCACCCACTGGGAGGACTGGTCGCGCATCCACCGCCTGGCGCACGAGAAGGGTCTGAAGACCCCGTGCACCATGCTCTACGGCCACATCGAGGAACCGCGCCACCGCGTGGACCACGTGCTGCGCCTGCGCGAACTCCAGGACGAGACCGGCGGCTTCCAGGTCTTCATCCCGCTGCGCTACCAGCACGACTTCGTGGACATGAAGGACGGCAAGGTCCGCAACCGGCTCCAGGCGCGCACGCAGATGGCGACCGGCGCGGAGGCCCTGAAGACCTTCGCGGTCTCGCGTCTCCTCTTCGACAACGTCCCGCACGTCAAGGTCTTCTGGGTCATGCACGGCGTCCAGACGGCCCAGCTGGCCCTCCAGCACGGCGCGGACGACATGGACGGCTCGGTGGTCGAGTACAAGATCACCCACGACGCGGACGACTTCGGCACGCCGAACAAGCTGACGCGGGAGGATCTGCTCGACCTGATCCGCGACGCGGGGTTCCGGCCGGTGGAGCGGAACACGCGTTACGAAGTCCTCCGGGAGTACGAGGGACCCGACGCGGCACGCCGGGAGTCGCCGCAGCCGATGCGGGTGTGATGTCTCCGGTTGTCTCCCGGCCCACACTTTCAGGTAATGGTTACCATGGGGCCGTGTCCCTTACCTTCGCCTTCGATCCGCCCGTCACCCCCGACCTCCGCGACGGCGTACTCGACCTGTGGACCGACGTCACCAACGCCGGCGGTTCCGTGGGCTTCGTGCCGCCGGTGACGCGGGAGGACATCCGTCCCGAGCTGCTCAAACACCTGACCGGCATGGCCGAGGGCCGCACCCGCCTCCTCGTCGGACACGACGCGGAGGGCCGGGTGGCCGCCACCGCGTTCCTCGCCCTGAACACGCACCGGCTGATGGGCCACTGGCTGTGGCTCTACACGGTGATGGTCCACCCGCGCCACCAGGGCCGGGGCTACGGCCGCGACCTGATGACCGCCGCCGCGGACGCGGCCCGCACCGTCGACGGCATCGAGGCGATACGCCTCACCTGCCGCGGCGGCCTCGGCCTGGAGCGGTTCTACGAGTCCTGCGGCTACAAGGAGGTCGGCCGGGTGCCCGGCGCGATCCGGGTGGCCCCGGGCGACGACCGCGACGACGTCTTCCTCCTCCTGCCGCTGGCCTGACTCCACCCCCCTGCGGGACGCACGCCCCGGCATGCTTCACTGGACAGTGCCTCTTTGTGCCAGAAACGGAAGAGTGGATTGAGATGCTCCGGTACACGCTGATGCGGCTCGGGATCTTCGTGGCCTGCCTCGTGGTCGTCTGGGGCCTCGTCTACGCCGGTGCGCTCCCGCGCGGCCTCGGTGACTCCAACGGCATGTGGGTCATCCTGCTCGCCCTGCTGATCTCGGCCCCCATCAGCTACGTCGCGCTGCGCAAGGAGCGGGACCGGGCCTCCGTACAGGTCGTCGGCCGGGTGGACCGCATGAAGGCCAACCTGGAGGCGAACCGCGGCCAGGAGGACCTCGCCGACGACTCCGCACGGGCGCAGGCGCGGACGCGGGAGCAGACCTCGTAACGTCCGTCACACCACGCGCACGCCCCGGTTTCCCGATTCACAGGAAACCGGGGCGCTTTGCGTTTTGCGGGCGATAGTGGACTCCAGCCTCTCAAAGATAGGCTTTGAGTGTCCCAAAGCATGGGTGTTAAAGTCGTGTGCATGAAGCAAGCAGCCGCGCCCGCCACACCGCCGAGCCTCGGGCTCGTGGCGCGCCTGCACGTGGACCTCTGTCGGTGCGCGTCCGCGAACTGTCGCCCCTGACGTTCTCCCCATCCGTCGTTCTCCACGTCAGTCCAGCGCGTCCGTCCCCGCGTCCCGTCCCCCTACGGAGCATGTCCGTGTCTTCAGAGACTTCAAAGTCTTCCGTGTCCTCGGTCACGAAGTACTTCAAGGTGCCCTTCTGGGCCCAGATACTCGCCGGCCTCGTGCTCGGCGTCCTGCTCGGCTGGCTGGCCCGCAGCCAGGACATATCCTGGCTCGTCACCACCCTGGAGAAGGTCGGTGACACCTTCATCGGCCTGCTGAAGCTGGCCGTCGCACCGCTCGTCTTCTTCGCGATCCTGGTGTCGATCACCAACCTGCGGAAGGTCAACAACGCGGCCCGCCTGGCGTCCCGCACCCTCCTCTGGTTCATGATCACCTCGCTGATCGCGGTGGCCATCGGCCTCGTCATCGGCCTGGTCACCAACCCCGGCGCCGGCACCGGCCTCACCCCGGCCGACGGCGCCAAGCCCGAGAACACCGGTTCCTGGATCGACTTCCTGACCGGCATCGTGCCCACCGACGTCATCACGCCGTTCACCGAGCTGAACGTCCTGCAGATCGTCTTCATGGCCGCCGTCGCCGGCATCGCCGCCCTCCAGCTCGGCGAGAAGGCCCAGCCGATCCTCAACCTGAGCGAGTCGATCCTCGAACTCCTCCAGAAGGCCCTGTGGTGGGTCATCCGCCTCGCCCCGCTCGGCACCGTCGGCCTCATCGGCAACGCCATCGCCACCTACGGCTGGGACCTGATCGGCAAGTACGCCACCTTCACCGCCGACATCTACGTCGGCTGCGCCATCGTGCTGTTCGTGGTCTACCCGGTGCTGCTCGCCACCGTCGCCAAGGCCAGCCCGATCCAGTTCTTCAAGGGCGCCTGGCCCGCAATCCAGCTGGCCTTCGTCTCCCGCTCCTCGGTCGGCACCATGCCGCTGACCCAGAAGGTCACCGAGCGCCTCGGCGTCCCGAAGGAGTACGCGTCCTTCGCCGTGCCGTTCGGCGCGACCACCAAGATGGACGGCTGCGCCGCGATCTACCCGGCGATCGCCGCGATCTTCGTCGCGCAGATCTTCGACATCCAGCTCGGCATCGGCGACTACCTGCTGATCGCCTTCGTCTCGGTCGTCGGCTCCGCCGCCACGGCGGGCCTCACCGGCGCCACGGTCATGCTGACCCTGACCCTCTCCACCCTGGGCCTGCCCATGGAGGGCGTCGGCCTGCTCCTCGCCATCGACCCGATCCTGGACATGATGCGCACCGCGACGAACGTTGCTGGGCAAGTTGTAGCACCGTTGATTGTGTCGGCGCGTGAGGGCATCCTCGACCGGGACAAGTTCAACAGCGTGGCCTCGGCGCCCGTTGACGCGGACGAGCCGAATCCGGTGGCTGTCGCCGCCTGATCGCGGACTGACGGCTACGGTCGGCTAGCTAGGTCTTATGACGCCCCGTGTGGATCTCTGCGCGGGGCGTCGCCCTGTGCCTGTCGAGCGCTGGCGACTTCCCCCCGCACGAAGTCGCGGTCGGGGCAAGTAGGGCTCAGTTGGGTGCCTGCGCCGCCGACCTCTGTGATGTGTAGGCAGTTTTCTGGTAGTTGCTGCACGCTGTCTGCGGAGAGGGTAATAATTCGCGGTATGGATCAGGGGCTGGCGGCTCTATTAGGGGCGAGCGTGGCAGTAGTGGGGGCGTTGTGTACCGGCGGCCTGACGTACGTAGCAACCCGTCGCCAAGCGATGGATAACGGGGAAGTGGCTCACCGTAAGCAATTACGCGAAGAACGTCGTGATGCTTATAAGAAGTTCCTGGCGGCCGCTGAGTCTTTGGACCGGGTGATTTTTAGGCTGGTCGAGCAGGAATGTATTCAGCTGGACTTCGAGTCGCGGTTGGCGAGGGACGCGGTGGCGGAAGTTATGGGTGACCTGGACTCGGCAGCACACAACCTTTATGTGGAGCGGATGAACGTCGCACTGGCTGGTCCATTCGCAATGGGTGGTCTGGCGCATGAACTCTGGCACTACGCATCTTCCCTCCAGATGGACTTATCAATCTATCTCCAGGATGGCTCGCTAGGAGTCGATGAGTTCGAAAAAGCCGTCGATAGAACCGAAAAAGCCAAGACTGAATTCGTGGAGGGTGCGCGAGAGGTGCTGGAGAGTTCCCTATAGCTGCTACTTAGCAGCACCTCTAACTGTCCTGCGCTTCTAAGGGGGATCAGAATGGAAGCTCGGCCTTACCGGTACCTTGCTTGATTGTTGTCACTCGCTCGTGGAAGTCGCGTGTGGCGGCTTCTCGGGGATAGCGGGACCTGAGTTCCTTGTCCAGCACATCGGCGACCAAAAGCAGAGAAGGTAGGGACTTGCGGTCGGCTTCCAGCACTGCTGTGCCCATGCCAGTGGCCTCATCGATCCCCCCGTGCGGGCGGCGGCTACGCCGAGCGTGAGACGCGCTTCTGCGGCTCGCATGGGGGAGATCTCGGTCCCGTCGGGCCCGGTGCTGATGCGGATCACCGAGCGCGCGTGAGTGGCTGCGCGTTCGTCGTCTCCGAGTAGACGGTAGGCATCCATCTCGTAGAAGTCCCACTTGTCCGGGTCAATGATGAAGTGGTGCTCCGGGTGGTCCGGGCAGGGTAGCCGGTCAAGGCGTGCGCGTCCTGCGTCCAGGGAGTCACGGACAAGGCGGCCGTCTCCCATGCGTGCGGCTGCGCGGGCCTTGTGCGCGTACAGCTGCACGCCGATGGAATGTGTCTGGTCGGCGACGTGTCCCGCCTCGACGGCGTCAAGCATGTCCTGCCAGCGACTCTGAGTCAGGGCAACCACGCCTCGATCTCCCACGCCCACGTCTTGATCTCACCGTGGCCGGACTCTTCGCCGATACGGAGTGCAGCACCCTTGCTGAGGTTCGCGGCTCCGCGTTGGCCCGGTCGTACTGGACGCAGGCATTCAGCAGGAAGAGCCATCCGGTGTCGACGAGCAGTTCCCGGTGCTGGCGGAGCGTCATGCGGAATTCGAGCTGTTTCGTGACGTAGTGCAGACCGCTTCGGGTGCGCTCGTGCAGGTAGTCGGCATCGGCGTACGGGTAGGCGCGGGCGAGTTGGTCAATGCCCTGTTCGATCGACTCCAGGGCGGCACTGTTGATGTCGGACTTCTCCGTGCGCCGGAGCATCTCGGCGATGGCGCAGAGTCCGGCTCCGCGCTTCGCGATCAGGGCACTCGGATCGTCCGCGGGGGTCGCCGTGGCCGTGCGTGCCAATTCCCACGGCCGGGGGGAGACTGCAGAGCAAGGCGGAAGCAGAGCAGTGCTCAACGCTGCTGTTGCGGCTGGCGCAGCTCGGTGCCGCGCTCGGCCTGCATCTGGTGGTTGCCGGCCCACGCGTCGGCTCCGACCTCGGCCCCGGCGTCACGGCCCTGCGTGCTCAGCTCGGCGGCCGGATCTGCCACCGCGTCAACGACCCCAGCACCGCCGAGATGACGTTGGGCGACCTCAACAAGGACGCCGTCACGGTCGCACAGGCGATCACGGCTCAGGAACGCGGCGTGGCCGTGTGCACCGGCCCTGACGGCGGCTGGGCCCGCGCCCGCTCCCACCTCACCCCCACGGATGAGGCCGTGGCGACCGCCCGGAAGCACTCGGGCATGACCCCCGACCTGCCCGCGATAGAGCGCGCCTTGGTGGCGCTGGAAGGAGACAGCAAGTGATCAGTGATGGTACGGCGTTCACGTTCGCGGTGGTCTTCGGGATCATCACCGTCCTCCTCGTCCGCTCCCGCGACGTACGCGGCTGGGAAGCGGTCTGCTTCGGCCCCTTCGGCCTCTACCTCGGCCAGACCCCCGTCCTGTTCACCATCCACGGCTTCGTCACCTGGGCCGTCAGCGGCTTCTCCCACACCTGAGAGACAAGAGACCTCACCCATGGGCATGCGCCGCGTGAGGTGCACCCTCTGCAAGGGCGACGGAGCACGCAAGACCTGGACCGGACGACTGCGCCGCTGCCGCGTCTGCCGGGGCACCGGAACCATCCGCCAACCCCACCACCCGCGATCACGCAAGGAGCGATCCCCATGACCGATGACGCGCCACCACTCACCACCCGTGCCGCTGCGGCGGCCCACCCGGGAAGGTCACCCCCATCACCCCGCACCCCACCACCCCGGCTGACGGGCGCGCCGCCCTCGACCACGCGGCGCGCCTGCGGCACCTCCCCGAAGCAGCCCGAGACGCCCTCCGCATCGCCCAAGACCCCGACTTCTCCCGCTGGCTGCAACAGATCACCGCCACCGGCGGCTGCGCCCACCCCGTCCACCTCTCCGGCTCCACCACCACCCTGGACGGCACAACCGGCGAAATCCTCCATCGCTACGACACCCGCAACGAACCCGGCGAGGCCTCCTGGTCCGCTGCCGCAACCGCCGGGCAACCGTATGCGGCCCCTGCTCCCGACTCCACGCGGGCGACACGTTCCATCTCGTCCGAGCCGGTCTTACGGGCGGCAAGAACGTTCCCACCACCATCCGCACACGTCCGCGCCTCTGCGTCACCCGCACCGCCCCCTCCTTCGGGGCGGTCCACCGCGCGGGGCAAAAATGCCGCCCTCGCCGTGACGGCGGCACCTGCGAGCATGGCCGTCCCCTTGGCTGCGGGACCATGCACGCCCCGGACGCTCCCGCTGTCGGACAACCCCTCTGCCCGGACTGCTACGACTACACCGCTCACGTCCTGTGGCACGCCCACGCTTCCAAGCTGTGGGACCTATTCGTCATCGACGTCCGGCGGCGCCTCGCCTCCTCCGCAGGCATCGTGCAATCCCGCTTCGCCCGGCACGCCGGCTGTCGTTCGCGCGCATCGCGGAGTACCAGAAGCGCGCGCCCGTCCATGTGCATGCCGTTGTCCGCCTCGACAGCCCGGACGGACCCACCGACGAACCTCCGCCCTGGGGCACCCTGGAACGGCTCACCCGCGCCGTGCACGCTTCCGCCCAGCGCGTGACGGTCCGCACCCCCTATAGCCCCGCTGTGGGGGAACTGGAACTGAGCTGGGGGAGGCAGACCGACGTCCGTGTTCTGCACGCCGACGGTGACGGGCCCGACGATGACGCCGTGGCCGCGTACGTCGCGAAATAGTCAGCAAGGGCACCGATGAGACGGGCGCCGGCACCGACCACAAAGTCACCACCTGGGACGACATCGACTCGGCCCCCGCCAGCCGACATGTCCGCACGCTCATGCACACCTGCTGGAACGTCGGCGGCCTCCCCGAACACGCGCCCCTGCGTCTGCGTTCCTGGACCCATACCCTCGGCTACCGGGGTCACATCCTCACCAAGTCCCGCGCCTACTCCACCACCTACGCGGCCTTGCGTGCCGAACGCGCCCACCACGTCGGCCATACCGACATACCCGACGCGATCACGGATGCTCGCTGGCGATACATCGGCTCCGGCCACACCCCCGGCGCCGCCCTCATCGCCGCTGGCGTCGCTACGGACCTGGCGGAGAACCAGGAGGAAGCACGTAGCCAGCGGGGCGCCCATGACCGATGAGCCGGTACAGCCGCTTCCTGATTGGATCTCCGAGATCCTCTGCCGTTGGGTGCCGCCCAAGGACTTCGACACCCGCATGACGGCTGTCATCGACAGCTACCTTGCCGACCGTGTCAAGCCGGAGACTCCGGCGAGTCCTCATGCTCGGCGCCGACCGGCGTGATCTTGATGGACGTGATCTCCGGCGGCTTGCGCCTGCCACGGCCGATGCTGAAAACCTCGACGCGGTCGATCACGGACGTCACGATGGCGCGACGGCGTTCGAGGTTCTCGGGCGCGTCATCCTTCCAGACCGCAAGCACATCGGTTTCGACACGGGATCGACGGATCGTCGCTGTCGCCTCGCGTGTGCGCAAGGTCTGAAGCTCTGCGCGCAGGTGGGTCAAGGAGTCGAAGTAGTCTTCGTCCTCCATCTGACCCTCCTTCCAGCGGCCTCGGAGCGCTCGGATACGGCTCTCCAGCACACTGATCTGGCCCGTGAGGTCCTCAGTCTGTGCCTCTTCCTTCTGCGGCATGCGGGACAAGAGCGCAGCCTCAATCACCTCATTGAGCCGCTCTTCGATCCACTCGTACTTGCGGCTCACCTTGCCGCATCCCAGGCGTCCGTTCTGTCCTCGCTGGCCCGAGTGACAGAACGTCCGTCGAAACGTTCGTCCCTGGATGGTCGCCCACTGGACGCGCATGGCGGACCCGCAATAGCCGCACCGCAGGAATCCGGAGTACACGTGCTTCCGCTTGCCCGACCCCTGCGCCGCCGGTGTGGCTCGCCCATCGAGCAGAGTCTGAACGTTCTCCCACTGCTCGCGAGTCAGCGGGGCGCCGTAGACGCTGTCCCCGATGTCCTGCCCCTTGTAGGTGACGATCCCCCCGGTCCGCTCCGACCGGTACACACGCTTCACCGACTGGATGGTCCACGCGCCACCGTATGGCGTCGTTGAGCCCTTGGAACTCCAGTACCGGACCACATCACCAGGTGTCTTCGGGTTCCGGCCCATCAGCATGCGATAGCCCTCGCGGATGAGCTCGGTCTCGCCTTCGTCCAGCTGTTGGAAGTGCGACCCCTCCTTGAAGCCGAATTGCCGCAGCCCGCCGGCATGCGGCTTGCCCTGCTCCCTACGCTGCAAGAGGGAGTTGTTGACGCGCTCCGACATGCGCTCGGTCTCCTGCTGAGCCACCGCGCCTTTGATCGTAAGGATCATGCGGCCGTTAGCTGTCGCCGTATCCTCGCCCTCCGTCGTGGCGAACGCGAACCCGTGTGCCTTCTGCTCTTCGAGGAAGCTCGTCAGCTCACTGATCCGGCGCGTCAGGCGGTCGATGGAGTAGACGACGATGCCGTCGATGAAGCCATCCCGTGCATCTCTGAGCATCTCCGTGTACTGAGGGCGGCGACGCTTGCTCGTGGTCGACGCCGAGACGTCGTTCTCCGGGTAGACCTTGAGGACTCCCCACCCCATGCGTTCGCACAGCTCCCGGCACGCCTTCTCCTGCCGCTGGATGCCGAGCTCCTGACCTTTGCGGTCCTTGCTGATTCGTACGTAGATCCCCACACGCTTTGGCTTGGCCATGTCCCACCCCTGGTCACGTGTCAGATGCCTGCGCTCTCTACAACGTACATACACAAAGTACGGTTACTGACGTCGCCGGACAGGCGCTGGTTTCGGTCATCGTCTCGGCCCGCGAGGGCATCCTCGACCGCAAGGCCTACGACGAGGCGCACGCCTCGCCGATCGACGAGCCGGAGCGCGAGAAGCAGGCACCGGAGCCGGTCCCGGCCGCCGCCTGAGCACCGGCCGACCCGACAGAAGTCGCCCCGCGCCGGCACCCGGCGCGGGGCGTCCTGTCATGCCGTGCGGCCTCGGCGGCGCGGAGCGCGTGGCGGTGGCGTCCTGATCACCGCCGCGCGGACCGTACGCTGATGCGCATGGGTGCCGGGAAGACCAAGCGGATGCCGCGTGCGGTGCGTGAGCAGCAGATGCTGGACGCCGCCGTGCGCGTCTTCGGACAGCGCGGGTACATGGCGGCGTCGATGGACGAGATCGCCGAACTGGCGGGTGTCTCCAAGCCGCTGGTGTACCTGTACCTGAACTCGAAGGACGACCTGTTCACCGCGTGCATCCGGCGTGAGGCCCGGGCCCTCACCGAGGCGGTCCGGGCCGGTGTGCGTCCGGGGCTGTCCGCCGACGGGCAACTGTGGTCGGGGCTGCGGGCGTTCTTCACGCACACCGCGCGGTACCCGGACGCGTGGCGGGTGCTGCACCTGCACGCCCGTACGCACGGTGAGCGGTTCGCGGCCGAGGTGGCGGCGATGCGCGAGGAGATCGTCGCGTTCGTGACGCAGCTCATCGCGGCGGCGGCGCGGGACGCGCACCGCGATCCGCATCTGCCCGACGGCGAGGTCGCCGGGCTCGCCGAGGCGCTGGTCGGTGCCGCCGAGTCACTGGCCGACTGGGCGGGTGCCACCGAGGGCGTCACTGCGAGGCAGGCGGCGGCGACCCTGATGAACTTCGCCTGGGCGGGCCTGGGCGACCTGATGGCGGGCCGCCCCTGGTCCGAGCCCGAGGACGCGGGCCCGGAGCCGCTGGCTCAGGCCGCCGGGTAGGGCCCCGCCTCGCCGGACAGGTGCAGCCGTCGCCCCGAGTCGCCGCGCAGCTCGAACCGGCCCCCCTCGGCCCCGTAGGTCACCGTCCCCGGCAGCAGCACCGGGGCCCGGAACTCGGCCCGCACCGTCGTCGCGTCCGGTGTCCCGTGCTCGGCGAGACAGCGGGCCACGGTCCACATGCCGTGCGCGATGGCCCGGGGGAAGCCGAAGAGGCGGGCGGTGAGGGGGTG
>NZ_QHJH01000140.1 GCF_003947455.1 Streptomyces sp. WAC 04229 | reverse complement strand
GGGCGAGGGTGTCCACGGGGGCGCCGCCGCCGAGGGCGCAGCCCAGCACGACGGCGGGCGGAAGGGCGGGGCCCAGGGCTTCGAGGGTGCGGCCCTCGCGCTGGGCGAAGAGCAGCGGCGGGCCGGGGGCGAGCATCAGCGGATCGCTGGCGCCCTCGGCCCGGACGGCCAGCCCGGCGATGGTCCGGGGCGGCAGCCGTACGCCCCACGCGTCGGCGACCGCGCGCACGGTGGCGATGACGTCGCTCGTGGAGGAGCCCATGCCCAGCCCGACGGGGATGTCGCCGGTCAACGTCAGTATGCCGCCGCAGGGCGCCGCGGACAGGCGTGCGGCGCACTCCCGGAGCGCGAGGACGGCCGCCGCCCGCGCCTTGGTGCGTCCGGCGGGCGTCACGCGCACGTCGTCGGGCGGGGTGCCGGTCCGGGGCGTGAAGTGGGCGGTGCTGCCGGGCCCGTTCATCGGCAGGGTGACCAGCGCCTGGCAGGGGCGGCGGCGCTCGTCCAGGAAGACTCCCTGGAGGATCTCGCCGTGGTGGCAGGCGGCGTGTCCGGTGCCGACGGCTTCGCCGGGACCCGCGTCCATGGCGGCGCGTGGGGTGGTGGCCCGCGGGGCGGTCGCCGTCATGCGCCGTCCGCCGCCCGGTAGCGGTACAGCGTCGTGGGCTCCGCGCTGAACTGGGAGAAGGGGAAGGGCTCCGCGGACAGGGCGGTCACGCCCGCGCCGAGGAACGCGCGGGCCACGGCGCTGCCGGTCTGCGCGTAGACCACCAGCGGCACGTCCCGTTCGCGGCAGCGCGCCAGGACCGTGTCGAACGTGCCGTTGCTGAGGGTCATGCCGGTGGCGATCACGGCCTCGGCGGTGTCGAGGACCTCGTGCATGTCGTCGGTGACCCGGTCGCCCCACTGGGTGGTGCGGAGGTTGAAGTCGCAGAGCAGGGGGGTGCCGCCGCGCTCGCGGATGGCGGCGACGAGCGGGTTGACGACGCCTATCAGCCCGACCCGCGCGCCGGGTCCGGTGTCCAGCAGTCCGGCGATGGCCGCGTCCCGGGCCCGCGCCCGGACCTCGGGCGTCCCGGCGGGCAGGACGACCGGTTCGGCCCCGGCCTCGCGGTGCGGGTCGACTTCGCAGAGGTAGGCGTCGAGTGCGGCGATCCGCAGCGGGCGGGGCGCCTCGCGCAGCAGGGAGTCGAGGGGTGCGCCGGAGGCGTCACGGCACAGGGACGGATCGACTTCGCCCGCCTCGAACGCGCAGCCCCCGAAGGAGCCGCCCAGCCGGACGAGGACGTACTGGTTGAGGTACGTGGTGTCGCCGCCGGCCAGCCGCGTGCCGTGGTGGATCCAGAACACGCTGGTGGCCACGAGCCCGGCGGGACGCGGACCGAGTTCGCCCGCCAGGACGGCGGTCAGCAGTTCCTCGGTGTTCTTCATGCCTGCCCTCCGGCGCCGGGGATGTCACGGGTGATGCGGAACAGGAAGGTCAGTACGCCGTCCCCCCAGTCGTGGAAGTACTCCGTCTCCGGGTGGAACCCGTGGTCCAGGGCGTGCTGGACGATGCCGCGCAGATCCGCGGTGTTGGAGGCGATGACGAAGATCTCGCCCCCGGGGGCGAGCAGGTCCCGCTCCGCGACCTGGGCGAAGAACCTCGCCAGCAGCGACGCGCCCACGCAGACGTTGCGTACGACGTCGGGGTCGTCGCTGACGGTCCGGCTGACGGCGGGCGGATTGAAGGTGATGACGTCCAGTCTCCGGCCGTCCGGTACGGCGTCGAAGAGGTCGCCGGCCACCGGCAGGAAGGCGGTGTCCGGGCGCTCACCGACGATGCGCGCGTAGTGGCGGGCGGCGGCGGCGACGCTCTCGGGATGGACGTCGACGGCGTGGATCTCCCGGGCGCCGCGGTGGGCGGCGGCCACCGCCTCGACACCGAGGCCCACGCCCATGGCGGCGTAGCGGCGTTGACGTGTCTCGATGCGGCCGTCGAGCAGCCGCTCGTGGATCAGGCGGCTGGTCCAGCCGGGTATGAAGACGCCGGGCGGGACGTCGAACGTCCAGCCGTTCCACTCGTAGGCACGGGTGGTGTGCAGGTCGCCCTTGGGCTGGTTGAGGGCGATGATCCGGTCGCCGGCCAAGGGCGGGGGGAGGTGGTCCAGGAGGGCGGGTCCGGTCGCGGTCAGGTCCACGTGGGCTCCTCGGGCTCGCGGGAACGGGATGGCGGGGTGCCGGCAGGAACACTAACGGAAATGATTGTCATTACGATAGCCTGCCTGTACGGCGCCCCGGCCGCCCGCTGTCATGGGCCGGCCCCACCGCCCAACTCCGCCCCACCACCCATACCTTCACCGCACCACCCGTACCTTCACGCCACCAGGACTGGAGCGCTCCATCGTGCCGACCTCACCCGCACCGACCACCTCCGCCGGGGCCGGGTCCGGAGGGCAACGGCCCATCCTGCTCGACGTCGCGTTCCTCCGCCTCTGGACGGGCGCCACCGCCTCGGGCCTGGCCACCTGGGCCCTGCCGTTCGTGCTCGGACTCGCGGTACTCGACCGCACCCTCGGCGCCACCGACCTCGGCCTGCTGCTCGCGGCCCGCACCGCGGGGTTCCTCGCCGCGGTACCCGTGGCCGGGGTACTGGCCGACCGGCACTCCCGCCGGAGCGTCGTCCTGTGGGCGGGGCTCGCCTCCGGGGCGGCGGCCCCGGTGCTGGCCGCCGGGCTGGACCGCTCGGTGCCGCTGATGGCGATCGCGGCCGCGGTCGCCGGAGCCGGGCAGGGCGCCTGCCGCCCCGCCTACCAGGCCCTGACCGCCGAGGTGGTGGACGCCGACCGCAGGCAGCAGGCGAACGCCGCCATGACCCTCGCGGTACGCGTCACCACGCTCGTGGGCCCGTCACTGGCCGCCCTGCTCGCCGTGTTCCTCGACACCGGGGCGCTCCTGGTGGGCATCGGACTGCTGTGGCTGGTCGCCGCGTGCGTACCCGGCCGCGGCGCGCGGCCCGGCACCACCGGCGTGACGCGGGAGGAGCCGGGCACCTCGGGCGCCGCCCGGAGCAGGTCGTTCCTCGCGGAGTTCGCGGACGGCGTCCGGGAGGCCCGCAGGCACCCCTGGTTCGTCGCGGGCCTGGGCGCTCTGACGGCCGTCATAGCCACCGGCTACTCGGCGACCGGTGTGGCGCTGCCCCTGGTCAGCAGGGACGACTACGGCACCGAGGTCGTCCTCGCGGGTGCGATGACCGCCTACACCGCCGGAGCACTGGCCGGTGCGCTGCTCATCGCCCGCTGGCGCCCCCGCTCCCCCGGCCGGGCCGCCCTGGCCGGCCTCGCCGCCTACGGATTCGCGCCCCTCAGCCTCGTGTTCCCCGTGCACCCCGCCGTCGTGATGGCCGCCTACGCCGTCGCCGGCGTCGGCATCGAGATGTTCAACGTGCCCTGGTTCACCGCCGCACAACGCGAGGTGGCGCCGGACAAGCTGGCCCGGGTCTCCTCCCTGGACTTCCTGCTCTCGTACGGCCTGGCCCCGCTCGGACTGGCCCTGATCGCCCCCGCCATCGACGCCTTCGGCGCCAGGCCGGTCCTGGTCGTCTGCGCGGTCACCTGCTTCGCGGCACCCGCCGCGGCCGCGCTGGTCCCGTCCTCCCGCGGCTTCTCCCACCGCCCGGAACCGGGGCACGCCGAACCGCACTTGGCCGGAGCGGATCGCTGACGTGCGCGGGCCCGAGGCGGGGCACGCACCCGCTCACGTCGACCGACCGCCCGGCTGGGAGTGGGCGACAGCCTGATCCTCGACAACTACCGCTGCCGGCACGGCCGGAATACCCGCCGGCAGGAGTCCGTGCGTGGAAATCGTGAAGAGTTCACGCACGGCTCTCGGGAGTCGGTCACGGCACCGGAACACTCGGAGGCTCACTCGGCGCTTCCGAACACGTCGGGCGCCGCCACGCGATGGGAGACCGACCCACGATGTTGACTCCGGTACGGAGCAGAGTCCGGACAGCCGCGCTCGCACTCTCGGCCGTCGCGGCCCTCGCCCTCGGCACGACCGCCACGGCCGGCGCGACGGCGGCACCCGCTCCCGCGCCCTCGCCCGCCGCCGCGAAGCAGGGACCGACCTCGGTGGCCTACATCGAGGTGAACAACAACAGCATGCTCAACGCCGGCAAGTACACGCTCGCCGACGGCGGTGGAAACGCCTTCGACGTCGCCGTGATCTTCGCGGCGAACATCAACTACGACACGAGCTCCAAGAAGGCGTACCTGCACTTCAACGAGAACGTGCAGCGCGTCCTCGACAACGCCGCCACGGAGATACGGCCGTTGCAGCGCAAGGGCATCAAGGTCGTCCTCTCCGTGCTGGGCAACCACCAGGGCGCGGGGTTCGCCAACTTCCCGTCCCAGCAGACGGCTTCGGCGTTCGCGAAGGAGATGTCGGACGCCGTGGCCGAGTACGGCCTCGACGGCATCGACTTCGACGACGAATACGCCGAGTACGGCGAGAACGGCACCGCCCAGCCCAACGACAGCTCGTTCGTGCACCTGGTGACGGCACTGCGCGCGAACATGCCGGACAAGATCATCAGCCTCTACAACATCGGCCCGTCCGCATCACGCCTGTCCTACGGCGGCGTCGACGTCTCCGCCAAGTTCGACTACGCCTGGAACCCGTACTACGGCACCTGGCAGGTCCCCGGCATCGGCCTCCCCAAGTCGCAGCTGTCCCCGGCGGCCGTCGAGATCGGCCGAACCTCGCAGACCACGGTCACGAGCCTCGCCCGCCGCACGGTCGGCGAGGGCTACGGCGTCTACCTGACGTACAACCTCGACGGTACCGACCGCAGCGCCGACGTCTCGGCGTTCACGAGGGAGCTGTACGGGAGCGACGCCGTGTACACGCCGTAGGGCGCCAACAGGCGGGCCGCCCTGTCGACAACGATGTCAGGCGTCGGCGGGGCGGCAGCGGCCGCGCCTGAGTGGCACGGGCGTCCCGGATTGGGCTCGGGTCTCTCCGACCGCCCCGGACGTTTGCCTGCGACGCGTCGGGCATGCTCCAAGTGACAGGAGTCGCGGGAGACCGAAAGGGAGACCGGTGATGGACTGGAGGCTCGGCGAGGCGTTCGAGACGCCCGACGGGGTGATCCGGTGGGACGTCATGGGCAGCGGCGACCCGATCGTGCTGGTGCACGGCACGCCGTACTCGTCCTTCCTCTGGCGCGACATCGCCCCGGCCCTCGCCCGCACCCGCACGGTCTTCGTCTTCGACCATCTCGGCTTCGGCCAGTCGGACCGGCACGAGGGCCAGGACCTGAGCCTGGCGGCCCACGCAAGGAACTTCGCGCGGCTCCTCGACCACTGGGGGCCGGCCCGCCCCAGCGTCGTCGCGCACGACATCGGCGGGGCGGTGGCGCTGCGGACGCTCTTGCTGGAGAAGAGGGAGTACCGGGATCTGACCCTGTTCGACGCGGTGAGCGGCGGGCAGTGGGAGCGAGGGCTCTTCCGGCTCATCCTGGAGCACAGGGAGGTGTTCGAGCGGCTCCCCGACTACGCGCACGAAGCACTGGTCACCAGCCACCTGCGGCACGCCACGCAGGTCGGCCTCCGGCCGGAAGTCCTCGAAGGGTTCCTCGCACCCTGGCTGGGGGCCGAGGGGCAGGCCGCCTTCTACCGTCAGTACAGCCAGATCAGGCAGGCGGACACCGTCGCGTACGAGCACCTGCTGGGCGGGATCCCGTTTCCCGTGCGGATCGTCTGGGGCCGCGAGGACCGCATCCTCCCGCCTCGGTACGCCGAGTGGCTGCGCGACCGGATCCCCCACGCCGACCTGCACTGGATCGAGGACGCGGGCCACCTGCTCCAGGAGGACGCGCCGGGCCGCCTGCTGTCGCTGCTCACCGCCGCCTTTCCCTCGGCCTGACCTCGGTACGGCGCACCGGCGGCCGAGCGGGCACGCGAGCACCACGACGGCGGACGAGCAGGACGCTGACGCCGCGCCCCCGGCGGTCGCCCACCGGGCGCCCGGCCGGTCGGCGACTGAGTGCCGGACGGCTCGGGCCGGCCGGCACTCAGTCGCCGACCACCCCCGCATCGATGCGCCGACCACGTGACGCGTCCACCACGACGGGGATGCCCTCCGGGATCCGGCCCTCCAGCCGTTCGAGCAGAGATCTCACCGGTGGGAGGTCCCCGGGGACGCGGACGTGGACGTACATGGTCCGGGAGGCCGCGTCGACACCTGTGACGGACGCGCCCGGCTCGTCGGCGAGCCACTGCTCCGCCGCGTCCTTGGTGCGCCCGGTCCAGACGTCGAGCAGCAGCGTGACCACGGTGTTGGCCGTCAGCGGAACGACCACGACGGCGAACAGCAGGGTCATGGCGGCGTATGCGCCGCGGGCCGGCCGCCCGGCCGCCGTGTCGGCCTCCGCGCCGTAGCCGAGCGAGGCGAAGACCACCATGCCCCCGAAGACGAGGGCGAAGAGGTTCGACACGAAGAGCACCAGCGCGCCCAGGGCAAGCCAACCCGAAAGCCGTCCCAGGCACACCCCGGCCACCACCAGGGGCGGGACGAGGGAGATGGCGATCGCGACCCCCGGCAGCACGGCGGCGACGTCCCGTCGAGCGAGCGCCACCGCGCCGGCGAAGCCGGTCGCCAGGGCGGCGATCAGATCCATCAGGCCGGGCGACGTCCGCGACGAGATCTGGCTGTTGGACAGCAGGTCGTAGTCACTGGGGAGGACCACCGACATCACCATCCCGACGGCGATCACCAACAGGCACGCGAGGAGGACGGTCCTGGCCGATCCGGTGCGGCGGCGCCGCACCGAGCCCAGGGCGATGCCCATGATCGGCGTGGACAGCGGGGCGATGATCATGGCGCCGATCACGGTGGCGGTCGAGTCCGTGAGCACTCCGCCGGCCGCGATGACCGACGACAGGGTCAGCATGGTCCAGAAGGCCGACCGCTTGGACGTCGTGTCCCCGGTCGACAGGTCGAGGTCCTGCGTCAGCTCGTCCAGCGAGCGGCGCTGGGAGGCCGGCAGGACGCGGTCGCGAACTCCACTGATCACGAACTCAAGCAATCACGCTCGGCACGGTTTCGGCGGGCAGGACACGAGCGGCGGACGCGTCAGGCCGCGGACCGCCTCAGCGGTTCGGTAGTGCACGGCTGTCCGTGTCCCGCTGGTCGGCGGCGGGAACGGGCTGCCGCGAGACGGTTCGTCGGCTGAGGGAACTGGAGAGTCGGGAACCCGTGGTCCATGCCGCGCCCGTCACTTCCGGTCGACGGTCACCGGGCCCGTGGGGCCTCGAGCGCGAGGGCTCCCTCGTCGAGCAGGCGTCGCGCCCGCGGACAGCCGTGCAACTGTTCACCGAGAGAAGCCAGGGCCGGCAGCAGGGAGTGCCCGGGGACGCCGCGGGCGGTGAGGATGTCCGCCGTCCACGTGAGGAAGCCGGTGAAGAGCTCGGCGTCGTCGACGTAGAGGGCCGCGGCGAGGAAGTCCACCGTGTGGGCCAGGCCCTCGGCGGTGCGGTCACGCTGCTCGTCGTCGTAGCGGCGTACGGCCGGAAGGCGGTCGGACAGGTCGGCGAAGGTCTGCTTGACCAGCCGGGGACGGGCCCGGGTGACGAGGGCGTACTCCTGGTCGGCCAGGTGCGGCAGGTCGTCGACGGGGTGCCGGGCCGCGGCGTTGGCCGGGCGCTCCAGTCCGGCCGCCAGGACGTCGGCGGCTTCCCGGGCGCCCGGCGCCCAGCCGTCCGCGCCGAGCAGCCGGGCGTAGCGGCCGTCAGGACCGAAGGCGGCGCCGCCCGTCAGCACGGGGGTGCCGACGGCCTGGCAGGCGGTGACGGCGCCGTGGGCCGCCGGCAACCGTGTCGGCAGCGACGAGGACAGCAGCACGGCGTCGGCGGTGCACCGGTGCAGGTGGTTGACCAGGTTCCGGGCGGGTGTCTGGGCGCCGAGGAAGTCGACCCGCCAGCCTCGCAGACGCAGTACTTCGGTGACCAGGCGAGCCGGCAGGGCGTGCCACTCCCCCTCCACGCAGGCCACCACCACGCGGCCGCGCTGCGGTGCGGGCTCCGCGCGTTCGTCCGGTGTCGTGAGCAGGGTGACGACGCGATCGTTGATCGCGGTCGCGGCGTGCTCCCGCGCCACGGTGAGCCGGCCCTCGGCCCAGGCCGCGCCGATCCGCCGCTGTATGTCGGCCACCACGTCCACCAGCAGGGTCTCGGGGTCGGCGCGCGACGTACGGACCTGCCGGACCAGTGCCAGTGCGGCGCCCTCGTCACCGCCGACCACCGCCTGCCACAGGTCGTCACGCAGAGCGTCCAGCTCCGCCCCGGTCACGTCCCGTCCTCGGGCGGCGCATCCGGGGAGCCGTCGGTGCGGGGAGCGCCGACGGCGACGGTGGCGATGTCGTCGTGCCGCCCCCCGCGGATCCACTCGCCGACGACCATCTGCACCCGCTCCACCACCGCGCGGGGCAGCATGCCGCCGCACTCGGCGAGGACCTTGGCCAGGCGCGCCTCGCCGAAGAACTCGTCCCCGAAGGGGCCGCCGCGGGCTTCGGTGACCCCGTCGGTGTACAGCAGGCAGGTGTCACCCGGTTCGAGCACGATCTCGGCCGTCCGCGAGGTCACCTGCGCCACCACGCCGACCGCCATGCCGCGGGTGGGCACCTCCTCCACGGTGCCGTCGAACCTTACGACCAGCGGCGGCGGGTGCCCGGCGCTCGTCACACGCAGCGTCACACCGCCCGGGGTGAGGCGCACCGAGGCCAGGACGAGGGTGGCGAAGCGGTTGTGCCGAGAGATCAGCACGGACTGGTTGAGCAGGCTCAGCACCCGTCCGTGGTCCCCGGTGAAGGGCAGCAGGGCCTGCAGCGTGCTGCGCATGCGTCCGGTGAGGACGGCGGCCTCGAGTCCCTTGCCCGCCACATCGCCCAGGACGACGAGTGTCTCGTCCCCGTCCCCGGCGCCCGGATGGACGTCGTAGAAGTCACCGCCGACCTGGTCGGCGTCCTGCGCGGCCCGGTAGGCACCCGCGTACTCGACTCCGCCGAGCGGTCCGAGGATCGGCGGCAGCAGGTCGTGTGTGAGGACGGAGGAGATGTCCGCCTGCTCGGCGAAGGCGCGGGCGGAGGACAGCGCCGCCCCCGCCCGCACCGCGAACGACCGGGCGAACTCTTCCTCGGCGGGGGTGAAGGACGCCCTGGAGGCGGTACGGAGGAGGACGAGTGCCCCCGCGGACTCGCCGTGCCCGGGAAGCGGCGTGACGCTGACGGATCGCACGGGTGCGGGCAGCTCGGCGACGAGGGCCCAGGACGGCAGGTCGCCCGGAGGTATCCAGCACGCGGTGACCGGCGGGAACCCCGCCAGGGCGTCCGCCAGACCTGGCAGTGACGTGGGATCGATGGCCTGCCGGGTCATGGTCACGGGGCCGTCGCGCCGGGCCAGGGCGAGGGTGTGCCGGCCGCCTCCGGCAGGAGTGACGACGACGGCCGCCTCGGCCAGGTGGTCCGCCGCGGTGCGGGCCGTCAGCTCCAGGCAGCGGTCGGCGTTCAGGGCGGACGCCAGGGCGGTGGAGACCTCCGTCAGGACCGCGGAGCGCTCGCGCTCCTCCCGCAGGTCGCGTTCGGCGCGCACCCGGTCGGTGACGTCCAGCAGCCACCAGACGACGCTGCCGTCGCTTTCCGGTACGGGACGGGCCTCGACGTGCCGGTCACCCACCGGTCCGGAGCAGCACCTGTCGGCCGCGTCGCCGGAGCCGCTCAGGCGGCGGTGTGCCTCGGTGAGCCAGTCCGGCACCGCGGCCGGGCCTCCACCGTCGAGCAGGCGTCCGGCCGGTGCGTTGAGGCCGACGAGCGAGCCGTCGGGCGCGAGCGTCACGGCGGCGTGCGGCACCCGGTCCAGGTCGATGACCTGGACTCGGACCACGTCGTGCGTGAACGGGGCGGGAACGTCCATCACCTTCGGGAATCCCGGCGGGTCTCCCGAATCCTCCTGCCTGTCGCGGTCGCTGCGGAGCGGCAACTGTCATCAACGGTACAGGCGTCCGCAGGGCTCCTCCAGAGAGTCACACCGAAACATCACCCTCAGTGACAGAACCGTGGCCTATCGGAGGCCATGGGATGCAGAACCCCTGTCCGTATCGCGCGCCACGGCGGCGCGACCTGGGCGAACAGGAGCGAGGGCCGCCGGCGCGGCCTTCGTCACCCTTCGTAGCGGGCGGCCAGGGTTCGTGCCGTCTCGGCGATGCGGTTGCGCAGTTCGGCGGGTGCCAGGACCTCGACATCGGCGCCCAGCCGCAGGAAGTCCCGGTGGGCGTGGTCGATCGACTCGATGGGCACGCGGGCCTCCGTCCATCCGTCACCCGCAGGCGTCACACCGAGACGGCGAGCGCCCCCAGGGGGGAGCCGCACCAGGGCGTACGCGGGCCGAGAACGACTTCCCCCGCCTGCCCGTCCGCACCGGGGAGGACGTCCGGGTGTGGTTCGGCCCGGCCGAAACCACACCCCTGGCCGGCCCAACGGCTGCGCCTGGAGCACGTGAAGCCCTGCCGGCCCTGACGAAAGCCGGTGACCACGTGCCTGCCGACTCGTCCGCGTCGTGCATTCACTCGTAGCGCAGACGCAGTGATTCCCGTTCGGCCTCCTCGATCTGCTCCAGGGTCAGGCCGGGCAGGTTCAGTTGCGTCAGTATCACCTCGGCGCTGCTCGGCTGGGCGTCGGCGGGCAGCCACTGCTCCGGTCGCCAGGCGTTGGCGCGCATCAGTGACTTCGGGCAGTGCGGATAGACCTGTTCTGCATGCACCACAAGCGCTGTGACCGGGGGTTTTCCCACAGGAGTGAGCTGGGCCAGCAGCTCCGGGCGCGTGGAGACACAGGCGCGGCCGTTGACCCGCAGGGTGGTCGGGCGGCCCGGGATGAGGAAGAGCAGTCCGACGCGTCCGGTTTCCAGCACGTTGTGCAGGGTGTCGAGCCGCTTGTTGCCGGTCGCGTCGGGGATGACCAGGGTCTGCTCGTCCAGCACCGAGACGAACCCGGCCGGTCCGCCACGCGGCGTCACATCCGCCCGGCCTTCGTGGTCCGCACTGCCGATGAACACCAGTGAGGAACAGCCGACCAGCGCCCGGGTCTCCTCGGTCAGACGGTCGATCTCCTTGCGCAGCGCGTTCTGGTTCGGCTCCGGGTAGAGCTCGCGCAGCTGGTCCGGGCTGGTGAGGGCGTCCGCCTGGAGGGAGTCGAACGGCGTGCCGGCGGCGCCGGTGTCGATCATCATATGAGTGACCCTAGAAGATGCTCCCCCGCACGTCACGAGGGCGTGCCCGGGCGTTCGTCGAGGGCACGGACCAGAAGGGCGTGGACCATGAACTGCCCGGCTCCGCGGTTCTCCTCGGGCACCTCCACGTCGTCGTTGACGGCGAACGACCCTCTGCGCGTCGGCATGGGTGAACGCGGCCCTCTCCATGCCCCGGCCGAGCGCGACTTGACCCTCCCCCTACGTCAGGCTTGAGGCTCGGTACCGACGAGAGGGGGGTGGAGGATGAGCTACTCCGTGGGACAGGTCTCGGCCTTCGCCGGGGTGACGGTGCGGACACTGCATCACTACGACAAGGCGGGACTGCTCTCGCCCAGTGACCGCAGCCAGGCCGGATACCGGCTCTACGGTGAGGCCGACCTGGTCCGGCTCCAGCAGATCCTCTTCTACCGCGAACTCGGCTTCCCTCTCGACGAGATCGCCGCGATCTTCAAGGACCCGCGGGTCAACCCCCTGGAACGACTCCAGGCCCGGCAGCGACAGCTGCACGAGGAGATCGCCCGGCTGCAACGGCTGGCCGAGGTGGCGGAGCGGGCCATCGAGGTCCAGAAGACCGGGGTGCCCCTGACCGCCGAAGAACGCTTCGAGGTGTTCGGTGAGATCGCCTTCGACCTGAGTTACGCCACCGAGGCCGAGCTGAAGTGGGCGCACTCGGACGGACAGCGCGAGGCCATGGCGCGCGCGGACGCGCACACCAAGGAGGACTGGCGACTGCTCATGGGCGAAGCAGCCGCCTGGCGGGCGGAGTTGCTCTCGGCCTTCGACGAAGGGGAACCGAGCTGCGGCGGGCGGGCCATGGACCTCGCCGAGGAGCACCGCTTGCACATCGCACGCTGGTTCACCTCCTGTCCGCCCGACATGCACCGGCGCATCGCGGACGACTTCGTCGCCGACCCGCGCGCCTTCGCCCTGGTCGTACCGCCCTCGCAGCAACGCCCGGGCCTGGCCGCCTACACGCGCAAGGCGGTCCACGCCAACGCGGCCCGCCACGCGGGCCGCCGCACCGATTGTGAGGAGCAACGATGAGGATCCTGATCGCCGCGGCCGGATCGCGCGGCGACGTCGCGCCCTACACGGGCCTGGGCGCCGAACTGAGCCGGGCCGGATACGACGTCGCCCTCGCCGTCCCCGACACCTTCGAACCCCTGGCACGCGAGGCGGGGCTGGAGGTGCGCCGTCTGCCCGCCGACACTCGCGTGCGCGGCAGCGGCACGCGCAGACGCGATGTGATGCGCACGGCGGCCGCGTTCGTCACCGAACTGGGTCAGGGCTTCGCCGACGCGGTGGACGAGAGCACGGACCTGCTCCTGCTGTCGACCACCACGGCCCCGCTCGGCTGGCACCTCTGTGAGGCCACGGGCACACCGAGCCTCGGCGTGTATCTCCAGCCCACCACGCCGACCGGCGACTTCCCACCCGTCGTGACCGGCTCCCGCTCACTGGGCCGACTCGGCAACCGGGCAACGGGACGCTTCGCACTGCGGATGGCCGACCGCGTCTACGAACAGGCGGTCGCACAACTGCGCCACCGCCTCGGCCTCGCCCCGACCTCGCCCTCCGAGACGCGCCGACGACAGGAACGGGCGAACTGGCCCGTCCTGCACGGCTTCAGCACGGCCCTGGTGCCCCGTCCCTCCGACTGGCGCCCCGGCCTCGACGTCGTGGGCAACTGGTGGCCCCATCACGACCCGGCCGAGCGGCTGCCCGCCGAACTTGAGGACTTCCTGGCTGCCGGGCCCCGGCCCGTCCTCGTCGGCTTCGGGAGCATGGCGTCCGGCGAGGGAGAACGGCTGAGCGAGATCGCCGTGCGAGCCCTGCGCCGCACCGGACTGCGGGGAATCCTCCAGGCCGGCAGCGCCGGACTCACCGCCGACGGGGACGACGTACTCACCATCGGCGACGTACCGCACGCCCTGCTGTTCCCACGGCTGGCCGCGGTGGTCCACCACGGCGGTGCCGGCACCTCCGCCGCCGCACTGCGCGCCGGAGTCCCCGCGGTCACCGTCCCGGTGACCGCGGACCAGCCGTTCTGGGCCGGGCGGCTCGCCGCCCTCGGCGCCGCCACCGACCCGATCCCGTTCCGGTCCCTCACCGCCGAACGGCTGGCCGACTCCCTCAACCGAGTGGTGAGGCAGCAGTCACACAGCCGAGCCGCCGCGACGGCGGCACAACACATGGCGAAGGAGAACGGAGCACGGCGGACACTCGAAACCATCCAGAACCTGACGGATGGATGACGCCCGTTCCTCCTCACCGAGGCGGTTCGTGTGGACGCCGAAGACGACCTCTCGGCCCGTCTCCGTCGTGCGGAGGCAGGGACCGAAGCGGCCGCGGAGCCCTTCGCTCATGTCGTCGCGTCTGCGGTCCGGTCGTCCGGTGGGGCGAGCAGGGGCAGCAGGATGCGGAAGGCGCAGCCGCGGCCGGGGGCGGTGTCGAGGGTGATGCGGCCGGCGTGGGCGGTGACGAGGGCGTGGGCGATGGCAAGGCCGAGGCCGGAGCCGCCGGTGGCGCGGGTGCGCGAGTCGTCGGTGCGGTAGAAGCGGTCGAAGACGTGGTCGCGTTCGGTGGCGGTGAGGCCGGGTCCCTGGTCGGCGACTTCCAGGACGGCGTGGGGCCCGACGACGCCGACGCCGATACGGATGGGGGTGCCGGGAGGGGTGTGGGTGACGGCGTTGCCGATGAGGTTGGTGACGACCTGGCGCAGCCGGGCCTCGTCGCCGTGGCTGGGGGCGGTGGCGGGCTTTCCGCCGACGGGTCCGGTCAGGGTCACCGGGCGCGCGGGATCCAGGGCGCGCACGTCGCGCAGGGCGTCGGCGGCCAGGGTGCGCAGGTCCATGGGGGCGAGGTCGAGGCCCAGGGCGGGTTCCTGGACGGTGGGGGTGCCGCCGGTGCCCGTGCGCTCGGTGTCCTCGTCGAGGCGTGCGAGGAGGAACATCTCCTCGACGAGCCGGGTGAGGCGTTCGGACTCCTCCGCGATCCGGGTCATCGTCCGGTCGACGTCCTCGCGGGTGGGCATGGCGCCCATGCGGTACAGGTCGGTGTAGCCCTTGATGCCGACGAGCGGCGTGCGCAGCTCGTGGCTGGCGTCGGCGAAGAAGCGCCGGGTCCGCGCCTCGGCTTCCGCGCGGGCGCGGAAGGCCGTGTCGATGCGGCCGAGCATCTCGTTGAGGCAGGCGGTGAGGCGTCCCACCTCGGTGTGCGGCGCGGCCAGTTCCGGGACGCGGTGGGAGTAGTCGCCGGAGGTGATCGCGGTCGCGGTCTTCTCGATCCGGGTCAGTGGGCGCAGTCCGGAGCGGACGGCGAACCAGCCTGCGGCGGCCAGGACCGCCAGCAGGACGACGCCTGCCGTCAGGAAGAGGTTCCGGGTCTTGGTGATGGTGCGGTCGACCTCGTCCAGCGAGGTGGCCACGACGACACTCCCGCGGGTCTCGGAGCGGTCCGGCGCGAAGACCTGGGCGGGCTGGGTCAGGGCGATCACCCGCCAGCTGCCCTCGCCGTCACGTGCGGGCACGGTGAAGGGCCGGCTCCCGTGGGCGAGGACGGCCGCGCGGTCGAGGCGGGGCAGGTCGGGGCCGCCGCCCGGTGGTGTGGTGCTGGCGTCGAACGCACTGCGGACGGCGCCGGTGTCGTCCACGTACGTCACGGCGGTGTCGCCGAGCACGCTGACGGCCCGCACCCTCGGCGCGGTGTCGGTGCCGGCGGGAGAAGGCAGCCGGGCGGCGACCCGGCTGATCAGGACGAGCCGGTCGTCGACCCGGCCCTGGAGGTAACCGTGCAGGATCGTGGTGACGAGCAGGCCCATGCCGAAGAGGCCGACGGCGACCAGCGCGACGGACAGGCACAGCAGGCGGGTGCGCAACGACAACCGGCCCGGCCACACGGGTGACGTCGGGCCAGGGCGCTTCACGGCCTGGGCCCGCGGACGACGTAGCCGACGCCGCGGACGGTGTGGATGAGTTTGGGTCCGTCGGTGTCGACCTTGCGGCGCAGGTAGCTGATGTAGGTGTCGACGATGCCGGGGTCGCCACCGAAGTCGTACTCCCACACGCTGTCCAGGATCTGGCTCTTCGTCATCGTCCGGCCGGCGTTGGCGACCAGGAAGTGCAGCAGGCGGAACTCGGTCGGGGACAGCCGCACGGTCCGGCCCGCCCGGGTGACGTGGTGGCTGTCGGGTTCGAGGTGCAGATCGCCGACGGTGAGGCGGGCCGGGTGCTCGCCCCGAGTGCGGCGCAGTACGGCGTGGATGCGGGCGATCAGTTCCTCCAGGTCGAAGGGTTTGGTGACGTAGTCGTCGCCGCCGAGGGCCAGTCCGTGCAGCCGGTCCTGGCGGTCTTCGCGTGCGGTGACGAAGAGGACCGGCAGGTCGCCGCCCCGGCCGGGCAGCGGCGAGCGGGGCTGGGCGCGCAGGCGGCGGATCACCTCGAAGCCGTCCATGTCCGGGAGCATGACGTCGAGGAGGACGAGGTCGGGGGTGTGCCGTGCGGCCCGGTCGAGGGCTTCCTGGCCGGTGGCGGCGGCGTCGACGTCGAAGCCGGCGTAGCGCAGGGCGGTGCGCAGCAGTTCCCGGACGGTGGGCTCGTCGTCGACGACGAGCAGGTGGTCCGGGCGGTCCGCGGCGTGTGAGGGGGGTGTGGGTGCCGCCATGATCGTTGTTCGCCGCCTTCCCGGGTGCCATGGTGCCTTCTCGCTGGCAGTGCTCGAACCGCTCCTCAGGAGATCACACGGCCCTCGGGAGAACGAGCCCGCCGTGAGGACACGGCGCCGGGGCGCGGTGCGGGGTTCCCCGCCGAGGGCTCGCGACGCCGGGCCCGTCGGCCGTGCAGGCGGCTTCCGCCGTACGAGGCGAGGGCGGCCACGGCGAACGCGGTGAGCGCGGACAGCCGGGGGCCCGTGTCGAGGGCGGCGCTGAGGCCGCCCATCTCACTGCCCATGAGGCTGACGCCGATCCGCAGCGAGCCGCGCGCGAGGAAGGGAAGCACGAACGTCGCGACGGCGACCGCGACGCCCACGCGCAGGGCGGTGTCCGTGTGGCGGCCCAGCAGCGCGTTGGTGTCCTCCCGCGCCGTGCGGGCCGGGGTACGGGCGGCGGCGACATACCCGGCGAGCAGCAGCAGGAGCAGAGCGAGCAGCAGTCCGGTCACCCACAGCGGTACGCCGGCGCCCGCCCAGTGCCCGAGGTCCAGGGACCGGTCGCCGCCCGCCGTGTCGTCCTGCCCGCCCGCGCCGAGCATGCCGGCCATCCCGCCGCCGTCGGGCCGCAGCCGCCGCACGTCCGCCTCCCAGGAGGTGCCCATCCCCGCAGTGAGCAGTACGGCGACGAGATTGGGGCCGGCGAGCAGCAGTACGCCCGCAGCCCGGGCCGCCTCTTCCCGTCCGGTCAGGGCCGCGGCCCCGGCGAGGACGGCGACGGCCAGGGTGGCACAGCACAGCACGGCCGCTGTCCCGGTGAGGGTGGACATGGCGGCGTTCCACTTCAGCCGCGGCCCGCCCAGGGCGAGGGGGCGTGGCAGTGTCGTCCGTCGTGCGGCGAGGCAGCCGACCGCGAGTACGGCGGCCACGCCGACGAGGCCGAGGAAGGCGGTGGCGACGGCATCGGTCCGGAAGCTCACCGAGGCCAGCGACGAGGCGAGGTCACCGCCACCACCGCCACCGAACCCGCCGAATCCGCCGGTCCGACCCGCCCCGGCACGTTCGCCGATCCGCTCCTTCACGCTCTCCGGCAGCCGGGCCGTGCCCCGCGCCAGCAGCGCGCACACCGGGACGGCCACCCCGGCGGTCGCCAGCGCGCCGCCGCACCGCGCCCACAGCATCGCCGGGGTGGGCCGCGCCCTGCGGCGCAGGGGCCGGAAGAACACGATCGCCAGGACGGCCGTACCCAGGAACGACAGCGTCAGGGGCGTCAGCGCCACCTCACCGGCGAGCGACAGGCTCAGGCCGCCCCCGCCGAACAGCCCGCCGAGCCCCCCTCCGTCGGCGGGCTCGTCGGACTCGGTGGCCGATTCCAGGGTGACGCCGCCGCCGAGGGCCAGGCTCACCAGCGTCGGCACCAGCCGGGAGAGCGGTGCGACGGTGCCGGCGCCGAGGAGGGTCAGGGCCGCCCAGGCGGTGGCGGCCATGGTGACGAGGGCGGCTGCGACGGCGAGGGCGCCTTCGAGGGCGTGGCGCCACACGGGAGGGGAAGGCTGGGGCAGCAGGGCGGACATGGGCGGGCTCCTCCG